>JAPLQZ010000160.1 GCA_026399415.1 Rhodocyclales bacterium | reverse complement strand
GTCGGATGCGGATGGATGGTCTTGCCGATATCCACCGCGTCGGCGCCCATTTCGATGGCCAGCGCCACTTCGCCGATCATGTCGCCGGCATTGGGACCGACGATGCTGCCGCCGATCACGCGATGCGTTTCTTCGTCGAACACCAGTTTGGTGAAACCGTACTCGGCGCCGTTGGCAATCGCCCGGCCGGAAGCGGCCCAGGGAAACTTTGCGCTGCTGACCTTGCGTCCGGCCTTCTTCGCCTCGTCTTCGCCGACGCCTACCCAGGCCACCTCGGGATGCGTGTAGGCGACGCCGGGGATCACCGTGGCGTCGAAGTGGCTCTTCTGCCCCGCCGCTGCCTCGGCCGCCACATGCGCCTCGTGCACCGCCTTGTGCGCCAGCATCGGATTGCCAACGATGTCGCCGATGGCATGGATGTGCGGCAGGTTGGTCCGCATCTGGCTATCGACCGGAATGAAGCCGCGCTCGGTCACCGTCACTCCGGCCTTGTCGGCGCCGATCTTGTTGCCGTTCGGCGCGCGACCGGCAGCTTGCAGGATCATGTCGTAACGCTGGGCCTCGGCCGGGGCCCGAGTTTGCCCATCTGCGCCTTCGAACTTGACCCAGAGGCCGTCCGGCTTGGCGTCGACCGCGACAGTTTTCGTCTTCAGCATCACCTTGTCGAAGCGCTTGGCATTCTGCTTTTCCCAGACCTTGACCAGGTCGCGGTCCGGTCCCTGCATCAGGCCGTCGAGCATCTCGACCACGTCGACGCGGGCACCCAGCGTGGAATATACCGTCGCCATTTCCAGACCGATGATGCCGCCACCGATGACCAGCATTTTCTTCGGCATGAAGCGCAGTTCCAGCGCGCCGGTCGAGTCGACAATGCGCGGGTCCCTGGGAATGAAGGGCAGATGAAACGCCGCGCTGCCGGCGGCGATGATGCATTTCTGGAAGCGGATCACCTTCTTCTCGCCCGTCTTCTCCTGCGCGTCGCCGGTCATTGCTTCGACTTCGAGATGGAAGGCATCGAGGAAGTGGCCGTAGCCGCGCACCACCTCGACCTTGCGCGCCTTGGCCATGCCGGTCAGGCCGGCGGTAAGCTTGCCCACCACTTTCGATTTGTGCGCGCGCAGCTTGTCGAGATCGATAGCCGGCGCGGCGAAACCGATGCCGGTTTCCGCGACATGGCCGGCCTCCTCGATTACCGCCGCCACATGCAGAAGGGCCTTGGAGGGAATACAGCCGACGTTGAGGCAGACCCCGCCGAGCGTCGCGTAGCGTTCGACGATCACGGTCTTCATGCCCAGGTCGGCGGCGCGGAACGCGGCGGAATAACCGCCGGGGCCGGCGCCGAGCACCAGCATTTCGCATTCGAGATCGACCTTGCCGGCGAATGTTGCAACTGCGCTTCCGGCACCGGGCGCGGCAGGAGGAGCCGCAACGGGAGCTGCAGCAACCGGTGCCGGTGCTGCAGCCGCAGCGGGCGCCGCAGCACCAGCGCCGACTCCTGAGGTGGCCGCTGCACCCACGCTGTCGATCATTGCCACCAGCGTGCCTTCCGCCACCTTGTCACCGACCTTGACCTTCAACTCGGTCACCACGCCGGAGACCGGCGACGGTACATCCATGGTTGCCTTGTCCGACTCCAGGGTAATCAGCGAATCCTCGGCCTTGACCGTGTCGCCGACCTTGACCAGGACTTCGATGATCGGCACATCCTTGAAGTCGCCGATGTCGGGTACTTTTACTTCAACGATGTTGCTCATTGCACTTCCCTTCCTTTCGATCTCGGGGGCCACGCCGGGCGTGGTCACAACATGCTTCTGCGCAGATCGGCCATCAACTGCGCCAGGTAGACATTGAAGCGGGTCGCCAAGGCGCCGTCGATAACCCGATGGTCCGCAGTCAGCGACAGCGGCAGGGTCAGCCGCGGCACGAAGGCCTTGCCGTCCCAGACCGGCTTCATGGCCGACTTGCTGACGCCGAGGATCGCCACTTCCGGCGCGTTCACGATCGGCGCGAAGTAAGTGCCGCCAATGCCGCCCACGCTGGAAATGGTGAAGCAGGCGCCCTGCATGTCGGCCGGCTTGAGCTTGCCTTCGCGCGCCTGGCGGGCCAGTTCGCCGGATTCCCGGGCGAGTTCGAAGACGCCCTTGCAGTCGGCGTTCTTGATCACCGGCACCATCAGGCCATTTGGCGTATCGGCGGCGAAGCCGATGTGGAAATATTTCTTCAGGACGAGGTTGTCGCCGTCGATCGAGGCGTTGAACTCGGGGTATTTCTGCATTGCCTTGACGCAGGCCTTGATCAGAAAGGCGAGCATGGTCAGCTTCGCGGCCGACTTGTCGCCGGACTTTTCGTTCTCCTTGTTGATCTGCACGCGGAAAGCTTCGAGCTCCGTGATGTCGGCATCTTCGTGATAGGTGACGGCCGGAATCATGGCCCAGTTGCGCGAGAGGTTGGCGCCGGAAATTTTCTTGATGCGCGACAGCGGCTGGACGTCGATTTCGCCGAATTTTGCGAAGTCGATTTTCGGCCACGGCAACAGGTCCAATCCACCCAAACTCGCACCGCCGAGACTTCCCGCAAGAGTCGGCGCTGGCGACGCGGCGCCGGTCAACACGCCCTTGACGAAGGCCTGCACGTCGCTGTGCATGATGCGCCCCTTCGGGCCGCTGCCTGCCACCTTGGCGACATCGACGCCGAGTTCGCGCGCAAAGCGGCGCACCGACGGACTGGCGTGGGCCGCCTGACCGATCAGTCGCTCCGCCGGCGTCAGCATGGAAACGCGGGAGGGCGCAGAAATCAGTTCGGCGTCGCCGGGGCGGGAATCGGCGACGGCAGAGGCGCTGGTTGCGACGGCGGCAGCCGCCGGTGTTGCCGCAGCAGGCGCGGCAGTCGGCGCGGCGATCGGCGCGGCTGCGATTGCCGCTGCAGGTACCGCGGTAGCAGTTGCGGTCGCCGTACCACCAGCGTCGACTCCTGTGGCAGCGCCTGCGGAATCTATCAACGCCACCAGCGTGCCCTCAGCCACCTTGTCACCGACCTTCACTTTCAACTCGGTGACCACTCCGGATACGGGTGAAGGCACGTCCATTGTCGCCTTGTCCGATTCCAGGGTGATCAACGAATCCTCGGCCTTGACGGTATCGCCGACCTTGACCAGCAGTTCGATGATCGGCACGTCCTTGAAGTCGCCGATATCCGGTACTTTCACTTCAACTATGCTCATGGCTTACACCTTTACCGGGTTGGGCTTGTTCGGATCGAGGCTGTATTTCTTGATCGCCTCGGCCACCTTCTCGCGCTTCACCTGTCCATCGTCGGCCAGCGCCGACAGGGCGGCCAGCGTGATCCAGTAGCGATCCACCTCGAAGAAGTGACGCAGCTTCTCGCGCGTGTCGGAGCGGCCGAAACCGTCGGTGCC
>JAPLQZ010000187.1 GCA_026399415.1 Rhodocyclales bacterium | reverse complement strand
CTTGAGTCAGGAGTCGGCGCTGGTGGCACGGCGATTCAATTACTTCGACGATCAAATGACGAATGGCGCGGAAGATTCCGCGCTTTTTTTGCGTCCAACTTTGCTGCAAAAAGGGGTTTTTCTACAGCTTCAACGTTCAAGATAACCGGCCTGCGCAGGCCTTATTGCGCAGGTCCGGTTGATCGCAGGGTTGGGGATCGCGGCTCAACGGTCTTGATTTATTTCGAAGCGACGTTCGCATGTGAGGCACCTATATGAATGCGTGTGAGGCGGAGTTGTTCCGTCCCGAGAGCGAACACGCGAGCGCATTTCCTCGCGGGGAATGTTTCTCAAGTTCCCTTTGCAAGCGGGACAGTAAAGTACCTCGGGTTGTTGCCCTGGGACGTTTGCCATTTTTCTGCTTTCTGACTCACGTAGAACCGGTAAGGGGCGCCGTCATTCTTTAAATATCTCTGCGCACCGAGAGGTTGTCCACATCCCGATGGTGTCTCGGAACGGCGATATGGACTTGATGGTTCCATCTTGCGCGGTGAGGATTTGAACTTCGCAGAACACGTTAACGGTTCCGCCGCCGGTAGTTGTTGCTGTGCCAGAGAAGCCATAGGGCGACGCGGTTCCTTGCACAGTTGTTGTAGCCGGAAGACCGTAAGCACGGATTTCTGAACTCCATGTGTAGAGAAGGTCGCCATTGTTCATTCGATGCCGCTGAAACGGTGCGCCGTGGCGCAAGACAAAGGCATCAATGTTCTTTTGGCCGAAGTTCGAGCTAAGCCGATTTGCCGCCTCTTGCGTAGATGCGCAACCAGCGAGACTGAAAACAATGATGAGTATGAGTATGCGGTTCATATAGATCCCCAACGACGTAATTCAGGGGCCGCCGATAGGCGGTCCCGCTGGAATGTAGGGTTAGGGGCCGTGCCCCCGGAAAGGACTGACGGTGAAGATACAGACAATGAGTTTTGGCCTACCCGAAGGTGGTCATGTTTTGATGCACTGGCCGGATTGCATAGAACCGGAATCCGTGGCCATGCTCTTGGAGTGCGTCACGCTGCAATGCAAATCTATGCGGCGAGCGGCGGAGGCCGCGAAAGAAGAATCCTACGCGATGAAGTCGCCAATGTTGTGCGAGAAGCACGGTGGCTACGGATTTATTTCGGACTGTACGGAGTGCAAGATCAAGGCCCCTAACGTAGAAGTCACCGGCGCTGCGCGGCTTTATCGCGCAGCGTCCGTGTGGACTGCCGGGTTATGCGGCTTGGCTCAACCATTGCCTGAGACGGGCGACATAAGTTGGACTACGGCCCCCATTGGGTCGGCGACCATGCACGCGCGCCCCACACCCGGAACCTCATGCGGCGGCTCGATTACCGAGCCGCCGAGTTCAACAACGCGAGAGGCGCAAGCGTCAACATCCGCAACGGCGATGAATGCCTGCCACCAAGGCGGACGAGAGCGAGAAAAATCAGTTGTTGGGTTCATCATGCCGCCTACATCACTGCCATCGCGGCTGAATATTGTGTAGGTGCCAAAAGGGCCTGCATTTACTTCGCGTCTACTCCAGCCCAAAAGTTCGGAGTAGAAATCACCGCTCTTCTTTTGGTCAGACGTTACCAGTTGGTTCCACATGAACGTTCCGTGTTTAGGCATGGTGGTTCCTTTCTTGGCACAGTGGGGCGGATGAGCGCGACTTTGTAGCCGCATAACGATAAGTGTGGCGCACTAATGACGGGAAACTTTCCAACATGACGGAAAACAAGCCATCAAATAGGCTGTATATAAAACCAGTGATCTGTGCTATTCTGAATTTCATCAGTGCCTTGCTGAGTTGGTGGAGCCTAAAATGTCTTCGATTCCGTCACAAGCTGAGCCAGCCGCAGCACCGCGGCTCCTGGAGCAGGTCAGGGGGCGGATTCGCTTCAAGCATTACAGCATTCGCACCGAGCAGGCTTATCTGGATTGGATTAAACGATTTATCCGGCATTTTGGCAAGCGCCATCCAAAGGACATGGGGGCGAAGGAAGTGCAGGAGTTCCTGACGCACCTGGCGGTCGTCGGGCGGGTTGCGGCTTCGACGCAGAACCAGGCCAAGAGCGCGCTGCTGTTTCTGTACCGCGAGGTGCTCGAACTCGAATTGCCCTGGCTCGATGATGTCGAGGCGGCCAGGACGCCGAAGCGGTTGCCTGTGGTGCTCACCAGCGCCGAGGTGATGGCGGTGTTGTCGCGGCTGGAGGGCCGCCACGGCCTGATCGCGCGGCTGCTGTATGGCACGGGCTTGCGCATCATGGAGTGCTTGCGCCTGCGGGTGAAGGACGTGGTGTTCGAGCGCGGCGAAATACTGGTGCGGGATGGCAAGGGTTTCAAGGATAGGGTAACGATGTTGCCGGCCAGCGTGGCACCGGCCTTGCGCGAGCACATGGAGCGGGTGCGCGAACTGCATCGGCAGGATCTGGTTGCCGGTAACGGCGAGGTGCACCTGCCCTACGCGCTGGATCGAAAGTATCCTGCGGCCGGACGGGAATGGATGTGGCAGTACATCTTCCCGTCGGCGAACCTGTCCGTCGATCCGCGCTCCGGGGTGGTGCGCCGCCATCACGTGCAAGACCAGACCGTGCAGCGCGCAATCAAAGGGGCCGTGCGCGCCGCCGGCATCGACAAGCCCGCCACGCCGCACACCCTGCGCCACAGTTTCGCCACCCATCTGCTGGAAGGCGGCTATGACATCCGCACGGTGCAGGAACTGCTCGGCCATGCCGACGTCAAGACCACCATGATCTACACCCATGTCCTCAATCGCGGTGGGCGAGGAGTGGTCAGTCCCGTCGACAGGATGGGGCTGGCGTGAAGCGCTGCTTCACGAACGAGGAGCGGGCGAGCTGTGCAAAGCGAGCCCTGGATCGGGGAGTGGTCAGTCCCATCGACAGGTTCGACCCCACGAGACCTTCCCGGTTTATCTACGCCTATTCATGCTTGACGTTATGCACGGCTGGCGTTAATATCGCCACATGCCGATCAAGAGCTTCAAATGCAAAGACACTCACGCGCTATTTCTTGGTCAGCGAGTTCGCCGCTGGGTAAACATTGAGCGGCCTGCCTTACGCAAGCTTGAGCAACTGGACTGGTCTGCGGTGTTGGAAGATTTACGTGTTCCCCCAGGCAATCAACTGGAGGCACTGAAAGGAAATCGCAAGGGGCAATACAGCATTCGCATCAACGATCAATGGCGCGTGTGCTTCGTTTGGACTGTGGAAGGCCCGAAAAACGTGGAAATCGTTGATTACCACTGAAGGAGTTTAGACATGCGTACTGTTCCCCCTGTTTCGCCCGGCGAAATGCTTGATGAAGAGTTCTTGAAGCCACTCGGCCTGACGAAATACCGCTTGGCCAAGGACATCGGCGTACCCCCGCAACGAATCGGAGATATCGTGGCGGGCAAGAGGGCCATCACCGCTGACACGGACCTGCGGCTGTGCCGGTACTTCGGACTCGGCGATGGATGGTGGCTTCGCGGGCAGGCCAACTATGACACCGCGATCGCGCGCGACAGCATGGGCGAAATCCTCTCACGCATTCCCCGTTGTCAATTGCTGGCCGCCTGAGAGTAGTGCGTGCGGGAATACGGTCGAACCCATCATTCCACCGGACGCCGCGCGATGAAGCCGTGAAGCGCCGGTGAATTCAAACGATGGGGCTGACGTGAAGCGCTGCTTCACGAACGAGGAGTGGGCGAGCCGTATCGAGCGAGCCCCGGACCGAGGAGTGGTCAGTCCCATCGATAGGTTGGACATCACCACTACCATTTTCACGTGGTAACAAACCATGAAGACTATCGATGTGCAATGCCGCTGCGGGGAGATCGGATTGAAGATCACCGGCGAGCCTGTCGTACAGCTTTACTGCCACTGCGATGATTGCCGCGCCGCCCACGGGGCTGCATACGTTGCAGCATCCATTTATCCTGCACAGATGGTGGAAGTTGTACGCGGAGAGCCTAGTCCTATCGTTGTGAAAGCAACCCGGAGAATGCGTTGCATATCTTGTGGCACTCATTTGTTTTCCGAGATCACAAGCGCTGGCCTTAGAAGTGTTAACGGGTTTCTGCTTCCCAAAGGGGGATTTTCTCCACAGCTTCACGTTCAATGCCAGCACGCAGTTCTGCCGGTTGTAGACCATTTGCCTCACTACAAGGGATTTCCTGCCAGTTTTGGAGGTTCCGAAGAATTAGTAGACTGGTGACGTGATGTCCAACCCTGCAATGCACCGGAGCTGCGCAAAAAGCCGCGCAGCCAGGTGATTTCAAACGATGGGACTGGCGTGAAGCACTGCTTCACGAACGACGAGCGAGCCGGCCCTACACCAGCCCGTTCATCAACTGCACATTCACCGTATCGCCGGCGCCGACTCTTTCGCGCTCGTGTTCCAGCACGATGAAGCAGTCGGCTTCGGCCATCGAGCGCAGTACGCCGGAACCCTGTGCGCCGGTGGGGCGCACGCACCATTCGCCATTTTCCTGGAACAGGATGCCGCGCTGGAATTCGGTGCGGCCGCGACTCTTTTTCATGGCTTCCGTGCAGCGTGCGGGAAACGCCGGAAAGGGCGGCACGGGATCGACGCCGGCCAGCTTGAGCAGGGCCGGCCGGACGAACTGGTAGAAGGTGACCATCACCGCCACCGGGTTGCCGGGCAGGCCGAACAGCCAGGCGCCGCGGCCTTTGCCGCCATCGCCCGCCTCCGGCTGGATGAGGCCGAAGGCCATCGGGCGGCCGGGCTTCATGGCGATTTTCCAGAAGGCGACTTCGCCCAGCCGGGCCATCAGTTGCTTGATGAAATCGGCCTCGCCGACCGAGACGCCGCCGCTGGTGATGATGGCGTCGGCGCTCTCGGCGGCCTGGCGAAACGCCGCTTCGAGCGCGGCGGGATTGTCCTTCACCACGCCCATGTCGATGATGTCGCAGCCAAGCCGGGTGAGCATGCCCCACAGCGTGTAGCGGTTGCTGTCATACACCTCGCCGGGCGCCAGCGGCGTGCCGATCGAGCACAGCTCGTCGCCGGTGGAAAACAGCGCGACGCGGACGCGGCGGTGCACCGTCACTTCGCCGATACCGAGCGAGGCGATGATGCCGATCTCCGCCGGGCGCAGTTTCTTGCCGGCGGCAATGGCCGGGCGCCCGGCTTGCAGGTCTTCGCCGGCGCGGCGGGTGTTCTGCCCGCGGCGCTGGCCCGGCGGGATGACGACGGCATCGCCCTCGACCCGCGCCACTTCCTGGATCACCACGCAGTCGGCATCCTGCGGCAGGATGGCGCCGGTCATGATCCTCACCGTCTCGCCAGGGCCGACTCTTGCGGCGAAGGCCTTGCCGGCCAAGGCGGTGCCGATGTGCTTCAGGCGCGTCTCGCCCGCAGTTTCGTCGCTCGCGGCGAGGTCGGCGAAGCGCACGGCCCAGCCGTCCATGGCCGAGTTGTCGTGGGCCGGTACGTCGATCGGCGAGATGACATCCGCGGCCAGCACGCGATCCAGCGCCTGGCGCAGCGGAACCCGCTCATGGCCGCCGACCGGGCTGACGAGGTCGAGGATCAGTTGGCGGGCGCGATCGACATGGAGCGATTCGGGGTCGTAGTCGTCGGCGCAGGACAGGGTTTGGAGAATGGAGGTCATGGGTTGGGGTCTGGGCTAGCCGCCGATGTAGGACATTTCGATCTTGTCCGGGCTGCCGGGCAGGGCGGTGGCGGCGGTGCGGATCTCCGAATAGCGGTCGTCGCGTTCGTGCCAGACCGCGGCGATGGCGCGCCGCAGCCGTTCGTTGCCGGCGCCCTTGCGCAGCGCGTCGCGCAGGTCGTGGCCGCCCTGGGCGAACAGGCAGGTGTAGAGCTGGCCTTCGGTGGACAGCCGGATGCGGGTGCAGTCGGAGCAGAAGGCCTGCGTCACCGAGGAGATGACGCCGATCTCGCCCGCGCCGTCCTTGTAGCGCCAGCGCCCGGCGACTTCGCCGGCATAGTTGGCATCGATGGCTTGCAGCGGAAATTCTTCGCCGATGCGCGCGACCACGTCGGCGGACGGCAGCACCTCGTCCATGCGCCAGCCGTTGGAACTGCCGACATCCATGAACTCGATGAAGCGCAGGATGTGGCCGCTGTTGCGGAAGTGGCGCGCCAGCGGCAGGATCTGGTCGTCGTTGGTGCCGCGCTTGACCACGCAATTCACCTTGACCGGCGCTAGGCCGGCGGCGGCGGCGGCGGCGATGCCGTCGAGCACGTCGCCGACCGGGAAATCGACATCGTTCATGCGCTTGAAAACGGCGTCGTCGAGGCTATCGAGGCTGACCGTGACGCGGTCGAGGCCGGCGTCCTTGAGCGCTTGCGCTTTCTTCACCAGCAGCGAGCCGTTGGTGGTCAGCGTCAGTTCCACCGGCAGCCTGGCCAGTTGTTCGATCAGGTTCTCGATGTGCTTGCGCAACAGCGGCTCGCCGCCGGTGATGCGGATTTTTTCGACGCCGAGGTCGACGAAGACGCTGGCGACGCGGACGATCTCCTCGAAGGAGAGCAGCTTGCTGCGCGGCAGGAAGGCGTATTCGTGGTCGAATACCTCCTTCGGCATGCAGTACACGCAACGAAAATTGCAGCGGTCGGTGACCGAGATGCGCAGGTCGCGCACGCGCCGGCGGCGCCGGTCGAGCAGCTCGCCGTCCGGCGCCGCCGCAAGTTCGCGGCTGCCTTGCGGCATCGAATTGGGCGTACGGATAATAGGGATAATGCGGGCTTTCATCGTGTCGCGAACTATAAGCCGGCGGGACCACCGAGACAACACCTGCCGGCGAGGAGTACGATTCCGCAGCTGGCAGGATCACATCCACCTTAGAGGAGAAATGCAAATGAAAGTTCGTCAACTGCTTGTCGCATCGCTGCTGTCGCTGGGCGTCTGTGTCGCTGCCGCGCAAATGCCCGGCCCGGGTCCCGGTCCGCGGTTAAGCCCCGAGGAAAAGGAAAAGCGTTGCCAGGCCAACCCGGAGAAGTGCGCGCAGATGAAGGAGAACATGGAGAAACGGCGCGATGAGTGGAAGAAGAAGTGCGATGCCGATCCCAAGGCCTGCGAAGAGAAAAAGGCGCAGATGAAGGAAAAGATGGAAGAACGTCGCGAGCATCGCGAGGGGATGAAAGAACACATGCAGAACGCGCCGCGTCCGCCGGCCAAGTAGGGCTCGAACACGCCGCGAACCCGGGTCGAAGGCCGGTGGTAGCCGGCAACGGGTAAAATGCCGCCCTGCGGATCGGCACGATTGTTTTTGCCGGGCTTGCTGTCGAATTTGCATGTTTTCTTTCCAGAAGGGATAGGTAAGTCATGAAATTGCTTTTTGCTGTCTTTATGCTTCTCTGCGCGAGTGCCGGCTGGAGTGCCGACCAACCGGCGCCTCCCGCGGCGGCAGTGCTCAAGGGCGAGGTTCTGGAAGCCAGGGATGTCGAGAGTTATACCTACCTGCGGCTCAAGACCGCGGATGGCGAAACGTGGGCGGCGGTCGGCAAGGCGCCGCTGAAGAAGGGGGCCAAGGTCACGATTGAAAACACGATGGTGATGACCAATTTCGAGAGCAAGGCGCTGAAGAAGACCTTCCCCAAGATCGTGTTTGGCACCTTGGCCGGCGCCGGTGCCACGGTCGCCGGTGCGGGGAGCCAGATGGCGGCGGCGCACTCGGGCCAGCCCAAGGCGGAGTTTACCGGCGACGTCAAGGTGCCGAAGGCCAGCGGTCCGGATGCGCGGACGGTTGCCGAGGTCATTGGCAAAAGCGGCGAACTCAAGGACAAGGCTGTCCTGATTCGCGGCAAGGTGGTGAAATTTTCCGGTGGGATCATGAGCAAGAACTGGATTCATCTGCGCGACGGGTCGGGTTCGGCCGCCGACAAGACGGACGACCTGCTGGTGACGACGCTGGACCAGGCCAAGGTCGGTGACGTGGTCGTCGTCAAAGGCCTGGTGCGCACCGACAAGGACTTCGGTGCCGGCTACGCCTACAAGGTTCTGGTTGAGGAAGCCACACTTCAGAAGTGAGAGTTTGCCTGCCTGACGCTGGCCGGCGCGGGCAGGCATTCTGCCGCGGCCTGCTGCTGGCTTTCGCGGCCCTGTTGGCGGCGGGCGTGGTGCGTGCCGCAACGCTCGACGAGGAAGCGCCGCGCGTCGTGGCGGCGCTGGAACAGGGGCTGGCTGCCGAAATGGGAGTCGGCCTGAAGAAGAATCCGCGACTGGCCCTGGCGCTCTATTGCGATGCGGGTGTCATGGGCAGTACCGAGGGATTTTTTCGT
>JAPLQZ010000177.1 GCA_026399415.1 Rhodocyclales bacterium | reverse complement strand
ATACGAGTCGACCAGGCCGCTAAAGATTTCCGGGGCATCCTTGATGGTCATCATCAGATAGTCGTGGAAGGTCGGATTGGTAAGGTTGCCCTTGGCGTCGTAGACCATGTCCTCCATCAGCGTTTCGCTGGCGCCCATGACTATTGCGCCCTCGACCTGGCCATGAACGGCCATCGGATTGATCGGCGTACCGCAATCGTGGTAGTCGGTAAACTTCTGCACCGCGACTTTGCCAGTGCGAAGGTCCACCGAGAGTTCGCAGACGGAACTGCCGAACGAATACGCCGGGCTGGTGCCCACCGCTGCCCCCTTGTAATCGCCGCCGAGGTTCTTCGGCGGCTTGTACCAGCCCGTCCCGACCAGCGGCCCGTGCGCGTTGAAATACCGCCGCGCCGCCTCGGCCCAGTCCATCGATTTTTTCGGGCTCTTGGTGACGAAGATCTTGCCGTCGCCGACCTGGAGTTCGGCGGCCCGGCACGTCAACTCCTTCGCCGCAATCGGCAGCAGTTTTTTCACCACCTCGCGCGCCGCCATCAGGACGGCGTTGCCGCCCATCAGCGTTACGCGGGAAGAATACGCGCCGAGGTCGATCGGGCAGATGTCCGAATCCTCGGAACGCGTCCGTATGCGATCGAGCGGAATGCCGAGCCCCTCGGCGCAGATCTGGCTCAGCACGGTCGCCGCTCCCTGGCCGATCTCTGCGGCGCCGATCAGGCAGACCGCCGCCATTCCGTCTTCGAGAATTTTCACCACGGCGTTCGCATGCGGAAACTCCGCTTCCTTCTTGAACGGTTTGGCTTCCTTCTCTTGTGCCAGGCGCACTTCGCCGCGATAGATCGCGTAGCCGGCGCCGGAGACGAAGCCGCCGCAACCGATGCCCACGCCCTGACCCGGCGGCAGCTTGCCGTATTTTTTGGTCCTTGGTCCAGGAAGTCTTGCGCCGCACCGCTTCCAGCGTCGCCTTGAACTCGCAACTGCGGACATCGAGGTCATTGACCGTCCGCGTGTTGCGATCCATCGCGTTGCGCAGGCGGATCACCACCGGATCGATGCCCATTTCCTCCGCGACCATGTTGAGCAGGCACTCGAAGGCAAAGCGCGGGTGGGGCACGCCGTGGCCGCGGAAGGCGCCACAGGCCGGCTTGTTGGTGTAGATCCGGTAGCCCAGATAGCGGTAGTTCGGGATATGGTAAAGCGTCGGCATCATGCTGCCGGCGTAGTAGGCGGTAATGACGCCGAACGAACTGTAAGCACCGCCGTCGAGATGGATGGTGCTCTGGAAGGCAGTGATTCGCCCGTCCTTCTTCACCCCCAGCTTGAATTTCATGTGCTGCTTGTGGCGTCCGCGGTGATGGAGGAAGACCTCCTTGCGGCTGTATATCATCCGCACCGGGCGGCCGGTCTTGCGGGAAAGGATGGCCGAGCAGAGGTCGAGTGGCGTGGTCTCCGCCTTGCCACCGAATCCGCCGCCGACCGTCGGCCGCAGCACGCGGATCTTGCCCAGCGGCATATCCAGGACATGGGCCAGCATGTAGTGGACGTAGTGCGGGACCTGGTTCGCCGAATACATCAGCAGCGTGCCGTCCTTCTGCCAGTCGGCGATCGAGGCGTGTGGCTCCAGCGCCGCCTGGTTGGTGTGGTTGCCGATGAACGATTCCTCGCGGATGTAGTCGGCCTCGGCGAATCCCTTCT
>JAPLQZ010000257.1 GCA_026399415.1 Rhodocyclales bacterium | reverse complement strand
GAGGAAGCGCCGCGCGTCGTGGCGGCGCTGGAACAGGGGCTGGCTGCCGAAATGGGAGTCGGCCTGAAGAAGAATCCGCGACTGGCCCTGGCGCTCTATTGCGATGCGGGTGTCATGGGCAGTACCGAGGGATTTTTTCGTGTCGGCCGCATCCTGGCCAAAGGCCCCGCCCTGGTGCGCAATCCGGCCCTGGCCAACGCCTATTTTGCCCTTGCGGCCCGGCTCGGCCATCACCAGGCTTTCGATTACTACGACGAAGGCATAGGCAGTACGCCGCTGGGCGACGACTGTCGCGGCTTCGACGCCAGCCTGATGCTGGAACAGTTCGATCTTGACGGCTATCTGTCGGCGCTCTCACCCGCCAAGCGGAAGATTGCCGCCTTGATCCGCCGTCATGCGGCGCGCTATGACATCGATGTGCGGATTGCCCTGGCGGTGGCGCTGGCCGAGTCGAATCTCAACGCGCAGGCCGTCTCGCCGAAGAATGCGCAGGGCGTGATGCAGCTGATACCGGGCACGCAGGATCGATTCGGCGTCAGGAATCCCTTTGATCCGGAGGCCAACATCAAGGGCGGACTGGCCTATCTGAAATGGCTCAAGGCGCGCTTTGGCGGCGACTGGGAACTGGTCGCGGCCGCCTACAACGCGGGGGAAGGCGCGGTCGGGCGACATGGCGGAGTGCCGCCCTTCCGCGAGACGCAGCACTATGTGCGGCGGGTACTTTTCTTTGCGGGCCACGCACTGCCGGAAAAGGGGTGACCCGATGCCGGAGATCAAGGCGGTGCGCCGTTACCAGCAGCTATTCACCGTTTTCCTGTTTCTGCTGCTGCTGTTTGCCGCATTCGAGCTCTCCGGGCTGAGGGAACATTTCAGCCTGGATTTCCTGCGGCACCGGATCATCGAGCACCAGCGCTCCGGGCTGCTGGTCTTTGTCCTGCTGTTTTGCCTGGGCAACCTGATTCAGGTCCCCGGATGGCTTTTTCTGGCGGCGGCAGTGCTGGCCCTGGGACAGTTCTGGGGAGGTGTCGTGACCTATGTTGCCGCGAGCATTTCCTGCGTGTTTACATTCCTGACCATTCGCTGGATAGGCGGCGCCGCGTTGCGCAAGCTGAACAGCAGGATTGTCACAGGATTGCTGGGCAAGCTTGACGCGCAGCCGGTCACAAGCATCTTTTTCCTGAGGATTCTGTTTCAGACGGTGCCGGCACTCAACTACACGCTCGCCATGTCCGGCGTCGGCTTCCGCGAATACCTGGTGGGCACCCTGCTGGGATTGCCCCTGCCCATTGCCTTGTATTGCATCTTCTTTGAGTACCTGGCCCGGGCGCTGGGTATCGCTTAGCGAGGCGTGGAACCGCCAGCTAATGAATCTCGCGGATCGGTTCCTGTTGCCGAAAGGGCGCGTGCACTCTTTCAGCCGGTGACATCAGCCTGTGGCAACCAGATCGAGCAGCGCATCGACCGCAAACCTGCTGCCATCAGCGAACTCGACAAATTCCGGGTCAGCCCCCATGGCGCCGTAGATTGCGAGCAGTTTCTTCCCGGTGTAAAGCAACAGGTATTGACCGTCGTCACTGTGGCTTACATTGAGATCGTAGGGAATCGCTCCGCCAGCGGACGGCGCTGACGCGGGAGAGTCGATGGCGGCTGGTTCCTTCGCCTCCCGGAAATCAGGCATGCCTTTCGTCACTTCATTCATTCTCAGGCCTCCCTGCCTGTTGCTTGACTCCTGTCCGTGGTGATCGACTTGGCCGTTCCGCGTCCTGGCTGGTCAGCGCCATGCCGCCCCGAATTGGGAACCCATGATGGCGATATGGAGAGTAGTCAAATTCGAATGAATTGGTAACTGTCAGAAATGACAGGTTTTCGCCTCGCCAGGCACTATTTCGCTCCAAACTGCGGTCGAAGCGACCCCGGCGCTACGGCTAATGAATCTCTCGCGTTTCGAGAAAGCTCACTTCGGGATGGCGTTCCTGCGTCATCTGCAGATTGACCCGGTTGGGCGCCAGATAGACGTAGTCGCCGGCGCCGTCGAGCGCGACATTGACGCCGGCCTTGTCGGCCAGGGCGCGTATCGCCAGGGTATCGCCGCGCAGCCAGCGTGCGGTGGCGACCGGGTAGGGTTCGAACATGACGTCGACGCCGTACTCGAATTCCAGCCGGTAGGCGACCACGTCGAATTGCAGCGTGCCGACCGCACCGAGGTCGCGCCTTCTTCCGCAAGCTGCTGCAGGCCTTTCTGCAAGGCTTTCATTTTCATCGGATTGCGAATCTGGGCGCGGCGGAAGTGCTCCGGCGCGAAGCAGGGAATGCCGGTGAACTTGAGGTCTTCGCCTTCGCTGAAGGCGTCGCCGAGCAGCACCGTGCCGTGATTCGGAATGCCGAGGATGTCGCCCGGCCAGGCCTCATCGGTGGTGTTGCGGTCCTGCGCCATGAAGGTGATGGCGTTGTTCACCGCCAGCGTCTTGCCGGTCGATAACTGCTTGAGCTTGATGCCGCGCTCGAACTTGCCCGAGCAGACGCGGACGAAGGCGATGCGGTCGCGGTGCTTGGGGTCCATGTTGGCCTGGATCTTGAAGACGAAGCCGGAGAACTTGGGCTCGCCGGGCTGCACCAGGCGTGATTCGGTGGCCCGCGGCTGCGGTGGCGGCGAGAGTTCGACCACGGCGTCGAGCAGCGACTGCACGCCGAAGTTGTTGATCGCCGAGCCGAAGAACACCGGCGTCTGCCTGCCGGCGAGATAGGCCTCGCGATCGAAGGTGTGCGAGGCGCCGCGCACCAGTTCGACTTCCATGCGCAGTTCCGCTGCCTGATCCGGGATCAGTTCGTCGAGGCGCGGGTTGTGCAGTCCCTTGATGACTTCTGCCGTGCCCTTGTCGGCCTGCGGGTCGAAGAAGCTGATGCTGTCGTCGTAGAGGTGATAGACGCCGCGAAAGCGCTTGCCCATGCTGATCGGCCAGGTCATCGGTGTGCACTGGATGTCGAGCACCGATTCGATCTCGTCGAGCAGTTCGATCGGCGGCCGGCCTTCGCGGTCGAGCTTGTTGATGAAGGTCAGGATCGGCGTGGTGCGCAGCCGGCAGACGTTCAGCAGCTTGATGGTCTGGGCTTCGACGCCGTTCACCGAATCGATCACCATCACTGCCGAATCGACTGCGGTCAGCGTGCGGTAGGTGTCTTCGGAAAAGTCCTCGTGGCCCGGCGTGTCGAGCAGGTTGATCATGCAGTCGCGATAGGGAAACTGCATCACCGAGCTGGTGACCGAGATGCCGCGCTGCTTTTCGAGTTCCATCCAGTCCGAGGTGGCGTGGCGCGAGGCCTTGCGCGCGCGGACTTCGCCGGCGACCTGGATCGCGCCGCCGAACCACAGCAGTTTTTCGGTGAGTGTGGTCTTGCCCGCGTCCGGGTGGGAAATGATGGCGAAGGTGCGGCGACGGGCGAGTTCTAGTTCGAGCTGGGACACGGCGGCAGGAGATTGATGCGAAGGGCCGCGATTATACGGTGCCGGCGAAGAGTCGGCGCTGATAAAGCAACTGCGCTACAAGGCGGTCGAGCAAAAGACGCTCTCCTCGCCGTAGCGGATGGCGGGACGGTGATTCGAGCTGTCTTTTTGCCTCAGCGCTCCGCTTGCACCATCCTCATGCGTTGCGGCTGAGCGGCCAAGGCGCCGGCAACCCGCGGCTGTTCGCCGGCCAGCACCCAGTCAGCATCCAGCGAGCGGATCGGCACCCCGATATCCGCGGGAATGCGCCCGGCGACCTGTAAAGCCATGTAGCGGCCGCAACTGACGCGCAGAAAGGAACTGAAATTCGCACAGTCGCCCCCGGCCTCGGCCAGTTCATCGTAAAGGCGGGATATCAGTTGCGCCACGCTGAGGCCGTCGCGTGTGCCGATTTCCTCCAGCACCTGCCAGAACAGGTTTTCCAGCCGGATGCTGGTGGCAACGCCGGAGAGCCGCAGGGAG
>JAPLQZ010000315.1 GCA_026399415.1 Rhodocyclales bacterium | reverse complement strand
TCTCAAGCGGACGGCCGCGCGGCATCCGGATCTGCTCGCCGGCCTGCAAGAGTCGGCGCTGGTGGCACGGTGGCGAGTGGGCCAGCTACGCATCGGGGTGGTGCACGGCGACGCCGATTCACTTGCCGGCTGGCGCTTTGATGCCGCCTGCCTGGATGATCCCGGCGAAGCTGAGTGGCGGGCCGCGTCATTTGCCAGTGCCAAGGTCGACGTCTTCGCCAGCACCCACACCTGCCTGCCCGCGATGCGCTGTTTCGACCATCACGGCGAAAAACTGATCGCCAACAACGGCGCGGCCGGCATGCCCAACTTTGCCGGCACCCGCTTCGGCATCCTGACCCGGATCGGACTGCAGGCTTCGCCCCATTCCGCGCTTTACGGCCACACCATCCGGAATGTGCATATCGACGCGCTGGCCGTCCACTACGACCCTGCGGCTTGGCAGAAAAGTTTTCTCGCGAACTGGCCCGCCGGCTCGCCGGCCTGGCTGTCCTACTTCAAACGCATCACCCATGGTCCGGACTACACTCCGCGGCAGGCCTTTGCCGCCCGCACCCCGCTCACTGCACCCATGCGATAAAACCATTGCCAACCAAGGACAAGCCATGCCCACCGATCAACTGCACGACATCGATGCCTGCGTCTTCGACGCCTACGGTACGCTGTTCGACTTCAACAGCGCAGCGAGCGCCGCCCGGTATGAACTGGGCGATGACTGGCAGCGCCTCTCCGCCCTGTGGCGCCTGAAACAACTGCAATACACCTGGCTGCGAGGACTGGCGCAGCAGCACGCCGACTTCTGGCAGGTGACCGGCGACGCGCTGGATTTTGCCCTTGCCACCCTGAAGATCGAACGACCCGGCTTGCGCGAACGCCTGATGAAACTCTACCTGCAACTCGGCACCTATCCCGAAGTGCCGGCCATGCTGCGCGAGTTGAAGAACCGCGGGATGAAGCTGGCGATTTTGTCCAACGGCTCGCCGACCATGCTGGCGGCGGTGGTCACAAACTCGGGACTGGACGGCGTCTTCGATGCCGTGCTTTCGGTCGAGGACGTGGGCGTGTACAAGCCGCATCCTGCGGTCTATGACCTGGCGGCGAAGCGCCTGAAGCTCGACCCGTCGCGCATCTGCTTCCTGTCATCGAACGGCTGGGACGCCTACTCGGCCAAGGCCTTCGGCTTTCGCGTGATCTGGTGCAACCGCTTCGCACAAGTGCCGGAGCGGATACCGGCGGCACCGGACGGCGAGATCATCAACTTGTCGGAACTGCCGGCCATGCTCGGGCAGTAGATCGCCCTCGCAGGCCGGCCCGATACTTGACGGCTCGCCGCGAGCGCTACATGGATCGCATAGTGTCGAGATATACTGGGATGGTATTTTCCGGAGCAAAACCCGGAAACCCGGGCACCGAGAGGAGAACACCATGCGCTTCACAGCACTCAGCGTCACGCTATTCGCCACCGGCCTGCTCGGCATGTCCGCCGCGCAGGCACAGACCGAAATCCAGTGGTGGCATTCGATGACAGGCGCCCTCGGCGACAAGGTCAACGAGATCGCCAACGGCTTCAATACGAGCCAGAAGGATTTCAAGGTTGTACCCGTTTATAAGGGCGCCTATCCCGAATCCATGACGGCTGCCATCGCCGCGTTCCGCGCCGGCAACGCGCCGCACATCCTGCAGGTGTTCGAGGTCGGCACGGCGACCATGATGGCGGCCAAAGGCGCGATCAAGCCGGTCTACCTCATGATGAAGGAGGCAAACCAGCCCTTCGATGCGAAGAACTACCTGCCCGCGGTCGCCGGCTATTACACCGACAGCACGGGCAACATGCTGTCCTTGCCGTTCAACAGTTCGACACCGGTGTTCTACATCAACAAGGACGCCTTCAAGAAGGCGGGCATCAATCCCGATCCGGCGCCGAAGACCTGGAAGGAGTTCGCCGTCGCGGCCGGCAAGCTGAAGGCGGCGGGGCAGTCCTGCGTGTACAGCACCGGCTGGCCGTCCTGGGTGCACGTCGAGAATTTCAGCGCCTGGCACAACCTGCCGATCGGCACGAAATCGAACGGCTTCGACGGCCTTGATACGCAGTTCACGGTCAACTCGCCCGAGCACGTCGCCCATATCGCCATGCTTGCCGATTTCGCCAAACAAGGGTGGTTCACCTATTCGGGCAAGCGCAATGAGGCGGAGGCGCGCTTCTTCAGCGGCGAGTGCGCGATGCTGACCTCAAGCTCCGGGGCGCAGGCCAACATTCGCAAGAACGCCAAGTTCGATTTTTCGGTGAACTTCCTGCCATACAACGACGCGATCAAGGGCGCGCCGCAGAACTCGATCATCGGCGGCGCGACGCTGTGGGTGATGAGCGGCAAGAAACCCGCCGAATACAATGGCGTGACGAAGTTCTTTGCCTATCTCTCCTCCACCGACGTGCAGGTCAACTGGCACCAGTCCACCGGCTACGTGCCGATTACCAACGCTGCATTCGAGGCGACGAAGAAATCCGGCTACTACGAGAAGAATCCGGGTACCGACATCGCCATTCGCCAGCTTGGCAACAAGCCGCCCACCGCCAACTCGAAGGGCCTTCGCTTCGGCAACTTTGTCCAGGGGCGTGACGTGATCGAGGAGGAAATGGAGGCGGTATTCGCCGGCAAGAAGGAACCCAAGGCAGCGATGGATGAGGCGGTCAAGCGCGCCAACGAAATCCTGCGCAAGTTCGAGGCGGCCAACAAGTAGATCGAAAAGGAAGGGCGCGGGACGACTCCGTTCCCTTCCTTTGCATCCGTCCCGGCCATGGAAAAGCGTGTTGTCTTCAAGTCGGCGTGGCTGCCGTACGCGCTGCTCGCGCCGCAGATTGCGATCACCGTGGTGTTCTTTTTCTGGCCCGCATTCCAGGCGGCCTGGTTCTCCTTCCAGTTGCAGGACGCCTTCGGACTGAAGACGGAATTTGTCGGCCTGCGCAACTTCGTCGAACTGTTCAACGACTCGCACTATCTCGCCTCGTTCAAGATCACGGCACTGTTCAGCGCCCTGGTTGCGGTTCTCGGCATTGCCGTGTCGCTGCTGCTCGCCACCATGGCGGACCGCGTGCTGCGCGGCGCCCTGGCCTACAAGACGCTCCTGATCTGGCCCTACGCGGTGGCCCCGGCGGTTGCCGGCGTACTGTGGGCCTTCCTGTTCGCGCCATCGGTAGGCATCATCACCTTTGCCCTCAAGCAGATCGGCATCGAATGGAACTGGGTGCTGCGCGGCGACCAGGCGATGGCGCTGGTGGTGATCGCCTCGGTCTGGAAGCAGGTCAGCTACAACTTCCTGTTCTTTCTCGCCGGCCTGCAGTCGATTCCGAAGTCGCTGATCGAGGCCGCCGCGATCGACGGCGCCGGACCACTGCGGCGTTTCTGGACCGTAGTGTTTCCGCTGCTCACGCCGACCACTTTCTTCCTGCTGGTGGTGAATATGGTGTATGCGTTTTTCGACACCTTCGGCGTGATCGACGCCACCACCCAGGGCGGGCCGGCCGGAGCGACGCAGATCCTGGTGTACAAGGTCTATCACGACGGCGTGAAATCGGCCGATCTCGGCGGCTCATCCGCGCAGTCGGTGATCCTGATGGTCATCGTCATCGCGCTCACGGTGGCGCAATTCCGTTTTATCGAACGCAAGGTCCATTACTAATGCCATGGTAGAGAATCGCCCCTTGCTGACCTTCTTCACGCACGCGGTGCTGATTGCCGGCGTGCTGCTGGTGGCGTTTCCGCTCTACATCACCTTTGTCGCCTCCACCCTGACGCTCGACCAGATCGTCCAGGTGCCGATGCCACTCCTTCCCGGCAGCCATTTCCTCGAAAACTACTCGCAGGTGCTGACGGCGGGCTCGCAGCGCGGCGCGGCGGCGCCCGTGGGACGCATGATGTTCAACAGCCTGGTGATGGCACTGGTGATCGCCTTCGGCAAGATCGCGATCTCCATCATTGCTTCCTATGCGATCGTGTATTTCCGCTTCCCGCTGCGCAACTTCTTCTTCTGGATGATCTTCGTCACCCTGATGCTGCCGGTGGAAGTGCGCATCATCCCGACCTTCAAGGTGGTCTCCGACCTGGGCATGCTCAATTCCTACGTTGGCCTCACGCTGCCGCTGATCGCCTCCGCCACCGCCACCTTCCTGTTCCGCCAGTTCTTCATGACGGTACCCGACGAGCTGGCCGAGGCGGCACGCATCGACGGCGCCGGGCCGATGCGGTTTTTCTTCGACATACTGCTGCCCTTGTCCAAGACCAGCATCGCCGCGCTGTTCGTGATCCAGTTCATCTACGGCTGGAACCAGTACCTGTGGCCGCTGCTGATCACCACCGACGAATCCATGTACACCACGGTGATCGGCATCAAGCGCATGATCACCGGCGGCGATGCGCTTACCGAGTGGCACCTGGTGATGGCAACCGCCATCCTCGCGCTTGTGCCTCCGGCCCTGGTGGTCGTACTCATGCAGAAATGGTTCGTCAAGGGCCTGGTGGAAACGGAGAAATAGATGGCGAGCGTATCGTTGCGGGACGTCCGCAAGACCTATCTCGAACACGAGGTGATCCACGGGGTTACCACCGAGGTTGCAAACGGCGAATTCATGGTGATCGTCGGTCCCTCCGGTTGCGGCAAATCGACGCTGCTGCGCATGGTGGCGGGGCTGGAAACGGTTACCGGCGGCGAGATCGCCATCGGCGGGCGCGTCGTGAACCAGATCGAGCCGAAGGACCGCGACATCGCCATGGTGTTCCAGAACTACGCGCTCTATCCGCACATGTCGGTACGGCAGAACATGGCCTACGGCCTCAAGATCCGCCGCATGGCGCCCGCCGATATCGAGGCGAGGGTCAAGCGCGCCGCGGATATCCTCGAACTCGGCCCCTACCTCGATCGCCGGCCGCGCGACCTGTCGGGCGGCCAGCGCCAACGCGTGGCGATGGGCCGCGCCATCGTGCGCGAGCCGGCGGTGTTCCTCTTCGACGAACCCCTATCGAATCTGGACGCCAAGCTGCGGGTGCAAATGCGCGCGGAACTGCAAGCGCTGCACCGGCGGCTGGCCACCACCAGCCTGTATGTCACCCACGATCAGGTGGAGGCCATGACTCTGGCGCAGCGCATGATCGTGATGAACGCCGGTCGCGCCGAGCAGATCGGCGCGCCGCTGGAGGTCTACGCCAATCCGGCCACGGTCTTCGTCGCCGGCTTCATCGGCTCGCCGCCGATGAACCTGATCCCGACGCAGCGCAACGGACGCGACATCCTTCTCGGCGTCCGGCCCGAACACCTTGAACCCTGCGCGCCGAGCGAGGCGATGATGACGGTGGATGTCGACCTGGTGGAACCGCTCGGTAGCGATACGCTGGTCTACGGCCACCTCGGCGACAATTCGACCGGCGCCCGTGTCGCCGTCCGCCTGCATCAATCCTTTGCCGCGCATACCGGGAAGCTGGCGGTGCGCTACGACCGGGCGCAAGAGCACCATTTCGACGCCGCGAGCGGGTTGCGTATTGAAGATTGAAGCAGGGCGTCGTGCATCCGGCCATTCCGCCGTACCGCCACCGCCGACTCTTCGCGCCGCGCGCCGCGGCTCTATCGCCTTGACGTCAGCAACGCCTCGCTGAGTTCGACGAAACCCGCGCCGGCGCGGGTGCGGGTGACCCAGGCGGGCTTTGCCTCCAGCCGATCAGCGAAATCATGCACATTGGCGACACCCACTGAATTGGGAAAGAAACCGAACATCGGAACGTCATTGGGCGAGTCGCCAACGAAGACCCAGCGTTGCCGTTCCGTCTCCGTGTCAAGCGAAATACCGAATTCCTCCGCCAGCATGCGTCGCGTGGTGCTCAGCTTGTCGTAGTCGCCGAACCAGCCGTTGACGTGGATGGAACTGATTTTGGCGCGCATGCCGGCCGCTTCCATGCGCTGCACGATGGCGTCCACCGCCGTCGTCGGCAAGGGCGCCACATCCTCGCAAAAATCGATGGCCAGATCGGCGACGCGGCAGAACTGGTCCGAGGCCAGCGCGCATCCCGGAACGGCCGCGAGAATCCCGGCGGCAAGCGCATCGATCCGCTGCTGTCGCTCAGGCGCAGGCGGCCCGGCAAACACCGTCTTCAGGCGTCTTGCGCTGGCCTCATAACGCATCCAGAAGGCGCCGTTTTCGCCCACCACGGCATCGACCGGCCACATGCGAGCGATGTGGTCGCACCACCCGGCCGGCCGGCCCGTCACCGGAATAACCATGACGCCGGCGGCATGCAGTCGTTCCAGCGCCGTGTAGGCGGCCGCGGTAAGGCGCCCGGCGGTGGTGATCGTATCGTCGATATCGGCCAGCACGCCAACGATGCGCGACCGGGCTTGCATGGAGAACTCGGCCAGCGGCCGCATGATGTGCCCGGCGCTCATTGGTGCGTTGCCCGGGAATCGGCGAACCAGATCGCGAAATCTTGACGTTGTGCCGCCGACATGCGCAAACCGGTCTTGCTGCGTCGCCAGAGAATGTCGTCGGCCGCCATCGCCCATTCACTTCGAATGAAATATCCGGCTTCGCACTGAAACAGGCCGCCGCCGAAATCCCGGCCCAGATCGTCAAGTGTCCGCGCATCGCCGAGTATGGCCGCAACAGCGAGGCCGTGGCGGTGGAACATGTCCTTGAGCAGTCCGCGCGGCAGTTCCGGATAGCGGGTGTAGAGACGTTCCACCTCCGCGTCGAGCCGCGCCGGATCGAAATCGCCACCGGGCAGTGCTTCGCCGTCAGTCCACGCCGCACGCCGGTAGTCGAGCCAGGGTGACAGTTTGTCGAGCACCGTCTCGGCAAGCTTGCGATACGTGGTGAGCTTGCCGCCGAATAACGCGAGCTGTGCCACGCCATCCCGGTCATCGACTACCAGCGTGTAGTCGCGGGTTATCGCCGCCGGGTCGCCTTTGCCGTCGTCATAAAGGGCGCGCACACCGCTGAAGCTCCAGACCACGTCGCACTCGCCGAGAGGCTTCACCAGGTAGCGGTTGACCGCGGCCAGCAGGTAGCGTGTTTCCTCCTCGCTGATGGTCTCTGCCTGGGACATCGTTTCAATGACGATGTCGGTGGTGCCGATCAGCGACCATGATTCCTGATAGGGAATGATGAATATCACGCGCTTGTCGGTATTTTGCAGAATGTAGGCGTGCTCGCCCTGATGCACCCGCGGCACGACGATATGGCTGCCCTTCACCAGGCGCGCCCTGGCAGCGACTTCGGTTTCGCTGCGTTCGATCACGTCCTTGACCCAGGGTCCGGCGGCGTTGAGCAGGACCCGCGCAGTGATTTCCGACTGCTCCCCGGTGAGCGCATTTTCCAGCCTGGCGTGCCAGTGTCCGTGCTCACGCCAAGCGGCCATCAGGCGCGTGCGCGGCAGCAGGTGGGCACCGTGTTGCTCGGCCGACTTCAGATTGACGATCACCAGACGGGCATCGTCCACGCGGGCATCGAAATAGCTGAATCCCCTGGCGAGTTCAGGCTTGAGGCCGGCGCCGAAGCCCTTGCCTTTCAATCGCACTCCCTCCGAACCGGGCAGGATGCGTCTGCCGCCCATGGTGTCGTACAGCCAGAGTCCGATGCGTATCATCCAGGCCGGCCGCAAGGAATTCACATGCGGCATGACAAAGCGCAACGGCGCGACCAGATACGGGGCGAGGCGCAGAACGACCTCGCGTTCGCGCAGGGACTCCCGGACCAGGCGGAATGAGTAGTACTCGAGATAGCGCAACCCGCCATGGATCAGCTTGGTACTGGCCGATGAGGTTGCGCCACCGAAATCGCCCTGGTCGATCAGCGCCGTCTTGACCCCGCGCCCCGCAGCGTCGCGGGCAATACCGGCGCCGTTGATGCCGCCGCCGACTATCAGCAGGTCGAATTCCGTGTCTTGCACTGTCATCGCATCAGCACCTGCGAGGCATAGGCGCAAATTCCATCATTCAGGAAAACCCGTGCCTTGTTCCGTCGCCATCCCCAGCCTGGCCTTCAGGCAGACCGGACACAGACAGCTTGCGGCAGGCGAACCCGGATCGGATGTCGCGGGAACCGGCAACAGGGCCGGCAGCGTTGCGCACCAGCATTCCTGGTCCCCGCCTTCCATGCCACAGCGAAACGACGCGCCGCATTGCGGGCACACATTGGTGGCCGCAGCCGTTGCAGACCCGATGCTCATGGCGTGCCGCCGCTGCCAAAACGCCGGCAGGCAGCGCGCAGCACGGTCATCTGGCGACGATAGTTGTTGCATCCGGCACAGATCCAGACATGCAGGCGCAGCGCGATGCGCTCGGCCAGCGAGAGCGGCCGGTCCTGCTCCTGCGACATCAGTTCGGTCGCTTGCCTGCAACTCAGCATTTCACGCCTCCGCTCCGGCAAACCATCTGGCTTCCAGGCAGGTACGCAGGCCCAGTCGAGCGCGATGCAGCACCACCCAGCAATTGGACGAACTGATACCTATTTCCTTACAAATTTCGGCGGTCTCGAAGCCGAGGACTTCACGCATCATGAAAACGCGTGCGGTTTTTTCCGGAAGATGGTCGAGACAGGCCTCGAACACGGCCCAGAACTGCTTCTGTTCGAAGGACGCGTCGGGATCGGCCCAGCGCCCCGGTTGCGTGGCCGCCTGCCAGTGGCCGCGCTGATCGAACAGGGTCTCGGCGAGCAGATCGTCACCGGCTTCATCGTCGGCCAGCGAAGTCGCCGCCACTTCCCGGCCCTGCCCGCGGATGATGTCGATGATCTTGTTGCGCAGGATGGCGATCAGCCACGTCTTGTAGGATGACCGGCTTTCGAAACGATGGCTGCCCGTCAATGCTGCCAGCAGGGTCTCCTGCACCGCGTCCTCGGCGGCGGCCGCGTCACGCAGTTGCAGGCGTGCGAAGCGCAGCAGGTCCGGGCGCAGGGCGTTCAGCTCGGTTTGACGATCCAATTCCATGGAACGCATTTTGACCCATGATGCCTAACATCGGCAAACTGTAAGGAATGGTGCGACCGGCAAGACCAAGCAGCAGGAAGTCAATCAAGGAGATCAAGATGAACCGTCGCAACTGGATTTCAGGCATTTCCGGACTAATGGCCGCATTCTCTTTACCTGTGGGCTCAAGCCGCGCCGCCAGCGCATTTCCGCTGACCAAGAGCAAGCAGGACTGGAAAGGGCTGCTGGCGGCGGATTCCTACCGCGTGCTTTTCGAAGAAGGTACCGAAGCGCCTGGCAGCAGCGCGCTGAACGCCGAGAAGCGTGCCGGCACGTTCATCTGCGCCGCATGTAACCAGCCGCTGTTCGACAGCGCCCAGAAGTACGAAAGCGGCACCGGCTGGCCCAGCTTCTGGCAAACACTGGCAGGAGCGGTAGGCACCAAGACCGACTTCGGACTGATCTATCCACGCACCGAATATCACTGCTCGCGCTGCGGCGGGCATCAGGGCCACGTTTTCAACGACGGCCCGCAACCCACGGGCAAGCGCTACTGCAATAATGGGGTGGCATTGAAGTTCGTTGCGAAAACCGAAACCTTGCCGGTACTGCGGACATGAAAAAAACGAAGTTTCAGTGGAGGCTAACGTCGGCCTTATCGACGTTAAGCGTAGCGGCCGTAGCTAAAACTTCAGTTTTGGTAAATATTCTTGCCGTCGGCGCTGTCCTGGCTACAGCTGCCCATGCCGAAACTCCGGCTACCCCGGCTGTCGTGCCCACCGGCAGCGCCACCGCGATTCTTGCCGGCGGCTGCTTCTGGTGCGTCGAAAGCGACTTCGAGAAACTTCCCGGCGTCATCGAAGTGGAGTCCGGCTATACCGCCGGCAGGACGCCGAACCCGAGCTACGAGCAGGTCAGTGCCGGCGGCACCGGACACGTCGAGGCGGTACGGGTGATCTACGACCCGAAAAAGGTCAGCTACCCGCAGCTGCTCGACTATTTTTGGCGGCATATCGATCCGACGGTCAAGGATCGCCAGTTCTGCGACCATGGCACCCAGTACCGCAGCGGCATCTACTGGCAGAACGAAGCCGAGCGCAAGGCCGCCGAGGCCAGCCGCGACGCCTTGCTGAAGAGCGGCAAGTTCAAGACGATTCACACCGAACTGGCGCCCGCCACGGCCTTCTGGCTGGCCGAAACCTACCATCAGGACTACTACAAGAAGAACCCGATCCGCTACAGCTACTACCGCAAGTCCTGCGGCCGCGATGCGCGGGTGGAAGAAGTCTGGAGCGGCAAGTAAGGCCTGATGAAGCACCAACGCATCATTCTGCTGGTCGCCCTGATTGTCGCCATCGCGGCCTTCATCGCGCTCGATCTGGGCCGCTACCTGAGCCTTGACTACTTCAAGAGCCAGCAGGCGGCGCTTGAAAACTGGCGCGCGGCACAACCGGCAACGGCGGCGCTGGTTTTCTTCCTCGCCTATGTCGCCGTCACCGGTCTGTCCCTGCCCGGTGCAGCGGTGATGACCCTCGCTGCCGGGGCGATTTTCGGTTTGCTGTGGGGCACGGTGCTGGTGTCCTTCGCTTCTAGCGCCGGCGCCACGCTGGCCTTTCTCGCCTCGCGCTTCCTGTTGCACGACTGGGTCCAGCAGCGCTTCGGCGAACGCCTGCGGGCGATCAATCTCGGCGTCGAGAAGGAAGGCGGCTTCTATCTGTTCACCCTGCGCCTGGTGCCGGTGTTTCCTTTCTTCATGATCAATCTGTTGATGGGCCTGACACCGATCCGCACCGGCACTTTCTACTGGGTCAGCCAGGTCGGCATGCTCGCCGGCACGCTGGTGTATGTGAATGCCGGCACCCAACTGGCGCACATCGACGGCCCGATGGGTATCCTCTCGCCGGCGCTGATCGCCTCTTTCGCCCTGCTCGGCATCTTTCCGCTGATTGCCAAGAAAATCGTCGAGACCATCAAGGCGCGCGAAGTGTATGCCGATTGGGTCAGGCCGCGAAGTTTCGACAGAAATCTGATCGTCATCGGCGGCGGCAGCGCCGGGCTGGTCACGGCCTACATCGCCGCGGCCGTCAAGGCCAAGGTCACGCTGATCGAAAAACACCAGCTCGGCGGCGATTGCCTCAACACCGGCTGCGTGCCGTCCAAGGCGCTGATCCGCAGCGCCCGACTGCTGTCGCATATTTCGCGGGCCCGGGAGTTTGGTTGCCGTAGCGCCAGCGCCGACTTTTCGTTTGCCGAAATCATGGAGCGGGTGCAGCGCGTGATTCAGGCAGTGGAGCCGCACGACTCGGCGGAACGCTATACAGCGCTGGGCGTCGAGGTGATCGAAGGCACGGCGAGAATGGTTTCGCCCTGGGAAGTAGAGGTGGTCGGCAAGGACGGCCACCGCCAGCGCCTCACCACGCGCAGCATAGTGATCGCGGCCGGAGCGCGACCCTTCGTGCCGCCCATCCCCGGCATCGAAGAAGTTGGCTACCTGACTTCCGATACGGTCTGGGCCCTGCGCGAATTGCCGCCGCGTCTGGTCGTGCTCGGCGGCGGGCCGATCGGCGCGGAACTGACACAGGCCTTTTCGAGGCTGGGCTCCAAGGTCACCCAAGTGGAAATGCTGCCGCGCCTCATGATGCGCGAAGACCCCGAGGCCTCGGCCCTGGTCACGCAGAGATTCCGTGCCGAAGGCATCACCGTGTTGCTCGAGCACCGGGCGAAGCAGTTCCTGATCGAAAACAGCGAGAAAATCCTGATCGCCGAACATGCAGGCGTGGAAGTCCGCATCCCCTTCGATGCCGTGCTGGTCGCCGTCGGCCGGGTGGCCAATCTCAAGGGCTACGGGCTGGAGGAGCTGGGCATCGCCGCGAATCGCACGATCGAGACCAACGAGTTCCTGCAAACAAAGTATCCCAACATCTACGCTGCCGGCGATGTCGCCGGGCCCTACCAATTCACACATACCGCTGCGCATCAGGCCTGGTATGCCGCTGTCAATGCCCTGTTCGATCCGTTCAAGAAGTTCCGCGCCGACTATTCGGTGATTCCCTGGGCCACTTTTGTCGAGCCCGAGGTGGCGCGTGTCGGACTGAACGAAAGCGAGGCGAAGGAGCGCGGCATCGCCCACGAGATCACGGTCTACGCCATGGACGATCTGGATCGCGCGATTGCCGACGGCGAGGCGCACGGCTTCGTCAAAGTGCTGACCGTGCCGGGCAAGGACCGCATCCTTGGCGTCACCATCGTCGGCGAACATGCCGGCGACCTGATTGCCGAATACGTGCTGGCGATGCGCCACGGCATCGGCTTGAACAAGATCCTCGGCACCATCCATATCTACCCGACCCTGGCCGAAGCCAACAAGTACGCCGCCGGTGCCTGGAAGAAAGCCCACGCGCCGCAGAAACTGCTGGAGTGGGTGGGCCGCTTTCACGCCTGGCGACGCCGCTGAACGATGGTTCCTGATCTCTCGATCATCATGCCGGTGCTTGATGAAGCGCCGCAGATCGTGGAGCGGCTGGCGCGCCTGCAGACGTTGCGGGCGAAAGGCGTGGAGTTGATCGTGGTGGACGGCGGCAGCGTCGATGACACGGCGCAACTGGCCGGCGTGCTGGCTGATCGCGTCATTGTCGCGCCGCGCGGCCGCGCGGCGCAGATGAACGCCGGAGCCGCCGCCAGCCAGGGTCGCGTGCTGCTGTTCCTGCATGCCGACACGACACTTCCTGGAACCGCGCTGCCAGCCGTGCTTACTGCCATAAGCACCGGCACATCGTGGGGCCGCTTCGACGTGCGCATCGACGGCGGGCACCCCTTGTTGCGCATCGTCGAAAGCATGATGAACTGGCGCTCGCGTCTGACCGGCATCGCCACCGGCGACCAGGCGATCTTTGTGCGACGGGAGACCTTCGCCAGCGTCGGTGCTTACCCCGACCTGCCCCTGATGGAAGACATTGCCCTGTGCTCCGCCCTCAAGCGTGTGGCGCAACCTGTCTGCCTGCGCGAGGCCGTCATCACCTCCGCGCGGCGCTGGGAAAAGCACGGCGTGCTGCCGGCCATATTGCTCATGTGGTGGCTGCGCGCCGCCTTCTTTTTCGGCGCCGACCCGAAGCGTCTGGCGCTGCGCTACGGATACCGGCCGCGTGCGTCCTGAAGACGTCGACATCGCTGTGATGGCCAAGGCGCCGCAAGCCGGCCATGCCAAGACACGGCTGATTCCCGTGTTCGGAGCCAGCGGCGCGGCACGCCTGCACCGGCAGTTGACCCTGCGCACATTGGCCACCGCCCGCGCCGCCGGCCTCGGCTCGCTCACGCTGTGGTGCGCACCCGATACCCGCCACCGCTTCTTTCGCGCCCTGCAGCAACGATGCGGGCTCGATCTGCGCACCCAGCCCGAGGCCGATCTGGGACAGCGCATGGCGCACATCTTTGCGGAACGCAACAAGCGGCCGTTGCTGCTGATCGGCACCGACTGCCCTGCCCTCGGCACCACGCATCTTCAGCAGGCAGCGCTCGCCTTGCGCTCGGGGATGGATGCCGTGTTCATCACGACGGAAGACGGCGGCTATTTCCTGGTGGGCCTGAGGCAACCCTGCCCCGGTATTTTCGCGGGCATCGACTGGAGCACGACACAGGTCATGGCGCAAACACGGCGCCGACTTTCGGAACGCGGGCTGCACTGGCAGGAGGTGGCGATGCTCTGGGATGTCGATCGAGCGGAAGATGTCTCGCGCTGGCGAGCGATGCAGAAGGCAGAGGCCGGGGCGTGAAGCAACTGGTGCTGGTCGGCGGCGGCCACGCCCATGTGCATGTCCTTGCGGCGCTCGCCACGGCACCGTTTGCCGATACCCTAGTGACGCTGGTGTCGCCGTATTCGCGCCAGATCTACTCGGGCATGCTGCCCGGCTGGATCGCCGGCTACTACGCGATCGAAGAATGCGCCCTGGCGCTGGATGCGCTAGCGCGGCGTGCCGGCATCAGGTTTGTGCAAACATCCTGCGTCGGGCTGGATTTCGATGCCAGGCAGGTGCGCTGTGCCAACGGCGAAACCATTCCGTTCGACCATGTTTCGATTGATACCGGCCTCGCCGCCAATCTCGCGGAACTTGCCGGCGCCACCGAACACGGACTGCCGATCCGTCCCATCGAAGGTTTCGTCGCTGCCTGGCCCGGCCTGCTGGAAAAGGCGCGACAGGAAGAGTTCAAGCTGGCAATAGTCGGCGATGGCGCTGCGGCGATCGAACTGGCCTTTGCCATACAGACGCGCTTTGCCGCCGAGGGACTGAACCATGCCCGCCTGATGATTGTCGGCGGCAACCGGAAACCGCTGGCGGGCTTCCCGTTTCTGCTGCGCCATAAGGTTATGAAGCTGCTTGCCGCACACGGTATTGCACACCAGGGCAGGCAGCGCGCGGTCGCCCTGCTTTCCGATCATGTGCAGCTTGAAGATGGATCGCGACTGGCTGCCGATGCGACGCTGATAGCCACTGGCGCAGCAGCACCGGCCTGGCTCGCCGCCAGCGGCCTCGCCACGGACGAGGCGGGTTTCATCCGGGTCAACCCGATGCTGCAAAGCCTTTCCCACCCTTTTGTATTCGCCGCCGGCGATGTCGTCGCGTATGCCGATTCCCGGCCGAAGTCCGGCGTCTTCGCCGTGCGTGCCGGTCCGCCGCTGACCAACAACCTGCGCGCCATTTGCCAGGGGCAGGCGCTGACACCATGGCAGCCGCAGCAACGTGCGCTGTATCTGCTCGGCACGGGCGACGAGCATGCCCTCGCTGCATGGGGCGGATTCAGCACCGGCGGGGCCTGGGTCTGGCGCTGGAAAGACAGGATCGACCGGCGCTTCATCGCGCAATTTGGCGCCTGATCCGCGGGCCGGCAAGTGGCCGGCATTTTCGGAAAGCGCGTGCTTGAAAACGCATCGCGGAGTACCATGGCAGTCCCCGATCAAGGAGATCAACCATGAGCTTTCTTGAAGCAGTGCTGGGCCCGAAGTCGAAATACGACAAGAGTCTGCCGTATACCTATGAGGCCAGGATTCGCATGTTCGAGGAAAGCGAGGAGTACAAGTCTTACTTCTCGGACACCGTTTGCGGCCTGGTCGAATATTTGCACCGGCACAAGATTCCGTCCGATGGCGTAACGATGTTCGAAATCTACCTCGACCACGAGTTTCCAATCGATGCCGGCTTCTTTACCACCTCCGACCGGCAATGGCTGTTCAAGCCGGACATCTGCCGCGCCTTCCAGCAACATTACCCGGGCCACATTCAGGACAAGACTTGCTCATTCAAGGACAGGGCTCGCGCCGGCATCGGCCCCTGAGTGCATTTCGCGGTGTCGGGAATTGGCGGTTGACGGGCATTCCCTTAACATCCGGTTACATGGCGCGTAGACAGGATCGTCTACAATCGCGGCCATGAAAACATCCTCCCGTCTTGGACTGGCATCCCTCGCCCTGATCATTGTTGCCGCTGCCGGCTACGCGGTTTGGCGCAATTACGGTACGGTCGGTGACTCGCCGAAATTCAAACTGGCCAAGGCCGAAAGCGGCCCGCTCACGGCGGCTGTCTCCGCCACCGGCACATTGAATCCCGTGGTTTCGGTGCAGGTCGGATCGCAAGTCTCCGGGCAGATCAAGGAGATCCTGGTCGACTTCAATTCGCCGGTAAAAGAAAACCAGCTGATCGCCCGCATCGATCCGGAAACCTTCCAGTACCGCTTGCGGCAGGCCGAGGCCGATGTCGAAGCCGCGCGCGCCGCGCTCGGGGTGCAACAGGCCGAGGTGCTGCGCGCCAGGGCCAACCTTGCCGAATTCCAGCGTGACTTCGACCGCAAGAAGCTGCTGGTGGAAAAGAACTTCATTTCCGCCGCCGAGCGCGAGAAGGCGCAAAGCGTGCTTGACGCCGGACGCGCCGCCCTGCAGGTGGCGCAATCGCAGGCCAAGAACAGCGAAGCGCAGGTACGCCAGCGCGAAGCGCAGCAGTCGCAGGCCCGCATCGATCTCGAACGCACGGCGATCAAGGCGCCGGTCGATGGCATCGTCGTCAAGCGCAGCATCGAGCCGGGACAGACCGTGGCCGCCAGCCTGCAATCGCCGGAGTTGTTCATCATCGCCAAAAGCCTGACCGACATGCAGGTGGAAACATCCATTGACGAGGCCGATGTCGGACGCATCCGCGTCGGACAAAACGCCACCTTCACGGTCGACGCCTTTGCCGGCCGCTCATTCTCCGGCGAGGTAAGGCAGGTGCGCAAAGCAGCGACGGTGGTGTCCAATGTCGTCACCTATACCGTGGTGGTCTCCGCCGCCAATCCCGAACTCACTTTGCTGCCGGGCATGACGGCCAATGTGCGCATCATCACGGCACAAAAGGAAAAGGCGCTCAAACTGCCCAATGCAGCGCTGCGCTTCCGTCCACCCGGTGCCGCCGACGAGAAGAAGACCGTGGCCGCCGTGTCGCCAGCGCCGACTCCTGTGGGCAGCGGTGGCGGCGGCGCAGGCGGTGGCGGTTTTGGCCAGTTGCGCGAGCGCCTGGTCGCCGACCTCAAGCTCGATACCGACCAGCAAGGCAAACTCGACGCCATCTTCGCCGGCATGCGCGACAAGTTCAAGGCAGCCCGCGACCTGCCCGAGGCGGACAAGACCAAGGCGCAGGAACGCAATCGCGCCGAGATCCGCGAGAAGGTCACGGTCATCCTCACCACCGAACAGAAGCAGCGTTACAACGAAATGGCCAGCGAGGCGCAGGCCGCGCGCGCCGGCGGTGGCGGCGGCAGCGGCAAGGTCTGGATCATCGGCGAAGACGGCAGTCCCAAGGCCATCGACGTTCGCCTCGGCCTGACAGACGGCAGCATGACGGAGATCGTTTCCGGCGACATCAAGGAGGGCACTGAAGTCATCGTCGGCCTGCAAACGGTGGCTGGCGCCAAGCCTTCCGGCATGCCCGGCCCGCGGCTGTTCTGATCCCGCTCGTCATGGCGGAAGCACTGATCCGGGTCGAGGACCTCGCCAAGGAGTACCGCATGGGCAGCAATGTGGTGCCGGCCCTGTGCGGGGTCAGCCTTGAAATCGCGGCCGGCGAATTCGTTGCCGTCATGGGGCCGTCCGGGTCCGGCAAATCCACTTTCATGAATCTGCTGGGCTGCCTCGACCACCCCAGCGGCGGCCGCTACTGGCTGGACGGTCAGGAGGTTTCGCAACTCTCCAGCGACGAACTGGCGCGCCTGCGCAATCGCAAGCTGGGCTTTGTCTTCCAGCATTTCAACCTGCTCGCCCGCACCTCGGCGCAAGACAATGTCGCCCTGCCCCTGCTCTACAGCGGGATGTCGCCGCATGAGCGAAAGCAGCACGCTGAACGGCGCCTGGCCCAGGTCGGCCTGGCGGAACGCATGGACCATCATCCGGCACAACTCTCGGGCGGGCAGCAGCAGCGCGTGGCCATCGCCCGCGCGCTGGTGAATGATCCGCAACTGGTGCTGGCCGACGAGCCGACCGGCGCCCTCGATTCGCACACCAGCGTCGAGATCATGGCCCTGCTGCAACAACTCAACCGCGAGGGCATCACCATCGTGGTGGTCACCCACGAGAACGACGTCGCCCATTTCGCCGGACGCATCATCAGCTTTCGCGACGGCAAAGTCATCGAAGACAAAGCCAACGTCGCCAACGACGCGGCGGCGCAATTGAAATGAACTTCGTCGCAACACTCAGGATCGCCCTGCTCGCCTTGCGCGTGAACAAAATGCGCTCGGCGCTGACCATGCTCGGCATCATCATCGGCGTCGCCGCGGTGATTGTGATGATCGCCGTCGGCGGCGGCGCACAGGCACGGGTGGAAGACCAGATTCGCAGCCTCGGTTCCAACATCATCATCGTCTTGTCCGGCTCGATGACCTCGGGCGGTGCACGCGGCGGTACCGGTTCGCAACCGACGATTTTCGAGGACGATGCCTACGCCGTTGGCCGCGAAATAGAAGAAATCCAGGCCGCCGCGCCGACGCTGCGCGGCAACGGGCAGGTGGTTGCCGGCAACACCAACTGGTCGACCATTTTCTATGGCATCACGCCGGACTACCTCGAGGTGCGCGAATGGGCGATCGTCGAAGGGCGCGGCTTCGAACCGGCGGAAATGTCGGGGGCCGGCAAGGTCGTGCTGATCGGGCAGACCGTGGTGAAGAACATTTTTGGCGATGCCAATCCGCTGGACCAGGTGATCCGCGTGCGCAAGGTGCCGCTGACGGTGATCGGCGTGCTGGATCGCAAAGGTCAGAGCATGACCGGCCAGGATCAGGACGACCTGATCCTGATGCCCATCAGCACGGCCAGAAAGCGCATCCTCGGCGCGGCGCAGGCCAAGTCGCGCAGCGTGTCGTCGATCATGGTCAAGGTGCGCCAGGGCGCCGACATGAACGACGCCGATCAGCGCATGCGCGAACTGCTGCGCCAGCGCCACCGCCTGCAGCAGGGACAGGACGACGATTTCTTCGTGCGCAATCTGTCCGAGATTCTTCAGGCCCAGGAGGCTTCGTCGAAAGTCATGACGCTGCTGCTGGCGGCGGTGGCCTCGGTCTCGCTGCTGGTCGGTGGCATCGGCATCATGAACATCATGCTGGTCTCGGTCACCGAGCGCACGCGCGAGATCGGCCTGCGCATGGCGGTCGGCGCGCGCAGCCGGGACATCCTGACCCAGTTCCTGGTCGAGGCGGTCACGCTGTCCCTGATCGGTGGCGCCATCGGCATCCTGCTCGGTGTCGGCGGCGCCATGCTGATTGCCGAACTCGCCGGCTGGCGCACCGAACTCTCCGGCAGTTCGATCGTTCTCGCGGCCGGCTTTGCCGGTGCCGTCGGCATATTTTTCGGCTACTACCCGGCAAAGAAGGCCTCACGCCTGCTACCCATCGAGGCACTGCGCTACGAGTAGATCGACCATCGGCGCAAGGCAGCCGCTCCACACGCGGATGATGGATAATCCAATCTTTCCGTCGCGCAAACAATCATGGCTGAAGAAGTCGAACTCAAGCTGGCGCTTGCCGAGGGCCATCAGTCACGCTTCCTGCGGCATCCGCTGCTGAAACAGGCGGTCCTGCGTCATGCCGACACGCTCGACAACATTTATTACGACACGGCGGATCTTTCCCTGCGTCGTCGCGGCATCGCGTTGCGTCTGCGCCGCAAGGGGCGCGACTGGCTGCAAACCGTCAAGCTGGCCGGCAGTTCCGCTGCCGGCCTGAGCAGCCGGCCGGAGTGGGAGACGCCTTACACCGGGCATTTCGACTTTTCCGGCATCGATCAATGCGCCGTGCGTGAATGGCTGCAGCGCCCCAAGCTGCTGGCTCGCATCGTGCCGATTTGCGAAACCCGTTTTCGCCGCATCACCTGGAATTTTTCCGCCGCTCCCGGCACCGTGCTGCTGACCCTCGATCGGGGCTGGATCATTGCCAATGGCCGCCGCGAAGCCATCTCGGAAGTGGAACTGGAACTCGCCGGAGCGCCGGTACATGCCATCTTCAGCCTCGCCGCGCAACTCGCCGAACGCGTCGCGCTGACACCGGCGGTATTGTCCAAGGCCGAGCGCGGCTATCGCCTGCATACCGGGGCGCCGCCGGTGCCGTTCAAGGCGGAAACCGTGGCGCTGTCCGCGGCCATGCCTCCGTTCGAGGCCTTCCACCACATTGCGCTGTCCTGCCTCGAACATATGCAGCAGAATCATCGCGGTGCGCTGAGCAGCGACGACCCGGAGTACATCCACCAGATGCGCGTTGCCTCGCGTCGCCTGCGGGCTGCACTGCGGCTTTTTGCCCCGGTGTTGCCGGAGCATTTTGCCGAGCCTCTGCGCCCGCCGCTGTCGGCATTGATGCAACAACTGGGACGCGCCCGCGACCTCGACGTGCTGCTGGCGGAAATTGCCAATCCGGTGCTGGCCGCCCTGCCCAACGAACCCCGGCTGCCGGCACTGGCCAGCGATATTACCAATCGCCGCTACACGGCTCGCGCCCAGGCGATTGTCATGCTGGCGGCGCCGGACTACGGGCGCATGCTGCTGACCGCACTCGAATCGCTGCACGCCAAACCGGTCGAATCCGGGCCGACGATCCTGCTCCTCAGTTTCGCCGCCGAACGCCTGAAACGCTTGCGCAACAAGGTGCGACGACTGGCGGCAGCGGCAAGCATTGACGATCCGGCATCGCTGCACGCCCTGCGCATCGGCGTCAAACGCCTGCGTTACGCGCTGGAGTTCTTTTCGCCCCTGGTGCCGGAGCGGGCCTTGAGCCGCGTGCTGAAACAGCTCGCCACTTTGCAGGACACGCTGGGCCAGCTCAACGACCTGTCCAGTGCCGGAGCCATGCTGATGGATTGCGCCGGTGACGATCCCCGGCTGCGCGAGGCGGTGACGCTGATCGGCGGTTGGCATGGCCCCCACTATGCCAGCCTGCTGGCCGGCATATCGCGCGAACTGGTCCGTCTGGCCCGGCTGCGGTTGCCGAAGCTCGCCCGAAGTGTCGAGTAATATTCCCGTAACACACGCGATGCAACCTTGGCACCCTTTCCTGGAAGCAAAACTATGGACTTGATACTCTGGCGTCACGCCGAAGCCGAGGAAGGCGATGGCATTCTCCCCGATCACAAGCGGCGCCTCACCGCGCGCGGTGAAAGGCAGTCGAAGCAGGTCGCACGCTGGCTGCGCCAGCATTTGCCGCGCAAGCGAAAGGTCCTGGTCAGCCCCGCCGAGCGCACCCAGCAAACGGCGCATGCGCTTGACCTGGCCTACGAGATCGAGCCCAGGCTCGGCACCGGCGCGTCAGCGGCGGATGTGCTGAGCGCGGCCGGCTGGCCCGATCACAGCGGTGCAGTGCTGATCATCGGCCATCAGCCGACCCTGGGCCGTGTCGCGGCATTGCTGCTTGGCGGCGAGGAAGCGGACTGGTCGATCAAGAAGGGCGGCGTCTGGTGGTTTTCCCGCCGCGCCCGCAGCGACGAGCCGCAAACCGTGCTGCGTGCGGTCCTGAACCCCGATCTGGTTTGAGTTGAGGGCCTGGCGGCAGGATTCCATCTTCATGTCAGTTGCGGAAACCTCGGTATTTTGATATTTTAGGCATCGACATTAATAAATCGCGCTTCATCTGCAAGCGCCCGGCCCATGTCCAAGAAAACCGTTTCTGCCGCTTCCGACACCGAAACCCGTGCCACCTCGGAACACGCGCCCGACCTCCGGCTGTGGCTGCGCACGCTGGCCTGCACCAATCTGATCGAAAACCACATCCGCTCGCGCTTGCGCACCGAGTTCGACATCACGCTGCCGCGCTTCGATCTGATGGCCCAGCTCGAGCGATCGCCGCAGGGCCTCAAGATGGGCGAGCTATCCAAACGCATGATGGTTACCGGTGGCAATGTGACCGGAATTACCGATCAACTGGTCACCGAGGGACTGGTGGTGCGCGAAGACAGTCCCAAGGACCGGCGTGCCTACATCGTCAGGCTTACGCCGGAGGGCCGCCGCAGCTTCCGCAAGATGGCCGAGGCACACGAAACATGGGTGGTCGAACTGTTCGCCGGAATGGATGAACAGCGGCGCGGCCAACTCTATGAATTGCTTGCCCTGCTGAAATCAAGCGCCGCTCGCATTGCCGGAAAGAAGTGATCTGAAGCCCGGAGGTCGGGGCGCGGGATCGCAGCAACGCAGATTCACCGAGCCCACAAAATGATTGCACTCCGAAGGAAATCCCCCGCGGGATACCGGAACAACCCGACCGCGGGTACAGCGCCCGCGCCGCGTCTGCCGGACAATCCGCGATGAAAAGGCTTGCCCCGATTCTGCTCGTGCTCACGGCCCTGATCGGTGGCACGGTGTTCTTGCGGCCCGGCAACATCAACCCCCTGCTCGATACCTCCATTGCACACCGCGGTAGCGCGATGGCCAAGGCCAGGGTCAGCGTCGATACGGTAACGATCGCGGATTCAACCGGCAGAGGCACCATCACCCATTTCGTGATCGGCAATCCGGCCGGCTTCAAGTCGACGTATGCCGTCAAGGCTGACCGCATCGATCTCGAGATCGACCTCGCCTCGGTCAACAAGGACGTCGTCGTAATTCGCTTCCTTGTCATCGATGGCCCCGAGGTGCTTTACCAGCAAGGCGACTCGATGACCAACTTCGATGCCATCCTGAACAATATTGTGAACTATCTGGGCAGCGCCGAAAGGGGAATGGGCGCGCAAGGCAAGAGGCTGATCGTCGAGGAACTGACCATCTACAACGCCAGAGCACAGGCCAGCGCAGCCTTCATGAATTACAAGAATGTCAGCGTCGCGCTGCCGGACATCAGCCTGAAGAACATCGGCAAGGCCAGGGGCGGCCTCACACCAGGCGAACTGGGTCAGGAAGTGATTCACGCGTTGAATTCAAGACTCAGCGCCGCGGCGAACTTTGACCGGCTAAAAATGTCCGCCGGCCAAACACTGGACAAGGCAGCTGCAGCCGGACAAGACGCATCCATGTGACACCGGCCACGCGTGCCGGCGGGCGGGCGCAGCCTGTAATACAATACGTCCCGTGCGCGCCCTGCCGGTTGGCGCCCAGTCCGGCATTCCGCCGCATTTCCTTCAAGCGCTTCGCCGCCTGAACCGGTTCCCCGCGAGGGGCAGGCCGATTCAGGAGTTCCATTGAACGCGACTACACAGAGCACGACCCCTTCCGCCGTCAACGACCAGGAAGACAGCACAGCCGCCGTCCCGCCAGCGCCGACTTTCGACCAACTCGGGCTGCTGCCCGAGTTGATGCGCGCCATCCACGACGCCGGCTACACCACGCCAACACCGATCCAGACCCAGGCCATTCCGATCATTCTGGCCGGCAAGGATGTCATGGGCGGCGCCCAGACCGGCACCGGCAAGACCGCCGGCTTCACCCTGCCGCTGCTGCAACGCCTGGCCCGCCATGCCAGCAGTTCGCCCTCGCCGGCCCGCCACCCCGTTCGCGCCCTGATCCTGGCGCCGACGCGCGAGCTGGCGATGCAGGTGCATCAGAGCGTGGTCACCTACAGCAAGCACCTGCCGCTGCGTTCGGTGTGCATCTACGGCGGCGTCGATATCCGGCCGCAGATCGCCGAACTGCGAGAGGGCCGCGAGATCGTCGTCGCCACGCCGGGCCGGCTGCTCGATCACGTGCAGCAGAAAAGCGTCAGCTTCAACTTCGTCGAGGTGCTGGTGCTCGATGAAGCCGACCGCATGCTGGACATGGGCTTCATTCCCGACATCAAGCGCATCCTGGCCATGCTGCCCAAGGAGCGGCAGAGCCTGCTGTTCTCGGCCACCTTCTCCAACGAGATCAAAAATCTCGCCGATAGCATGCTCAAGGCGCCGCAACTGATCGAGGTAGCGAAGCGCAATACCGTCATCGAGACCATCACCCACCGCGTCTATCCGGTGGCGTCCGACCTCAAGCGCAGCCTGCTGGTGCATCTGCTGACGCATCAGGACGATCTGAATCAGGTGCTGGTGTTCGTCGGCACCAAGTTCGGCGCCAGCCGTCTGGCGGTCTATCTGGCGCGGCAGGGCATCGCCGCCGACGCCATTCACGGCGACAAGAGCCAGCAGCAACGCACCGAGGCACTGGAAGGCTTCAAGTCGGGCAAGATCCGCGTGCTGGTTGCCACTGACGTCGCCGCGCGCGGACTCGATATCGACGATCTGCCCCACGTCATCAACTACGAACTGCCGCACACCGCCGAAGACTATATCCATCGCATCGGCCGCACCGGCCGCGCCGGCAAGCATGGCGACGCCACCTCGCTGTTCGC
>JAPLQZ010000063.1 GCA_026399415.1 Rhodocyclales bacterium | reverse complement strand
GCCGGCCTCGCCGACGCGCCTGGTTTCCGGGATGCGGCAGTGGCTGAAGCGCAGGCGGGCCAGAGGATGCGGCGCGATGACTTCGATGCGCTCGGCGATCTCCAGACCCGGCGTATCGGCATCGACGATAAATGCAGTGATGCCCCTGGCGCCCGGCGCTTCGCCGGTACGGGCAAATACCACATAGAAATCGGCGATGCCGCCGTTGGAAATCCAGGTCTTTTCGCCGTTCAGGACATAGCCGTCGCCGTCCTTATGCGCTGCGCATTTCATCGCACCGACGTCGGAACCCGCGTCGGGCTCGGACAGCGCGAAGGCGGCAATGGCGGAACCGGCCGCCACGCGCGGCAGATAGCTGCGCTTCTGCTCCTCCGTGCCGTGCAGGGTGATGGCGCCGCTGCCCAGACCCTGCATGGCGAAGGCGAAATCCGCCAATCCCGAGTGACGCGCCAGCGTCTCGCGGATCAGGCAGATGCCCCGCGTATCGATGGTCTCGGCACTGCCGCCGTACGCCGCACCGCCGACGGCATAACGGATCCAGTCGGCAGCGCCGAGCTTGCGCACCAGGGCGACGCAGGCATCGTCGGTTTCCTGTCCGCGCGCATGCGGTTCGTCGCCGATGTTTTCATTGGCCCAGCGGTCGAGGGAAAGCGCCAACTCCTTGTGGTGCCGCTCCAGAAACGGCCAGTCGAGGTATTGGGTGTCGGCCATGCTCAGTCTCCTTCGAACACCGGCTTCTGCTTGGCGACGAAGGCGTGATAGGCGCGATGGAAGTCATTAGTCGCCATGCAGATGGCCTGGGCCTGCGCTTCGGCCTCGATGGCCTGATCGACGTCCATGTTCCATTCCTGCTGCAGCATCTTCTTGGTCATGGCGTGGGCGAAGGTCGGTCCGCTGGCCAGGTCCTGCGCCAGCTTCAACGCCTCGGCGAGGAGATCGTCGGGGGCGCACAGACGATTGAAAAAGCCCCAGCGCTCACCTTCCTCGCCGCCCAGGGCGCGGCCGGTGGTCAGCAGCTCGGTGGCGCGGCCCTGGCCGATCATGCGCGGCAGCATGGCGCAGGCGCCCATGTCGCAGCCGGCAAGACCGACGCGGGAAAACAGGAAGGCCGTCTTCGACAGATGCCGTCGATGGCGGCGATCACCGGTTGCGGGCAGGCGCGCATGGCCTTGATCACGTCGCCGGTCATGCGTGTGAACGCCAGCAGGCCGGGCATGTCGAGTTGCGTCAAGGGGCCGATGATGTCGTGCACATCGCCGCCGGAGCAGAAGTTGCCGCCTTCGCCGGTCAGCACCACGGCATGGACGTCGGTGGCATAGACGAGATTGCGGAACAGGTCGCGCAGTTCGGCGTAGGAATCAAAGGTCAGCGGGTTCTTGCGTTCGGGCCGGTTGAGGCTGATCAGCGCAACCGTTCCCTCCACGCGATAGCTGAAGTGGCGCGCCTGATAGGCTTGAAGGTTCTGCCGGTTGCCCGGCAGTTGGTGAGGTTTGCCCGCAAGATGTCTCATCTGTTTCTCCTCACATGCAACTCAGGCATTCAGCGCGAGTTGTGCGGCGCGCTCAAGATTGCGTTCAAGCTGGACCTTGCCGCCCTGATACTGTTTCGGCCACGGCATTTCCCTGTAGCCCTGCTCGGCCGCCGCATGCAGCGTCCAGGCCGGATCGGCCAGATGCGGGCGGGCCAGCGCGCACAGGTCGGCACGGCCCGAGGCGATAATGGTATTGACGTGGTCGGCCTCGAAAATGTTGCCGACGGCGATGGTCGGCACATCGAGTTCGTTGCGGATCTGGTCGGAGAACGGCACCTGGAACATGCGGCCATAAACGGGCGCTTCGTCCTTACTGACCTGACCGGAGGAAACGTGGATGATGTCGGCACCGGCCTCCTTGAACAATCTGGCGACGGCCACCGAATCGTCCGGCGCGATGCCGCCGGGCACCCAGTCGTGGGCCGAGATGCGCACCGACATCGGCTTGTCCGCCAGCCAGACTTCACGCATGGCGCGGAACACTTCCAGCGGGTAGCGGCAGCGATTCTCCAGGCTGCCGCCGTGTTCGTCCCGGCGCTGATTGGTCAGCGGCGAGATGAAGGACGACATCAGGTAACCGTGGGCGGCATGGAATTCGACCATGTCAAAGTCGGCGCTGGCGGCACGGCGCGTGGCGGCGACAAACTCGGCCTTGATGCGGTCCATGTCGCCGCGATCCATCTCCTTCGGCACCTGCGAGGTGCCGCGGATGTAGGGTAGCGGCGACGGCGCCAGCAGCGGCCAGCCGCCCGACTGCAGCGGCATGTCGATGGCATCCCAGGCCAGGCGTGTGGAACCCTTGCGCCCGGCATGGCCGATCTGCAGCGAGACCTTGGCGGTGCCGTTGGCGTGGACGAAGTCGACGATGCGCTTCCACGCGGTCTGCTGTTCATCATTCCAGATGCCGGTACAGCCCGGCGTGATGCGCGCCTCGGCGGAGACGCAGGTCATCTCGGTGACGATCAGCGCCGCACCGCCCAAGCCGCGGCTGCCATAGTGCACCAGATGAAATTCCCCCGGCATGCCGTTCGCGGCCGAGTACATGCACATCGGCGAAACCACGACGCGGTTGGCCAGTGTCATGCCGCGCAGCTTGAAGGGAGTGAACATCGGTGGCACCGGCATCGCTCCGGGAAGCGCCGGCACGCCGCACTTTCCGGCAAACCAGCGATCGAAGTCATCGGTATAGGCCTGGTCGCGCAGCTTCTGGTTCTCGTGTCCCACGCGCTGGCTGCCGGTCAGCACGGCAAAGGCGAACTGGTCCGGCTCCATATCGACGTAGCGATCGACTTCCTCGAACCAGGTCATGCGGTTGCGCGCCGCGCTCTGCAGCTTGAGCGCCTCGATCTCGCGTTCGGCCTGATAGCGGGCGAGACGCGTCGGCACGTCGCCATCGGTGCTGTTCAGCACCTTGACCAGCGCCGCCGCATCCTCCATCGCCAGCTTGGTGCCGGAACCGATGGAAAAATGCGCCGTATGCGCGGCGTCGCCGAGCAGCACGATGTTGTCCTTGAACCAGCGCTCGCACAGCACGCGGTTGAACTTGAGCCACGCCGCCGAGCCGCGCAGATGTCGCGCGTTGGAAATCAGGCGGCTGCCGTCCAGCATGTCGGCGAACAATTCTTCGCAGAAGGCGATGGACTGATCCGGCTCCATTTTGTCGATGCCGGCCTTGAGCCAGGTCTCTTCCGGAGTTTCGACAATGAAGGTGGCCCATTCCTCGTTGAACTGGTAGGCGTGGAGGTTGAACCAGCCCCATGGCGTTTCCTTGAAGGCAAAGGTGAAGGCGTCGAGCTTTTTCTTGGTGCCGAGCCAGCTAAAACGGTTTTTGCGCACGTCGATGCGCGGGTTGAAATGGCTTTCGTACTTGCTGCGCGTGGTCGAATTGACGCCGTCGGAACCGATGACCAGGTCGTATTCTCTGGAGTAGTCGTCCGGGTCCTTGAACTCCGTCTCGAACTTGAGGTTCACGCCAAGCTCTCTGGCGCGGGCCTGGAAGATCTGCAGCAGCTTCAGACGCCCTATGCCGCAATAACCATGGCCGCCGGAGACGATGCGGCGGCCCTTGAAGAAGACATCGCAGTTATCCCAGTGATGGAAGTTGCGCTCTATTTCCGCAACCACCTCGGGATCGTCCTGGCGGAAGCCATCCATGGTCTTGTCGGAAAACACGATGCCCCAGCCGAAGGTGCTGTCGGCCTGGTTGCGCTCGATCACGGTAATGTCGCAGGCCGGATTGGCCTGCTTCATCAGGATCGAGAAGTACAAACCGGCGGGACCTCCGCCCAGACAAACGATGCGCATGGGAGTTTCCTCTGGTGCTCTAAATTAGAGTTAGATTGAATATTTTATATCTAAACTATTATTCCGTGTCAAGCCCCCTGATGCCCTACCCGGACCAAACGCTCGATCGAGCGACCGGATCCGAGGCAGATCGACCATTATGATCGAATAGAATATCTCCGCAGTGAGCCGCATCATCCACCTTTCACCTACTCATGCCGCCGGCAAACCGGCCCGACCTCTGAACTGAAATGAAAACCGTCTTCATCACCGGCGGCGCCGGCTTCATCGGTTCGGCACTGATTCGCCTGCTGATCGCCGAGAGCGATTGGCGCATCGTCAATATCGACAAGCTGACCTACGCCGGCAATCTGGAATCCCTGGCCGATCTAAGCGATCATCCGCGCCACGTCTTCAGCCGCACCGACATTTGCGACCGCACGGCGCTGGACGCCCTGTTCCTCGAACATCAGCCGGCCGGCGTGATTCATCTGGCGGCCGAATCGCATGTCGACCGTTCGATCCACGGCCCCGGCGACTTCATCGAGACCAACATCAGCGGCACCTACACCCTGCTCGAAGCCGCCCGTGCCTGGTGGTCGCCGCTCGATCCCGCCGCCAAGATCGGGTTCCGCTTTCATCATGTGTCGACCGACGAGGTCTTCGGTTCGCTCGGCGACAGCGGCCTGTTCGTCGAGACCAGCGCCTACCAGCCGAATTCGCCCTACTCCGCATCGAAAGCCGCCTCCGACCACCTGGTGCGCGCCTGGCACCACACCTACGGCCTGCCCACGGTGATCACCAACTGCTCGAACAACTACGGTCCCTGCCAGTTCCCCGAAAAGCTGATCCCGCTGATGATCCACAATGCCGTTTCGGACAAGCCTTTGCCCATCTACGGCAAGGGTGACAACGTACGTGACTGGCTCTACGTCGATGACCACGCCCGCGCGCTGCGCCTGGTCTTCGAACGCGGCGCACCCGGAGCGACCTACAACATCGGCGGCCACAACGAGAAGACCAATCTCGACGTGGTCGATACGCTGTGTGCCCTGCTCGACGAGCTGACGCCCAGGCGCGACGGTCGCGGCTACCGCGAGCAAAAGATCACCGTTGCCGACCGTCCCGGCCACGACAAGCGCTATGCCATCGACGCCGCGAAGATTCAGCGCGAGCTGGGCTGGACGCCTCGGGAAAGCTTCGAGTCCGGAATGAGGAAGACGGTACAGTGGTATCTGGAGAACCCGGCCTGGGTAGCCCATGTCGTCTCCGGCGAATACCGGCAATGGATGGATCGCAACTACGGAGACCGCCAATGAGTCAGCCAAGCCCGAAGAACAGCACCCGCGGCATCATCCTCGCCGGCGGCTCCGGCACCCGGCTGCACCCGGTGACGCTGGCGGTTTCCAAGCAGCTCTTGCCGATCTACGACAAGCCGATGATCTACTACCCGCTGTCCACCCTGATGCTGGCGGGCATCCGCGAAATCCTGCTGATCTCCACGCCAGCCGATACGCCGCGCTTTGAACAGTTGCTGGGCGATGGCTCGCAATGGGGCATCGAGATCAAGTATGCGGTGCAGCCCAGCCCCGACGGCCTGGCGCAGGCCTTCATCATCGGCCGCGAATTCGTCGGCGACCACCCCTCGGCCCTGGTGCTTGGCGACAACCTGTTCTACGGCCATGATTTCGCCCAGCAGTTGCAGAGTGCGACAAGAGTCGGCGCTGGCGCTACGGTGTTTGCCTATGCGGTCAGCGACCCGGAGCGCTACGGCGTGGTCGAGTTCGATGCGACGGGACGCGCCATCAGCATCGAGGAAAAGCCCAGGGCGCCGAAATCGCGCTATGCCGTCACCGGACTGTATTTCTATGACAACCAGGTGTGCGACATCGCGGCCAGCCTGAAGCCGTCGGCACGCGGCGAACTGGAGATCACCGACCTCAACCGGATCTATCTCGAAAAGGGCCAGCTCAAGGTCGAGATCATGGGCCGCGGCATGGCCTGGCTCGATACCGGAACCCATGAGTCGCTGCTGGAGGCCGGCCAGTTCATCGAGGTCATCGAAAAGCGCCAGGGCCTCAAGGTGGCCTGCCCGGAGGAAGTGGCCTGGCGGCAGAAATGGATCGACGATGGGCAGTTGGCCAGGCTGGCCGAGCCGCTGGCCAAGAGCGGCTACGGCCAGTATCTGGCCGGCTTGCTCAAGCACGAGGTGAGGGGATGAGGGTCATTCCGACCACGATTCCGGAGGTGCTGCTGCTGGAACCGAAAGTCTTCGGCGACCCGCGCGGATTCTTCTATGAAAGCTGGAACCGGCGCACATTCGCCGAACTCGGTCTGGACGCCGACTTCGTGCAGGACAATCACTCGAAATCACAGCGAAACGTGGTGCGCGGTCTGCACTACCAGATCGAGCATGCCCAAGGCAAGCTGGTGAGGGTAACTGCCGGCACGGTCTATGACGTGGCAGTGGATCTGCGCCGCTCCTCGCCGACCTTCGGACTATGGGTCGGCTTTACGCTTTCCGCCGAAGACCGGCGCATGGCATGGATTCCGCCCGGCTTCGCCCACGGCTTTTGCGTCACGTCGGAGTCCGCCGAGTTCCTCTACAAGACCACCGACTACTACAGTCCGGCCGATGAACGCACGCTGTTGTGGAACGATCCGCAACTCGCCATTCCCTGGCCGCTGACCGGCGAGCCGCTGCTGGCGGCCAAGGATGTCACCGGCCGACCCTTCGGCCAGGCTGAAACCTTCGCATGAAGATTCTGCTCACCGGATGCGGCGGGCAGCTCGGCCGCGAAATGAAGCGATCGCTGGCCAGCCTCGGCGAACTGGTCGCCTGTGATCGCGGGCAACTCGATCTCGCCAAACCAGACGCCCTGCGCGATGCCGTGCGCGCCATCGCTCCCACGGTGATCGTCAATGCCGCGGCCTATACCGCAGTAGACAAGGCCGAAGCCGAGCCGGCGGTGGCAGATGCCATCAACGCCGTAGCACCCGGCATCCTCGCCGACGAAGCCCGACGTCTTGGCGCGCTGCTGATTCATTACTCGACTGATTATGTCTTCGATGGCACCAAGCCCGCGCCCTACAACGAAGGCGATATCCCGGCGCCACTCTCCGCCTACGGTCGGAGCAAGTACGCCGGCGAACTGGCGATCACCGCGGCAGGCAGCCGCCACCTGATTTTGCGCACCAGCTGGGTCTATGGTCTGCACGGCGCGAACTTCATGAAGACCATGCTGCGCTTGGGCAGGGAGCGCAGCGAGTTGCGTGTGGTGGGTGATCAGATCGGGGCGCCGACCTGGACGCGGCATTTAGCCGATGCCACCGCCGTGATCCTCACTCGTCGCGATCTGCCCAGCGGTCTGTATCATCTCGCCGCCGCCGGCGAGACCAGTTGGCACGGCTATGCCGAAGCCATCTTCATCGAGGCGCAGCGTGCCGGGTTACTGGAAAAGTCACCCGTTGTTCACCGTATCACCAGCGCCGACTATCCCCTGCCCGCGACGCGGCCGGCGAACTCGCGGCTCGACTGCTCGCGTTTCACGCGCGACTTCGGCCTGGCCCTGCCCGACTGGCGCACCGGGCTGATCGACTGCCTCGCCGACGCGCGCTTCTGAACCTTTCCAACCCACATCGAACATGGCTGTCACCTCCACCTACGACGAATCATCCTTCCGCGTCCTCAAGGGACTGGAGCCGGTGCGCGAACGCCCCGGCATGTACACCAAGACCGACTCGCCGGCCCACATCATTCAGGAAGTCATCGACAATTCCGCCGACGAAGCCCTCGGCGGGCATGCGAAAAACCTTCACGTGCTGCTGCACGGCGACGGCTCGATTACGGTGACCGACGATGGCCGCGGCATTCCCGTCGGCCTGCATCCGGACGAAAAAATTCCGGTGGTGGTGCTGGCCTTTACGCGGCTGCATGCCGGCGGCAAGTTCGACAAGAGCTCGGGCAATTCGGCCTACGCCTTTTCCGGCGGTCTGCACGGCGTCGGCGTGGCGGTCACCAACGCGCTATCGACCCGTGTCTCGGTCGAAGTGCGTCGCGAAGGAAAGATCTGGGCCATCGAGTTCTCCGGCGGTGGCGAAAAGGTCGGCGCGCTGACTGAAGCCGGCACCTGCGGGCGCCAGAGCGGCACCCGGGTGCGCGTCTGGCCCGATCCGAAGTACTTCGATGCGCCACGGGTTTCGCCCGCCGAACTTGAGCGCCTGCTGCGCTCGAAGGCGGTGCTGCTGCCCGGGGTCAAGGTACGCCTCGACATCGAGCAGGCCGACGGCAGCATCAGCAGCAAAACCTGGAGTTATCCGACCGGGCTCGCTGGCTATCTGAGCGAATTGGCCGGCACTGCTGAAGCCGTCGCCCCACTCTATGCCGAAGAAAAATACGCCGATGCCGATCATGCCGACTTCGCCCCCGGCGAAGGCGCTGCCTGGGCGCTGGGCTGGCATGTCGATGCAGTGGCCTCCGAGTCCTACGTCAACCTGATTCCCACCATGGCCGGCGGTACCCACGAAGCCGGGCTGCGCGCCGGCGTGTTCGAGGCGGTCAAGTCCTTCATCGAACACCGCGCTCTTCTGCCGCGTGGCGTCAAGCTGCAGCAGGATGATGTCTGCGGTCACATGGCCTACGTGCTTTCGGCGCGCATTCTCGATCCGCAGTTTCAGGGTCAGGTGAAGGAAAAACTCAACTCGCGCGAGGCGGTGAAGCTGGTCTCGAGCATGATCCGCGATCCTTTCGAGATCTGGCTCAACCAGCATGTCGAGGCCGGCAAGGCCATTGCCGAAATTTCCATCCGGCAGGCGCTTTCACGGCAGAAGAATGCGCAGAAGGTAGAGAAGCGCAAGCAGTCCGGCGTCGCCGTGCTGCCGGGCAAGCTCTCGGATTGCGAGTCGACCGACATTGCCGAAAACGAACTGTTTCTGGTCGAGGGCGATTCGGCCGGCGGCTCGGCCAAGATGGCGCGCAACAAGGAAACCCAGGCCATCCTGCCGCTGCGCGGCAAGGTGCTCAACTCATGGGAAGTGGAAGCCGGGCGACTCTTCGCCAACAACGAGATCCACGACATTGCCGTGGCGCTGGGTATCGACCCGCACCGCCCGGAAGACACGCCGGACCTTTCCAGCCTGCGCTACGGCAAGCTGATCATCATGTCGGATGCCGACGTCGATGGCGCGCACATCCAGACACTGCTGCTGACCCTGTTCTATCGCCACTTCCCGGCGCTGATCCGTCATGGTCACATCTACATCGCGCAGCCGCCGCTGTACCGCATCGACGTTCCGGCCTCGGGCAAGAAGCGTCCGGCGCGCCGGCTCTATGCGCTGGATGAAGGCGAACTGGTCGCCATCAAGGACCGCCTGATCAAGGAAGGCATTCGTGCAGACGCGGTCGAGGTGGGCCGCTTCAAGGGCCTGGGCGAGATGAATCCCGACCAGTTGCGCGAAACCGCGATGGCGCCGGCGACGCGCCGCGTGCTGCCGGTCGTCGATCTGCCGGGCGCGGACGAAGCCACGCTGAAACTTTTCAACCTGCTGATGGGCAAGGGCGAAGCCTCTTCGCGCCGTGCCTGGATGGAACTGAACGGTCACCTCGTGGAGGCTGACCTCTGATGAGCATGAACAACGATACCCCCGACCTGTTCGACGAGCCCGTCGTCGTCGACACCGGCGCAGCCAAGCCGCCGCCACCCGCCGTACCGCCGGCGCCGACTCTTGAAGGTGCCATGGGTGATGGCAATTCGCTGCCGCTGGCCGGCTATGCCGAACGCGCCTACCTCTCTTATGCCATGAGCGTAGTGCGCGCGCGCGCCCTACCGCAAGTGGAGGATGGCCTCAAGCCGGTGCAGCGGCGCATCCTCCATGCCATGAACGAAATGCGCCTGGCGGCCAGCGCCAAGCACGTCAAGAGTGCGCGCGTGGTCGGCGACGTGATTGGCAAGTACCACCCGCACGGCGACACCAGCGTCTATGACGCCATGGTACGAGTGGCCCAGGACTTCACGCTGCGCTATCCGCTGGTCGACGGCCAGGGCAACTTCGGTTCGCGCGACGGCGACGGCGCCGCGGCGATGCGCTATACGGAATGCCGCCTGACACCTTTCGCCGAATTGCTGCTGGCGGAAATCGATCGCGGCACGGTCGACTTCACGGCCAACTACGACGGCTCGATGACCGAGCCGCAACTGATGCCGGCGCGGCTGCCGGTGGTCCTGCTGAATGGCGCCTCGGGCATCGCCGTCGGCATGGCGACCGAAATTCCGCCACACAACCTGCGCGAAGTAGCCGAAGCGGCGCGCCTGCTGATCAAGAAACCGGAGGCGATGCTGGAAGAAGTTCTTGCCGTCATGCCAGGGCCGGATTTTCCTGGTGGCGGCCAACTCATCTCGACCCCGGCCGACATCCGCGATGCCTATGCCAATGGCCGCGGTTCCCTGCGCATGCGTGCCCGCTGGCGCATCGAGGAGCTGGCGCGCGGCCAGTGGCGCGTGATCGTGTACGAATTGCCGCACGGTGTTTCGGTGGCCCAGGTGCTGTCGGAAATCGAAGGCCTGACCAACCCGCAGCCGCGCGCCGGCAAGAAGGATGTCAGTCAGGAACAGAAGAACCTGAAGGCGCTGGTGCTCGGCGTGCTCGACAGCGTGCGCGACGAATCCAGCGACCAGCAGGCGGTGCGCATCATGCTCGAGCCAAAGAGTTCGCGCCTGGCGCAGGACGAGTTCATGGCTGTGCTGCTGGCGCATACCAGCCTTGAGTCCAGCGTTTCGCTCAATCTCACCATGGTTGGCCGCGACGGAAGACCGCAACAGAAAAACCTGCTGACCATCCTGCATGAATGGATCGCCTTTCGCTTCGTCACAGTGGAACGCCGCACGCGGCATCGGCTGGCCGAGGTGCTGCGCCGCGTGCATATTCTCGAAGGACGCATGACCGTATTCCTGCGCATCGAGGAAGTCATCCGCTGCATCCGCGAATCCGACGAGCCCAAGCCCGACTTGATCGCGCGCTTCGCCCTGACCGACATCCAGGCCGAAGACATCCTCGAAATCCGCCTGCGTCAATTGGCGCGCCTGGAGGGCATCCGCATCGAAAAGGAACTCGGCGAGCTGCGCACCGAGCACGGCCAACTCAGCACCTTGCTCGACTCGCGCCACGAAATGACCAAGCTGATCCTGAAGGAGATCAACGAGGACAGCAAACGTTTCGGCGATGCGCGCCGCACCCTGATGGAAGCCGTGACGCCGATCACCCAGGGCGAAATCGCCGCACCCGACGAACCGGTGACGGTCATCATCTCGAAGAACGGCTGGGTACGTTCGCGTCAGGGCCACGGCCTCGATCCGGCGGGCATCACCTACAAGACCGGCGACTTCCCCTGGCTGGTGGCGGAGACCCGTACCGTCTGGCCGCTGATCGTGATCGACAGCAACGGCCGCAGCTACAGCGTCAAGGTCTCCGACCTGCCGGGCGGCCGCGGCGACGGCGCACCGCTGAATACCATGATCGACTTCCAGGAAGGCGGCAAACTGGTGCTGGCGATCACCGCCGCGCCGGACAGCAAGTATCTGGTGGCCGGATCGAACGGCTACGGTTTTGTCGCCAGCGTGGCCGACATGGTGGTCCGCAACAAGGCCGGCAAAGCTTTTCTGGCGCTGGACAAGGGCGAAATGCCGCTGCCACCGGCGCCAGTGGTTGGAGAGACCGTTGCCGTGCTCACACGGGGAGGCCGGTTGCTGCTGTTCCCGCTCGCCGAACTCAAGCAAATGGCCAAAGGCAAGGGGCTGATGCTGATCGATTTGACGAAGAACGACGCGGTCGCCGGCGTCGCCGTAACCGGCGGACAAGCCCTGCTGATCGGCGGCAGCGGACGCGGCGGCAAGTTCGTCGAGCAGTCGCTCGATGCCCGTGCACAGGCTGGCTTCCGCGGCGCGCGCGCGCGGCGCGGGCAGGAAATCCCGTTCAAACTAAAAGCCGCGAGCCTGACCTGTTAAGCCAAAGTCGTAATGTCCCCTTTGACCAAAGTAGAAATGTCCCCTTTTGGATTTCGAGGGGAGCAAGGCGGTGGAGGGAGACTTGACGATGAGCAGGAAAGAGCGGGATCGGCTGAAGGTAGTTGAAGCCGTTC
>JAPLQZ010000294.1 GCA_026399415.1 Rhodocyclales bacterium | reverse complement strand
CTGCGGCCGTTTTGTCCTCAATGCCGAGCGCCCGCTCATCATGGGCATCGTCAACCTCTCCGACGATTCCTTTTCCGGCGACGGCCTGCATGGCGATGTCGTTGCGGCCGTTGCACAAGGCCGGCGGATGATCGACGAGGGCGCACACATTCTCGACATCGGTGCCGAATCGTCGCGGCCGGAGGCAATACCGGTGCCGGCGCAGCAGGAGATCGATCGACTGCTGCCGGTGATCGAAGCCTTGCGCGACTGCGGCGCGCCGCTGTCTATCGACACCGTCAAGACGGAAGTGATGCGTGTTGCACTGAACGCGGGTGCCGACATGATCAATGACATCAATGCCCTGCGCGCCCCGGGCGCCATGGAACTGGTTGCTGCCAGCAAGGCCGGGATTTGCCTGATGCACATGCAGGGCGAACCGGGCACCATGCAGGACGATCCGCACTACGTCGACATCGTAATCGAGGTTGCCGAGTTTCTCGCCGAGCGCGTCGCTACGGCCGAAGCGGCAGGCATCGCTCTGAACCGGATAGCGGTCGATCCGGGGTTCGGTTTCGGCAAGACCCTGGAGCACAACATCGCGCTGTTGCGCCGCCTTGGCGAATTGGTGGTGCCGGGCCTGCCACTGCTGGTGGGCCTGTCGCGCAAGTCGGTGCTCGGCCTGCTCACCGGGCGCGCTGCGCCGGAACGGATCTATGCCGGAGTGGTGGCGAATGTGCTGGCCGTCGAGCGCGGCGCGCGCATCGTGCGCGTCCATGACGTTGCCGCAACGCGCGATGCGTTGGCGGTCCTGCAAGCGGTGGAGGACTACTGAATGGCACGCAAGTATTTCGGCACCGACGGTGTCCGTGGCCGCGTCGGGCTGCCGCCGATCACGCCGGAATTCGTCATGCGCCTCGGTTTTGCGGCAGGTTCTGCTCTGGTGGCGCGCGAAGGGCTGCGGGCGAACGAGCGGCCTGCGGTACTCATCGGCAAGGACACCCGCATTTCCGGCTACATGCTGGAAGCTGCGCTGGAGGCCGGATTTTCAGCGGCAGGCGTCGATGTGATGCTTTGTGGACCGATGCCGACACCGGCCGTTGCCTACCTCACCCGTGCTTTGCGACTGCAGGCCGGCGTGGTGATTTCCGCTTCGCACAATCCCTACGACGACAACGGCATCAAGTTCTTTTCGGCGCAGGGCACCAAATTGCCGGACGCGGTGGAACTGGACATTGAGGCGCGGCTCGAGCAGCCGATCACCTGCATGGCTTCGGCCGGACTCGGCAAGGCGCGCCGCGTCGATGACGCCGCGGGCCGCTACATCGAATTCTGCAAGAGCACCTTTCCCAATGATCTCGACCTGCGCGGTCTCAAGATCGTGGTGGACAGCGCCCACGGCGCCGCCTATCACGTTGCGCCCAGGGTCTTCCACGAACTCGGCGCCGAGATAGTCGGCGTTGGCGACACGCCGAATGGATTGAACATCAACCTGGAGGTGGGCGCCACTGCGCCGGAAACACTACGCCGCACCGTTCTGGAAACCCGCGCCGACTGCGGTATCGCGCTCGACGGCGATGGCGACCGGCTGGTCATGGTCGATGCGGCAGGCGCCCTCTACGACGGCGATCAACTGCTCTACGTCATCGCCCGCCATCGTGCGCAACACCAGCAGGTGCCGGGCGTGGCCGGCACGCTGATGAGCAACCTTGGATTTGAACACGCGCTGGGGAGATTGGGCATCGTCTGCGGCCGAGCTAAGGTTGGTGACCGCCATGTGCTGGCGATGATGCAGGAGAAGGGCTGGCTGCTGGGCGGCGAGAATTCCGGGCACATCATCTGTCTGGATCGCCACACTACCGGCGACGGCATCATCGCTGCCTTGCAGGTATTGGCCGCGCTGCGCGCGACCGGTGAAACCCTGGCGGCGGCCTGCGTTGACCTGAAACTGTATCCGCAGAAGCTGATCAACGTGCGCATGCCAGCGGGTTTTGAGTGGGCCTCCGACGCTGGTATCCGATCGGCGGTGAAACTGGCCGAGGCGACGCTCGACGGTGGCGGGCGGGTGCTGCTGCGTCCCTCGGGCACCGAGCCGTTGTTGCGGGTGATGGTGGAGGGGCGCGACGCCGCTTTGGTATTGGGCCAGGCCGAGGCCATCGCTGCAGCAGTGCGACAGGCCTTCGGAGAGTAGCCGCGAGCAACCCCGACGCCCCAGTATTATTCGACTGGGGGCTCGGGCCGGTATGTCGCTGCTGCGATCTCATGCGCCAGCGGCCGTGCGACCCGGAGCATGACGTTGAAAAGCTCCTGAGCGATAAACTCGCGCAGGGGAACCAGTAGGCCAGGCAGGCGCACCGAGCGGCTCAGTGATCGGGTTTCTTCGGCATACAGCCGGAACAGGTCGTTCAGCAGCAGGCCGAATTCGTCACGCGAGAATGTTGCCTGCATGGCACTACGCAAGCGGCGGTCGCCGTCGCGTGCCGCCAGTACTCTAAGCGCGGCGTCGTAAAGCAGTTTCATGCGCCGGGTGCGGATCGGCGTGATCTCGTCGTAGCGAATCACGATTCCGACCGGGAATGTGCCGACGCGGGCGAGAAACGTCCGGTCGATTTCCTTCGTCGCCTGCAGCAGTTGCGGCAGGACATCCGCCCAGGCCGGGGGGCAGTCCGCGGCCAGTTCGCGGGCACGGACGATCACCAGCGTGTCCTTCTGCACTTCCTTGGTGACGTTCAACGCCAGGACCGGTTCGAGGTGGGGCAGGGCGAGGCGCAGGGGCAGCGCGGCGCGCAGCGCAATGGTGGTGCGCCGACTGAATACCTGGAGAATCCGGCCGTTGAGCCTGGCGAGTGAGTGCGCCCGCTTCACGTCGCTTGCGGCTTGGTCCGGCGTTCAGATTCTTGCTGGTTTTACCGCGCGGTGAAAGCCGAGCATGCCATGAAACACGGTATCTACCTTCACTTCGACGTAGCCCAGTTCGCGCAGCAGGATCGACAGCTCTTCGGCGGTGTAGAACAGTTCCAGCGCGTCGAGGAAATACTGCTTGGCCTTGACCGCTGCCGGGCCGCTGCCGACGATCAGGCCGGTCAGGCCGAGGCAGCCGCGCAGGTAGGTGTAGTAGAGGTTCTTCACGATCGGATTGCGCGGGCGCAGCATGTCGGAATGGTGGAAATGGCCGCCGGGTTTCAGCACCCGCAGGATTTCGCGGAAGACCTCGCGCACCCGCAGGTGGCGCGAGGCAAACTGCAGCGTGACGACGTCGAAATGATTGTCGGGGAAGGGCAGCGTGTGCACATCGCCGATGGTGCTCTTGATCTGGAAGCCCTGCGCGGCCGCGCGTTGGTGGCCCACGGTCTGCATGGCGACGCTGCGATCCATCGCATGCACGTCGAGCGTCGGCTCGCGCTTGAGCAGGGCAATGCCGATGGCGTTGGTGCCGGCGCAGACATCGAGCACCTTTTGCTTCGGTTGCAGATCCACCAATTGCATGAAGCGCCTGAGAAAGTTGCCGAACTGCCCCAGCGCGGCGATGTTGTTGGCGCGGTCGTAGTAAGGGGCAACGTCGGCAAAGACATCGTTCAGATCGTTGCTCCAGACACTGCTGAAACGTTCTTCGCGGACGGCCTCGCGCGAGGCCAGTGGGGGTGGTGCCATTGTTGTTCTTTCCTCCCGTGGGATTGAGTCGCTTCGGTCTGACGCCGACTATATTTGCAGCAGATATACGGCAGACAAAAGGCTGCCTGCTATCGCCATGATATACAAAACAGTAGCGACCAGTGTATCGGCACGCAGGCCGAAGTCGAAGCAGGTGCAGCGCAGGCGATGTGCCGAACTCCACAGCGACAGGGCGACCACGCCAAAAATGACCAGCTTGCCGAGGCTGCTACCGGCGAAGGCGTGCATCCTGTCGTAGCTGAGGCCGGGCGGGACATGGCCCAGTGCAGCCATGAAGGTGAGGACGACGATTACCGGAATGAAGAATGCGATGACCGTGCCGCCGGCGGCGAACGGAAACCAGACGACAGGTTTGTGTGACTTGGCCATGGTCAGAACACTCCCGCAAGATAAAGAATGACGAATGAGAGCACCAGCCAAACTACATAGTGGGCGCCGGAGATTACGCCGGGCTGCACGAAGTTCTCGCCGATCTGGATCGGCATGGCCTTGTGCGTGGCGCCGAACCAGGTTGCGGCGTGATAGACCGAAGCGGCCAGCGCCAGCAAATGAAACACGATCGAATCGGCGCTCTTCAGTCCGAGCAGGAAGGCTTCATAGGCTGCCGGGCCGGCGGCGAGGCGCTGCAAACCCACCACCAGCAGCACACAGTAGGCGGCGACAAAGATGCAGGTGATCTCGCGCGACATGTAACGCAGGTACGTCGGACGATGGAAGTACCAGGAGGTCGGTGGAACTTCTCGGACTAAGGGTCTGCGGCTCATTTGTTTCCTCCCGGAATCAGGTGTTCGACGATCCAGTCGATCGAACTCGTAATCTTCATCTGCTGCAGCGCGCTGGCCGGGTCGACGTGAGCCGGACAGGCCTCGGAACAGGCGCCGACAAAGGTACATTCCCAGACGCCTTCGTGCGTGGCGACCACTTCCTGCCGCTCTTTGCGGCCGCCGTCGCGCGAATCGAGGTTGTAGCGGTGCGCCAGTGTCAGCGCTGCCGGGCCGATGAAGCTCGGTGTCAGTCCGTACTCGGGACAGGCGGCATAGCACAGCATGCAGTTGATGCACATCGAATACTGGCGGAACTTCATCAGTTGCGCCGGGGTTTGCTTGTATTCACCCTCGCTGATCGGCTTCTTCTCTTTCGGGATGATGTAGGGCTTGACGCGCTTGAGCTTCTCCATGAAATCGTCTGGCGCGGTCACCAGATCGCGTTCGATGGGGAAATGCGCCAGGGGTTCGACCCGGATTACGGTTCCCTCGTAATCGCGCAGGAAGGTATGGCAGGACAGCTTGGGCGTACCGTTGATCATCATGCCGCAGCTGCCGCATACGGCCATGTGGCAGGACCAGCGGTAGTTGAGCGTCGGATCGATTTCTGCCTTGACCGTGTTCAGGGCATCAAGCACCACCCACTCTTCCGGGCAGGTCAGTTCATAGCGCTGGAAGTGGGCCTCGGTGTCGGTGTCCGGGTTGTAGCGCAGGACTTCCAACTGCACACGGAGCTCTTTCATTGGTGTCATTTGTGGTCTCCCGAGTAATCGCGCACGCCTGGCGGCGATTTGGTGATCACCACATCGAGGTAGTCGACGCGGGGAACATCCAGACCCTGGTGGTAGACCATGGTGTGACAGAGGAACTTTTTGTCGTCGCGCTCGACGTAATCGAGGCGCTGGTGCGCGCCGCGGGATTCCTTGCGGGCCAGCGCACCGACGGTAACCGCTTCGGCGCAATCGAGCATGGAGCCCAGTTCGAGCGCCTGAAACAGGTCGGTGTTGAAGACGCTGGTCTTGTCGGTGAGGATGATGTTGCGGTAGCGCTGGCGCAGCTCATGAATCTTGCTGACACCTTCCTGCAGGCCTTCCTCGGTGCGATAGATGCCGACGTTTTTCTCCATCGTATCCATCATCTCCTTGCGCAGGGCGGACATCGACTCAGTGCCATCGATGCGCGAGAAAAGCTCGTTGATTCGCGACTGTGTTTCTTCGGCGCGCGTATTCAGCGCTGCCGCGTTGGAGGCCGGCAGGCCTTGGATGTGCTCAATAGCCGAGAGTGCGGCGCGGCGACCGAACACCAACAGTTCGACCAGCGAATTCGACCCCAGTCGGTTGGCTCCATTCAGGCTGACGCAGGCACATTCGCCGGCTGCAAAAAGACCGGGCAGGGGGGTCGCCGCCTTGGTGTTGGTGGAAATGCCGCCCATCATGTAGTGCACCACGGGGCGGATCGGCACCGGGTCCTTGACGATATCCACCTGAAGGTAGCTCGCGCACAACTCTCGCACCAGGGGCAGGCGCTCGTTGATTTTCTTTTCGCCGAGGTGGCGCATGTCGAGCAACACGCAATCGCCCCACTTGGTTGAAACCGTATTGCCCTTTTGCAGTTCGTGCCAGTAAGCCTGGCTGACGCGATCACGGGGACCGAGTTCCATGGTCTTCAACTGCGGCTTGCCCACCGGGGTCTCAGGGCCCATGCCGTAGTCCTGCAAGTAGCGACGGCCATTCTTGTTGACCAGAATGCCGCCTTCGCCGCGGCAGGCTTCGGTCAGCAGGCTGCCGGTATTCGGCAGGCCGGTCGGATGGTATTGCACAAACTCCATGTCTTTCAACGGCGCCCCGGCGCGGTAGGCCATGGCCATGCCATCGCCCGTTTTGATGGCACCATTGGTGGAGAAGGGGAACATGCGGCCGGCGCCGCCGCCGGCAATGATCACCGCCTTGGCGTGGAACTGGCGCAATTGACCGCTACGCATCTCCATGGCCGTTACGCCCTGGCAACGGCCATCATCGACCAGCAGGTCGAGCGCGTAGTATTCGTCGTAGCGGGTAATCGACGGAAACTGCAGCGAGGTCTGGAACAGGGTGTGCAGAATATGGAAGCCCGACTTGTCGGCCGCGAACCAGGTACGCTGTTTCTTCATGCCGCCGAAAGGTCGCACCGCCACCGATCCATCCGCTTCGCGGTTCCACGGGCAGCCCCAGTGCTCCAGTTGCAGCAGTTCCTTGGGGGCTTCGTGGATAAAGTATTCGACGCAGTCCTGATCGGACAGCCAGTCGCCACCGCCCACCGTATCGTCGAAGTGCATGTCGAAACTGTCATCGGGCTTGATCACCCCGGCAGCACCTCCCTCGGCGGCGCAGGTGTGGCTGCGCATCGGGTACACCTTGGAGATCAGCGCAATGCGCAGTGTGGGATCCGTTTCAGCTAGGGCGATGGCGGCACGCAAACCCGCTCCTCCGGCACCTATGATTGCAACATCAGTCGATATCGTGTCCATTAAGCCCATCCATGAGGTTATAACTTGGTCTCGGGCCGGCATTGTCGACGTTTTTCAGGGTTTCTTGTTGATTTTTGTCAAATGTCGGAGCGAGACATGAAACCATTGCGTTGGGTCGGCTCTGCGGACACTCCTGGGTCTTGCAAGCGGTCTTCAGTCTGGCGTTCGGTCGGCGCAGCCGCTATAATCGCGGGCTTCTTGTAGCCGCTTCTGTGTCCCCATGCGCGCCAAACTTGTTGCCGGAAACTGGAAAATGCATGGCAGTCTCGCCACCAACCTCGGGCTGCTGCATGCCGTGCGCGATGGCGCCCGCGGTCGTGCCGAGGTCGCCTTGTGCGTACCCTATCCATACCTGGCGCAAGCGCGCGTGGTCCTCGATGGAAGCAGTGTCGCCTGGGGAGCGCAGGATGTCTCGGAACATGCGCAAGGGGCATGGACGGGCGAAGTGAGTGGGGCGATGCTGACAGATTTTGGCTGCCGTTATGCCTTGGTGGGTCATTCTGAACGCCGTTCCTTCTTCGGCGACACCGACGCAGTGGTCGCTGCCAAATTTTCGGCAGCGCTCAAGGTGGGGCTGACACCAGTACTGTGCGTGGGCGAGTCGCTCGCCGAGCGCGAGGCGGGTATTACCGGTGAGGTAGTGACGCGCCAGATTGACGCCGTGCTTGCCAATGCTGGTATTGCTGCCTTTGCTCGTGCAGTTGTGGCCTATGAGCCGGTATGGGCGATCGGCACCGGACGCACCGCATCGCCGGAACAGGCGCAGGAGGTTCATGCCCTGATTCGTACGAGGTTTGCGCGTGACAGCGCTGATATCGCTGCCGGACTGCGCATACTTTATGGTGGCAGTGTCAAGGCGAACAACGCGGCTGAGCTTTTCGGGCAGCCCGACATTGATGGCGGACTCATTGGCGGCGCGTCATTGGTGGCGGCGGATTTCCTCGCCATTTGCGCTGCCGCCTGAATACAATTTAATAAAGAGGTTCTCATGGATTTATTGCATACCGTGATTCTGACCGTACATATCATCGCCGGTCTCAGCGTTATCGGATTCGTTCTGCTCCAGCATGGCAAGGGTGCCGACATGGGTGCTGCTTTCGGTAGCGGCGCATCAGGCAGTTTGTTTGGCGCCACGGGTTCCGCCAATTTTTTGTCGCGGGTGACGGCGGTTCTTGCGGCGGTGTTTTTCCTGACCAGCCTTGGGCTTTCCTATATCGCTACGTCGCGCCCCGCGGTATCTGGTAGCGTGATGGATGCGGCTCCGGTGCAGACCGCACCTGTTGCGCCGGCGCAGACGCCGGCAGTACCTGATTCGAAGGCCAAGGACATTCCAAAGTAATTTGGTCAAGCTTCGTTCGATGGATTTTTTTGTTGCGATGCACGAACGAGCGAATTGCTTGATATATAATTTGTGCCTCTCGCGCAGCAGCGCTATGCCGTCGTGGTGAAATTGGTAGACACGCTATCTTGAGGGGGTAGTGGCGAAAGCTGTGTGAGTTCGAGTCTCACCGACGGCACCAGAAAATTTGGCAATGACAAAGTAGAAAAGCAGAAGAGCTGAAATAAGTAGTTGAGCGCCGGTTATCTTGCAGAGCTTTGCAGTTCGGTCGGCCAAGAATAACGAGTGAAGTGGCAACGCCACCAAAATGCTGGATAATTACTTTCCGATTCTCGTTTTTGTTTTAGTCGGCGTCGTCTTCGGGTGCGTGCCCATCCTGCTCGGTTGCCTGGTGGCGCCCCACCGTCCGAATAGCGAAAAACTTTCTCCTTTCGAGTGCGGGTTTGCGCCCTTCGAAGATGCGCGCATGAAGTTCGATGTGCGCTACTACCTGATCGCCATTCTGTTCATCCTGTTCGACCTCGAAATTGCCTTCCTGTTTCCGTGGGCGGCAATCTTCAAGGAAATCGTCAATACCGAGGCGGTGAAGATGTTCGGCTTCGTCGAAATGTTCGTGTTTATCGGCATCCTCGTCGTTGGCTATGTTTATGCTTGGGCCAAGGGAGCGCTGGATTGGGAATGAACGGGATCAAGGACTCCAGCGCATGAGCATCGAAGGCATTCTGCAGGAAGGCTTTGTTACCACGTCTCTCGACAAGATCATCAACTGGACGCGTACCGGTTCGATGTGGCCGATGACGTTTGGTTTGGCCTGCTGTGCCATCGAAATGATCCATGCCGGGTGTTCTCGGTATGACCTTGACCGCTTTGGCATTGTCTTTCGGCCGAGTCCTCGCCAGGCTGACGTGATGATCGTCGCCGGCACGCTGACCAACAAGATGGCGCCGGCGTTGCGCAAGGTTTATGACCAGATGGCCGAGCCGCGCTGGGTGTTGTCCATGGGTTCATGCGCCAACGGTGGCGGCTATTATCACTACTCGTATTCGGTGGTGCGTGGCGTCGATCGCATCGTGCCCGTCGATGTCTATGTGCCGGGTTGCCCACCAACGGCCGAGGCGCTGCTGTACGGCCTGATCCAGTTGCAGAGCAAGATCCGGCGTACGACCACCATTGCCCGCTGACATCAACAAGCCTACCCCATGAGCGCCAAACTGGAACGTCTTTGCCGGCAACTGAAGGAAAGCTTCGGTGAGCGTATCGGCGAGCCGGTGCTGGCGTTCGGCCAGGTCACTGTCGTGCTTCCGGCCGAGAACTACCTCGATGTGGCGCGTCAGTTGCGTGACGATCCCGCCTTGCGCTTTGAACAGTTGATGGATCTCGGCGGTATCGATTATTCAGAATTCACCGGCTATCAGGGCAAACGCTATGCCGCCGTCAGCCAGTTGCTTTCGATCACCCATAACTGGCGTCTGACGGTCAAGGTGTTTGCCGAGGATGACGAGTTTCCCGTAGTGGCCTCGGTCATGGATATCTGGAACAGCGCCAACTGGTATGAGCGCGAAGCCTTCGACCTGTTCGGCATACATTTCGAGGGCCATGTCGATCTGCGGCGCATCCTGACCGACTACGGCTTCGTCGGCCATCCCTACCGCAAGGACTTCCCGGTTTCCGGCTATGTCGAGATGCGTTATGACCCCGAGCAGAAGCGCGTGATCTATCAGCCGATTACCATCGAGCCGCGTGAGGTCACGCCGCGCATCGTTCGCGAAGAAGGCTACGGAAAAGGTGGCGGCCGTGGCTGACGTCAAGAATTACACCATCAACTTCGGGCCGCAGCATCCGGCTGCTCACGGCGTCTTGCGCCTGGTGCTGGAACTGGATGGCGAGGTCATCGTGCGTGCCGACCCGCACATCGGCCTGCTGCATCGTGGTACCGAGAAACTGGCGGAGTCGCGCACCTGGCTGCAGACCTTGCCGTTTCTGGATCGTCTTGATTACACCTCCATGATACCCAGCGAGCACGCCTACTGTCTCGCGGTGGAGAGGTTGCTGGGTGTCGAGGTGCCGATCCGGGCCCAGTACATACGGGTCATGATCGACGAGATGTCGCGCATATTGAACCATCTTCTGAGTATCGGCACCCACGCACTCGATATCGGCGCCATGACCATGGTGCTCTACACCTTCCGTGAGCGCGAGGACATCTTCGACGTGCTCGAGGCGCTCACCGGCATACGGATGCACGGGGCTTACTATCGGCCCGGCGGTGTCTATCGCGATCTGCCCGACCAGATGCCGAAGTACAAGGAAAACAAGTTCAAGAACGCGCAAACGGTGAAGGAACTGAACGAGGCGCGCAGCGGTTCGCTGCTGGATTTTCTTGAAGACTTCACCAACCGTTTTCCGGTGTATCAGAGTGAATACCATACCTTGCTGACGGACAACCGGATATGGAAGCAGCGCACCGTCGGCATCGGCGTTATCAGCCCCGAGCGTGCCCTGCAGAAGGGCTTCAGCGGACCAATGCTGCGCGGTTCAGGCATCGAGTGGGATCTGCGCAAGAAACAGCCCTATGAAGTTTATGACCGCATGGATTTCGATATTCCGGTGGGCGTGAATGGCGACTGCTATGACCGTTATCTGGTGCGCATGGAAGAGATGCTTCAGGCGAACCGCATCATCAAACAGTGCATCGAGTGGCTGCGTCAGAATCCAGGCCCGGTCATCACCGATGATCACAAGGTCGCGCCGCCGTCGCGGGAGAAGATGAAGGGCAGCATGGAAGAGTTGATCCACCATTTCAAGCTTTTTTCCGAGGGCATGCACGTGCCGGCCGGTGAAGCCTATGCCGCGATTGAGCATCCCAAGGGCGAGATGGCGGTCTGGGCGGTGTCGGACGGTGCCAACAAGCCTTACCGGATGAGACTGCACACCGCGGGGATTCCGCATCTGGCGGGCGTCGATGAACTCGTCAGAGGCCACATGCTGGCCGACGCAACTGCCGTTATCGGCACCATCGATCTGGTGCTTGGCGACGTTGACCGATAGACCGCCGCATGAATAAACAATACGACATGTTAAGCCCCGAAGCACTCGGAAAAATTGACCGGGAAGTGGCCAAATATCCGGCGGACCAGAAACAGTCTGCGGTGATGGCGGCACTTGTCATTGCGCAGGACGAAAAGGGCTGGCTGCCCAAGGAAACCATCGCTGTTGTCGCCAGCTATCTCGGCATGGCGCCGATTGCCGCCTACGAGGTGGCGAGTTTTTATAACATGTACGATCTGCATCCGGTCGGCAAGTACAAGCTGACGGTGTGCACCAATCTGCCCTGCGCCTTGTCGGGCGGCGTGCATGCGGCGGATTACGTCAAGGAAAAGCTGGGCATCGACTTCAACCAGACCACTCCGGACGGCAAGTTCACCTTGAAGGAAGGCGAGTGCATGGGCGCCTGCGGCGACGCGCCGGTGCTGCTGGTGAACAACAAGCGCATGTGCAGTTTCATGTTTCCCGAAGAGATCGACAAACTGTTGGCGGAGTGCAACTGACATGGCTCTGATCGACACCATCAATCCCCTGCTTACCACCGGCTGGTCCAAAGGCGACGCCGGATGGAGTCTCAAGGATTACGAGGCGCGCGGCGGTTACGCGCAGCTGAAGCGGATTCTCGCCAGCAAAATGACTCAGGACGAGGTGATTGCCGAGGTCAAGAAGTCCGCCTTGCGTGGTCGCGGCGGTGCCGGCTTTCCCGCCGGTCTCAAGTGGAGTTTCATGCCCAAGGCGGCACCGGAGAAGTATGTCGTCTGCAACACCGACGAGGGTGAGCCAGGCACGTTCAAGGATCGCGACCTGCTGCGCTACGACCCGCACTCGACCATCGAAGGCATGATCATCGCTGCTTATGCGGTGGGTGCGAAGCGCGGCTACAACTACATTCACGGCGAAATCTTCGACATCTATCAGCGTTTCGAAGAAGCGCTCGACCAGGCCCGTGCCGCCGGCTATCTCGGCGAGCGGATTCTGGGTTCCGACTTCAGTTTCGATCTTTTCGCGCATCACGGCTGGGGTGCCTACATTTGCGGCGAGGAAACCGGGCTGCTCGAATCCATCGAAGGCAAGAAGGGCCAGCCACGCTACAAGCCACCGTTCCCGGCGAATTTCGGCCTGTACGGCAGGCCGACCACGATCAACAACACAGAAACCTTTGCCGCGATCCCGTTCATCATGGGCATGGGCGGCGAGGCTTACCTCAATCTCGGCAAGCCCAACAATGGCGGCACCAAGCTGTTCTCGGTCTCCGGCCATGTCAATCGTCCGGGCAACTACGAAGTTCCGATGGGCACTCCGTTCGCCAAGCTGCTGGAAATGGCCGGCGGCATGCGCGGCGGGCGCAAGCTCAAGGCGGTGATCCCCGGCGGTTCTTCGGCCCCGGTGTTGCCCGCCGACGTGATCATGGACTGCACCATGGATTACGATTCCATCGCCAAGGCCGGCTCCATGCTCGGCTCGGGCGCCGTGATCGTGATGGACGAAACGGTGTGCATGGTCAAGGCTCTGGAGCGTCTGTCCTACTTCTATTTCGAAGAGTCCTGCGGCCAATGCACGCCATGCCGCGAGGGTAGCGGCTGGTTGTATCGCGTAGTGCATCGCATCGAACACGGCGAAGGTCGTGCGGAAGATCTCGATCTGCTGAACCGCGTCACCGACAACATGATGGGCAAGACCATCTGCGCGCTGGCCGATGCCGCCGCGTTCCCGGTGCGCAGTTTCATCAAGCATTTCAAGAGCGAATTCGAATACCACATCGAGCACAAGAAGTGTCTCGTTGATCCTGAAGTCCAGCGTGCGGGCAGCGGTTTCTTCCGCGCTTCTTCAGCAGCGGGGGCCGCGTAATGGTCGAGATCGAAATCGACGGCAAGGCCCTCCAGGTCGCAGACGGTAGCACCATCATTGAGGCGGCTCACAAGTTGGGCACCTACATCCCGCATTTCTGCTATCACAAGAAGCTGTCCATCGCGGCGAACTGCCGGATGTGTCTGGTTCAGGTCGAAAAGGCGCCGAAGCCGATGCCGGCCTGCGCCACGATAGCGACCAACGGCATGAAGGTATTCACGCATTCCGAACAGGCCATCACGGCGCAGAAGGCCGTGATGGAGTTCCTGCTGATCAACCACCCGCTTGATTGCCCGATCTGCGATCAGGGCGGCGAGTGCCAGTTGCAGGATCTTGCGGTCGGCTATGGCGAGTCCGCGTCGAAGTACGAGGAAGAAAAGCGCGTCGTTCCCGACAAGGATCTCGGTCCGCTGGTGTCGACCGACATGACCCGTTGCATCAACTGCACGCGCTGCATTCGCTTCACGGCGGAAATAGCCGGTTTCATGGAACTCGGCCAGTCCTACCGTGGCGAACACGCCGAGGTCATGCCCTTCATCGGCAAGACGGTGGATACCGAACTCTCGGGAAACCTGATCGATTTGTGCCCGGTGGGTGCGCTGACTTCCAAGCCCTTCCGCTTCTCGGCCCGTACCTGGGAGCTTTCCCGGCGCAAGTCGGTGAGCCCGCATGACGGATTGGGCAGCAACCTGATCGTGCAGACCAAGCATGACAAGGTGATGCGCGTACTGCCGCTGGAAAACGAAGACATCAACGAGTGCTGGCTGACGGACAAGGAGCGTTTCTCCTATCAGGGCCTCAACTCCGCCGAGCGGCTGACGAAGCCGATGGTGAAGCAGGGCGGGGCATGGCAGGAAGTCGACTGGAACGTCGCCCTCGATTACGTTTCGCATGCCCTGCGTGATGTGGCCAAGACCCACGGTGGAGAGGCAATCGGCGGTCTGCTGAGCCCGCATGCGACGCTGGAAGAAATGTATCTGGCGCAGAAACTGTTGCGTGGCCTGGGTAGCGAGAATGTCGATTTCCGTTTGCGCCAGACCGATTTCTCGGCCGATGGCAAGCGCAAGGGAACTCCCTGGCTCGGCATGAAGATCGCCGCCATCAGTCGCCTCGATCGCGTGCTGGTGGTGGGCTCCTTCCTGCGCAAGGATCATCCGCTGATTGCCCAGCGTCTGCGCCAGTCGGCCAAGCGTGGCACGCAGGTTAGTGTCCTGCACAGTGCCGACGACGACCTGCTGATCAAACTGACGGCACGCGCCATTGCCGCGCCGTCGCAACTGCCTGCCGTGATGGCGCAGATAGTCAAGGCAACATTGCAGTTGAAAGGCGTCGCGGCCGACGCAGCGCTTGCCGGCGTGACGGTATCGACCGAGGCACAAGCCATCGCCCAGAGCCTGGTATCCGGCAATGAGGGCGGCAGCGGCATCCTGCTCGGCAACTTTGCGCAACAGCACCCGCAGGCGGCAACGCTGCAGGCGCTGGGGCATCAGCTTGCATCAGCTCTCGGTGGCAAATTCGGCTTCCTCGGTGAGGCGGCGAACAGTGTCGGCGGCTATGTGGCCAAGGCTGTACCCGGCACAGTGAACGGAAATGCGGGCTTGAATGCCGCGGCGATGCTGAAAGATCCGCGCCAAGCCTATGTGGTGCTTGGCGCCGAGCCGGAACTGGATTGCGCAGATGGCGCCCAGGCGCTGGCGGCACTGAGCAAGGCGGCGGCCGTGGTGGTCTTGAGCCCCTTCAAGTCGCAGGCCATGCTCGATTACGCGGCAGTCTTGTTGCCGGTTTCGCCCTTCTCCGAAACCTCGGGCACGTTCATCAATACCGAAGGCCGTGTGCAGAGCTTTTACGCCGCCGCCAAACCGTTGGGCGAGACCCGTCCGGCGTGGAAGGTGTTGCGCGTGCTGGGCAATTTGCTTGACGTAGCCGGTTTTGAGTTCAACAGCAGCGAAGATGTGCGCGCCGAGGCGCTGGGCGACACGCCTGGTTTTGTATCCGGCCTGGATAACGGCATCAATGCCGTCATGCTGAACCTGATGGCATCCACCAACGGACTGGAACGTGTGGCCGATGTACCCATCCACTTTGCCGATTCGCTGGTGAGGCGGGCGCCCGCCTTGCAGCAGGCGCGCGACTCCGCAGCGCCCACCGCACGCATGAACAAGGCGTTGCTGGCAAAGCTCGGAGTCGCCGCGGGTGATCATGTAAGAGTCGGCGCTGGCGGTACGGCGACCGTGACGCTAGCCGCCGAACTTGATGTGGGCGTGCCGGACGGCGTGGTGCGTATCGCGGCGGCTCATGCCGATACATGCGCATTGGGCGCAATGTCTGCTGCCCTGACTGTGGAGAAGGTGTGATGGAAGCCGCGGTCGTCTCCTTCGTCGAACCCCTGCTGGGCTCTTTCTGGGGTTCGATCAAGCCCGTGTGGCCTCTGATCTGGACCCTCCTCAGGATTGTCCTGATCCTGGTTCCCTTGTTGCTGTCGGTCGCTTACCTGACTTTCTGGGAGCGCAAGGTGATCGGCTGGATGCAGGTTCGCATTGGCCCCAATCGGGTGGGCCCGTGGGGCTTGCTGCAACCGATCGCTGACGGCCTGAAGCTGTTCCTGAAAGAGATTATCTTTCCGACCGCAGCGGACAAGAAGCTGTTCGTCCTCGGCCCCATATTGGCTATTGCCCCGGCGCTGGCGCTGTGGGCGGCGATTCCCTTCTCTCCGGGCTGGGTGCTGGCAAACGTCGACGCAGGCGTGCTGTATCTGCTGGCCGTGGGTTCGGTCGGCGTCTATGGCATCATCATTGCCGGCTGGGCATCCAACTCGAAGTTTCCGTTCTTCGGCGCCATGCGTGCTTCGGCGCAGATGATTTCTTACGAGATATCGATGGGATTGGCCTTGATCACCGTGTTGATGGTGTCGAGCAGCCTCAATCTGACCGAAATTGTGGTTGGCCAGAGCAAAGGCCTGTTTGCCGGAATGGGCGTCGGCTTCCTTTCCTGGAACTGGCTGCCGCTCCTGCCGATGTTTGGTGTCTATCTGATTTCCGGCGTGGCGGAAACCAATCGCGCACCATTTGACGTGGTCGAAGGCGAGTCGGAAATCGTCGCCGGCCACATGGTCGAATACTCAGGCATGTCCTTTGCGATGTTCTTCCTCGCCGAATATGCCAACATGATCCTGATCTCGGCGATGGTTTCGATCTTCTTCCTCGGCGGCTGGTTGTCCCCGGTAGGCTTCCTGCCCGATGGCTTCCACTGGATGGCAGCGAAAATGGCGGCCGTCCTGTTCTTCTTCCTCTGGATTCGTGCCACCTTCCCGCGCTATCGCTATGACCAGATCATGCGTCTGGGCGGATTCTGGTGGTGGGCGTCTGGATGATGTCGCCGCTGACCATCTGGAAATAGGGCCGAGAGATCATTATGGGTGCAAAAGATTTCATTGGCAGCCTGTTCCTCAAGGAACTGTTCAAGGGCATGGCGGTGACTGGGCGCTACATGTTTGCGCGCAAGATCACCATCCAGTATCCGGATGAGAAAACGCCGCAGAGCAACCGTTTTCGCGGCTTGCACGCCCTGCGCCGCTACCCGAATGGCGAGGAACGCTGCATTGCCTGCAAGCTGTGCGAGGCGGTTTGTCCGGCGCTGGCGATCACCATCGAATCGGCGGAGCGCGACGATGGCAGTCGTCGCACCACGCGCTACGACATCGACCTGACCAAGTGCATTTTCTGCGGCTTCTGCGAAGAAGCCTGCCCGGTCGACGCGATCGTCATGACCCGCATCTTCGAATACCACGGCGAAACCCGCGGCGACCTCTACTACACCAAACAGATGCTGCTGGCCGTAGGCGACCGCAACGAAGCGCAAATTGCCGCCGACCGTGCGCAGGATGCCCCTTACCGCTAATGCCACGCTAATCCAGCCATGGAATTCAAGACCATTCTCTTCTACATCTTTTCTACCGTGACGGTCGTCGCCGCCCTGCGCGTGATCACGGCCCGCAATCCGGTGCATGCCGCGCTGTTCCTGGTGCTGGCCTTCTTCAACGTGGCGGCACTGTGGATGCTGTTGCAAGCCGAGTTTCTGGCCCTCGCGCTGATCATGGTTTATGTCGGTGCGGTGATGGTGCTTTTCCTCTTTGTGGTGATGATGCTCGACATCAACATCGAGCGTGTGCGCCAGGGCTTCTGGAACAACCTGCCGCTGGGCGCGTTGGTCGGATTGCTGATGGTGGGCGAGATGGCGGTGGTGCTCTCAGGCCGCTATTTCGGTCTGGCCAACCTGCCGCCGCAGAATCTTCCAGCCGACTACAGCAACACCAAGGAACTGGCGCGCCTGCTCTACACCGATTACGCCTATCCCTTTGAAATCGCCTCGGTGATTCTGTTGGTGGCCATCATCGCTGCCGTCATGCTGACGCTGCGCAGCCGCAAGGACAACAAGTCCATGCATCCGGCCGACCAGATTGCCGTCAAGGCCAAAGACCGCATGCGCCTCGTCAAGATGGCGCCGGAAGTTGAACTTCCTGTTGCAGCGGCGAAGGAGGGGGAATAAGGCATGGTTTCGCTCTCACACTACCTGATCCTCGCCGCCATCCTGTTTGCCATCGGCATGGTCGGGATTTTCCTCAACCGGAAGAACCTGATCGTGCTGCTGATGGCCATCGAACTGATACTGCTGGCGGTCAATATCAATTTTGTTGCCTTCTCGCACTATCTCAACGACCTCTCCGGACAGCTCTTTGTCTTTTTCATCCTCGTCGTTGCTGCCGCAGAATCCGCTATCGGCCTCGCCATCCTGGTGGTGCTGTTCCGCAATCTGTCCTCAATCGATGTCGAGGATCTCGACACGCTGAAGGGCTAGAGGGCATATGGGCATGAAGAATCTTTATCTCCTGGTTCCACTGGCACCCCTGGCCGGGGCCATTCTGGCCGGATTCTTCGGCAAAATCCTCGGTCGCACCGGTTCGCATACCGTCACCTCGATTGGCGTCGCGATTGCCTTCCTCCTGTCGGTGGTCATCTTCCAGGACATCCAGGCCGGCCACGTGTTTAACGGCGCCGTCTATACATGGATGGAATCCGGCGGGCTCAAGCTCGAGGTGGGCTTCCTGATCGACCAGCTCACGGTGCTGATGATGATGGTAGTCAGTTTCGTCTCGCTGATGGTCCATATCTACACCATCGGCTACATGGCGCACGACGAAGACAACTGGCCGGCAGGCAGCTTGGCGGGCACCAACAGCTACCAGCGCTTCTTCAGCTACATCTCGCTGTTCACCTTCTCGATGCTGATGCTGGTGATGTCGAACAACTTTGTTCAATTGTTCTTCGGCTGGGAAGCGGTAGGCCTGGTCTCGTACCTGCTGATCGGTTTCTGGTCGGTGCGGCCGACGGCGATCTACGCCAACCTCAAGGCCTTCCTGGTCAACCGCGTCGGCGACTTCGGTTTCCTGCTCGGTATTGGTTTGATCGCTGCCTACGCTGGCAGCCTCGACTACGCAACGGTGTTCGCCAAGAGAAACGAACTGGCCACGCTCACCGAGGTGGTTACCGGCTGGCCGCTGATCACCGCCATCTGCATCTGCCTGTTCATCGGCGCCATGGGCAAGTCAGCGCAGTTCCCGCTGCATGTCTGGCTGCCAGATTCGATGGAAGGCCCGACCCCGATCTCCGCACTGATCCATGCCGCGACCATGGTCACAGCCGGAATTTTCATGGTCTCGCGCATGTCGCCGCTGTTCGAACTTTCCGATACGGCCCTGTCCTTCGTCATCGTCATCGGCGCCATCACCTGCTTGTTCATGGCGTTGATTGCCATCGTGCAAACCGACGTCAAGCGCGTCGTCGCCTACTCGACGCTGTCGCAACTCGGCTACATGACCATGGCGCTGGGCGCTTCGGCCTATTCGGTGGCGATCTTCCATCTCATGACACATGCCTTCTTCAAGGCGGTGCTGTTCCTCGGTGCCGGCTCGGTGATCATCGCCATGCACCACGAGCAGGACATGCGGCGCATGGGCGGGCTGCGCAAGTACATGCCGATCACCTACGCCACGATGCTGATCGGCGCCCTCGCCAATGCCGGTTTGCCGCCCTTCGCCGGCTTCTTCTCCAAGGATTCGATCATCGAGGCGGTGCATCTGGCCCAGGTGCCGGGGGCTGGCTTCGCCTATTTCTGCGCGCTTGCCGCGGTTTTCGTCGGCGGCCTGTACTCGTTCCGCCTGATCTTCTTCACCTTCCACGGCAAGGAGCGCTTCCGCGAGGCCACGCATGACGCCCACGGCCATGACGCACACCACGATGACCACGGCCATCATGCCGCCGAACCGCACGAAACTCCCAAGGTCGTCACCGTGCCATTGATCCTGCTGTCGATTCCGGCGATCGTCTCGGGCTGGCTGATCGGCACCATTCTCTACGGCAACTGGTTTGGCGACTCGATCGTCATCGCTACCGCGCACAAGGGTGTGGCGACCATGGGGCACGAATTCCACGGCGTGGTCGGCATGATGCTGCACGGCGTCACCACACTGCCGTTCTGGCTGGCGATTTCGGGTGCGGCGACCGCGTGGTTCCTCTACATCAAGCGCCCGGATCTGCCGGCGGTGATCAAGCAGAAGTCGGGTGTGCTGGCGATCATCCTCGAAGAGAAATACGGCTTCGACCGGTTCAACGACTGGTTCTTTGCCGGTGGCGCGCGCCTGATTGGCCGCGGCCTGTGGCAGGGTGGCGATCAGGCGGTTATCGACGGTGTCATGGTGAACGGCTCGGCCAGTGCCGTCGGCTGGATATCCGGGCTGGTCCGCCTGTTCCAGACCGGCCGCATCTACCAGTACGCCTTCAGCATGATCTTCGGCGTCTTTGCGCTAATGACGCTTTGGTTCAACAGGGCTTAGCGCATGGGCACGCCAATGCACACCGGTCTGATGGAATATTAATCCGATGAATTCGCAACTCCTGAGTCTTGCAATCTGGGTCCCCATCCTCGGCGCCGTACCGGTGTTCTGGGTCGGCTCGGAGCGTCGCACGCTGGTGCGCTGGTTGTCGCTGGCGGTTGCCGTTGCCGGCTTTCTGGTCACTCTTCCGCTCTACACCGGTTTCGATGCGACGTTGAGCGGCATGCAGTTTGTCGAACAGGCGCCCTGGATAACCCGTTTCAATGTTCAGTACCTGCTCGGGGTTGACGGCATTTCAATGCCCTTCATCCTGCTCAACAGTTTCATCACGGTCATGGTGGTGCTGGCCGGATGGGAGGTGATCGAGGACAAGCAAGCGCAATACATGGGCGCTTTCCTGATCATGTCCGGTCTCATGAACGGCATCTTCTGCGCGCTGGACGGTGTGTTGTTCTATGTCTTCTTCGAGGCCTCGCTGATCCCGATGTACATCATCATCGGCGCCTGGGGCGGACCGAATCGGGTGTATGCGGCCTTCAAGTTCTTCCTCTACACGCTGCTCGGCTCGCTCCTGATGCTGGTTGCCCTGATCTGGCTGTTCCTCGAATCCGGCGGCAGCTTCAACATCCTCGACTGGCACCATCTGCGCATCGGCATGGCGCCGCAGATTCTGATCTTCATTGCCTTCCTCGTTTCGTTCGCCGTCAAGGTGCCGATGTGGCCGGTGCATACCTGGTTGCCGGATGCACACGTCGAGGCGCCGACCGGCGGCTCGGTGGTCCTTGCCGCGATTGCGCTGAAGCTCGGCGCTTACGGTTTTGTGCGGTTTTCCCTGCCCATCGTGCCCGACGCCAGCCATTACATGGCGCCGTTCATCATCGCACTGAGCCTGATCGCGGTCATTTACATCGGCTTCGTCGCGCTGGTGCAGACCGACATGAAGAAGCTGATCGCCTACTCGTCGATCTCTCACATGGGCTTCGTCACACTCGGTTTCTTCATCTTCAACCAGATCGGTGTCGAAGGCGCGCTGGTGCAGATGATTTCTCACGGCTTCGTCTCCGCCGCGATGTTCCTTTGCGTCGGGGTCATGTACGACCGCATGCATTCACGCATGATCGCCGACTACGGCGGCGTGGTGAACACCATGCCGAAGTTCGCCGCATTGTTCGTCTTCTTTGCCATGGCCAATTCCGGATTGCCGGCGACCTCCGGTTTCGTCGGCGAGTTCATGGTGATCCTGGGCGCCATCAAGTTCAATTTCTGGGTGGGCTTTGCTTCCGCCACCACGCTGATTCTCGGCGCTGCCTACACGCTGTGGATGGTCAAGCGCGTGGTCTTCGGCGCTGTGGCCAACGCTCACGTCGCCGAACTGAAAGACATCGGCGGTCGCGAGTTCCTGGTGCTCGGGCTGCTGGCGGCCAGCGTGCTGGCCATGGGCCTCTACCCCTTCCCGTTCACCGAAGTGATGCATGCCTCGGTGGATAACCTGCTCAAGCATGTTGCGGCGAGCAAACTGTAATGTACTCAAATGAGCGGCACACGACGCGAGAGACACGAGAGAAAAGATGCTGAATAATTTCGTGATGCCCGACCTGTACCCGGCGGCGCCGGAGATATTTCTCCTGCTGATGTCGTTCCTGGTGCTGTTTGTCGACCTGATCTTCGGCGCCACCCGGCGCTGGATGGCGGCGATGCTGACCGTGGTCACCCTGCTTGGCTGTGCCGCGATCACGCTGGTCACCTCCGACGGTCAGACCACGCTGACCTTCAGCAACATGTTTGTCGACGATCTCCTGTCCGACTTCCTCAAACTCATGACCTACCTTGCTGTGATCATGATGCTGATCTACAGCAGGCAGTACATGGCCGACCGCGGCCTGGACAAGGGAGAGTTTTACCTGCTGGTGCTCTACGCCACGCTGGGCATGATGGTGATGATTTCGGCGGCGAATTTCCTGACCATGTATCTTGGTCTGGAACTGATGTCGCTTTCGCTCTACGGTCTGGTCGCCATCGATCGCGACTCGCCGCGCTGCACCGAGGCGGCAATGAAGTACTTCGTACTCGGCGCACTGGCCTCGGGCCTGTTGCTCTACGGCATGTCGATGATCTATGGCGCCACCGGCAGTCTCGAAATCGGCGGTGTGGCGCAGGCGCTGTATCAAGGTCAGTCGGAAAAACCGGTGCTGGTATTCGGTCTGGTCTTCCTCGTCGCCGGCATCGCCTTCAAGCTCGGTCTGGTGCCGTTCCACATGTGGATTCCCGATGTCTATCACGGCGCGCCGACGGCTGTGACCATGTTCATCGGTTCCGCGCCGAAGTTCGCCGCCTTCGCCATGGCCCTGCGTTTGCTGGTGTATGCGCTGTTCGGACTGGCGGTCGATTGGCAGCAGATGCTGCTGATCATGGCCGTGCTGTCCATCGGTCTCGGCAATCTGGCCGCCATCGCGCAGACCAATATCAAGCGCATGCTGGCGTATTCCGCCATCTCGCACATGGGCTACATGGTGCTCGGCCTGATGTCGGGCGTGGTCGGCGGCCAGATAGACGCCTTCACCGCCGTCAATGCCTACAGTTCGGCCCTGTACTACACCGTCGCCTACGTACTGATGTCACTGGGCGCCTTCGGCATGGTGCTGCTGCTGTCGCGTGCCGGTTACGAAGCCGAGAACCTCGAAGACTTCAAGGGTCTCAACAAGCGCAGTCCGTGGTTCGCCGCGATGATGCTGATCATCATGTTTTCCATGGCCGGCATCCCGTTCTTCGTCGGCTTCTTCGCCAAGTTTGCGGTTCTGCTGGCTGCCATCAAGGCGGGTTACACGGCGGTTGCCGTGATCGCCGTGATGTTCTCGCTGGTCGGCGCGTTTTATTATCTGCGGGTGGTCAAGCTGATGTATTTCGACACCCCGGTTGATTCAGCATCGATCACGGCCGGCCTTGATCTGCGGCTGCTGCTGTCGGTCAACGGTCTTGCCGTCGCCGCCTTCGGCCTGTTCCCCGATGCCATGATGATGGTCTGCACCACCGCCCTGATGCGCTCGCTGTAGCCGCGCATTCGTCCTGGGTCGCCAAGCCGTCATGCCTAGCCCGCATGGCGGCTTTGTCTTATGTCCGTGCCGGACGCGCGGACGGTATCTCCGGATCGGTGCGTCGCCGCCGTGCTGATATAAGATAGTACGCTGCACTTCGCCTTCAAGTTTGAATCATTGGCCCGATACGCAAATGGATGACTCCGACCTGATCGAACACACTATCGCCAGCAAGCCGGTTTTCGACGGCAAGCTGCTGCATGTGCGACGCGACACGGTGCGCCTGCCGAACGGTCATGAGACCGTCCGCGAATGGATCGCCCACCCCGGCGCCGTGGTGGTGCTGGCGGCGCTGGATAACGGCAAGCTGCTGTTCGAGCGCCAGTTCCGCTATCCCCTGCAACGCATATTCGTCGAGCTTCCCGCCGGCAAAATCGACCCCGGTGAGCATCCGCTGGACACCGCCAAGCGCGAACTGCGCGAAGAGACCGGCCATCAGGCAAAGTTCTGGCGGCATCTGGCGACGATGCACCCGTCCATAGGCTATTCCGACGAATGCATGGAAATCTTCTGGGCGCACGGCCTGATTTACGTCGGCCATCAACGCGATCACGGCGAG
>JAPLQZ010000194.1 GCA_026399415.1 Rhodocyclales bacterium | reverse complement strand
CTGATGGCGCTGCAGGGACTGTGGGCGGTACCCTGGCTGATGAACTTCTCGGGCCTTACGCGCAGCGCGGCGGCTGCCCATCTTCTGCTGATGGGCAGCGGCATGCTCGCCGGCTCTCTCGCCATCGCCTTCGGCATCGCGCCGCTGGCCAGGCGCGGCATCACGCCGCAACGGCTGCTGCAAATCGGCATGGGGCTGGGCCTGCTCGCCATCCTGCTCATCGTCCTCGGTACGGGGCCGAGCGAACCGCTCTGGTTCATGCTGGGCCTGGTCTTCTCGGTCGGCAATCTCTCCTACGCGCTGCTGCAGCGGCACTACGCCGTAACGCTGGCCGGCCGCGTGAACACCGCGCTGAACCTGACGGTCTTCGTCGGCGCCTTTTGCATCCAGTGGGGTTTTGGCGCAGCGGTGGATGCCCTGCAGGGCGCCGGGCACACGCTGCGCGCCGCGTACCAGATCAGCCTTGGCGGACTGCTGATCTTGCAGGCGATGAGCTGGATATGGTTTCTGACCCGGATGCGAAACAGGAGGTAACGCAGTCCGAATCACTCTGGAGCGAGCCTTCAGAACTCCTGCGGATCGACATCCAGGTGCCAGCGCAGGCCGCCGGGCATTTTCAGCGCGTAGAGTTGTTCCATCCACTTCGCCAGAAAGGCCTGCAGGGCCGGGCGGCTGAGGGATTCGACCAGTAGTTGACCGCGTTCCAGCGTCATCAGGCGTTGCATGCGCATCGGCACCGGGTCGTAGAGGGTGACGCCGTTGGCCAATGCCTCGCCGGCACTTCGCGCGGCCAGCAGGAAGGCCAGCGACTGCTCGATGCTCCTGGCTTCGGCGCGCAGCATGGCCTGAAAGCTGAAGGGCGGAAAGCCGGCGATCCTGCGCTCTTCAAGTTGCACGCGGGCGAAGCGGACATAGTCGTGATCGATCAGCGCCTGGTACAGCGGATGATCGGGATATTCGGTCTGGATCAGCACTTCGCCGGGCAGGTCGGCGCGGCCGCTGCGGCCACCGACCTGCATGAGTTGCGCGAAGAGCCGTTCCGGGGCGCGGAAGTCGGCGGCGAACAGCGCCGCATCGGCGCCGACCGCGCCGACCAAAGTCAGCAGGGGAAAGTCGTGGCCCTTGGCCAGCATCTGGGTGCCGACCAGGATATCGGCCTCACCGGCGTGAATGGTGGCGAGCAGTGCCTGCCACTTCTTCGGTGTGCTTGCCGAATCGCGATCGATGCGCAGCACGCGCGCCTCCGGGAAACGTTCGGCGAGCATGGTTGCGAGACGTTGCGTGCCGCGCCCGAAAGGCAGCAGATCGACATTGCCGCAGTCGGGACAGGCGCCAGGAATACGCGCTTCGAAACCGCAATGGTGGCAGCGCAGGCGCTGGTCGGCCAGATGCAGCACCAGATTGGCGGCGCAGCGCTGGCAGCGCGAGATCCAGCCGCAGGGCGGACAGGCCAGCACCGGCGCATAGCCGCGCCGGTTGAGAAACACCAGGCTTTGCTCGCCGCGCTCCAGTCGCTGCTGCAGACCGGCAAGCAAGGCAGCGGAGAGGCCTTCCTGCAGTTTCTCGCGTCGCGTATCGATGATGCGCACCACCGGCATGGCTTTGGCCACGGCGCGTTCGGGCAGCTCGAGCATTGCGTAACGTCCAGTGCCGGCGTGATGAAAGGTTTCCAGCGAGGGGGTGGCCGACCCGAGCACGATGGGGATGTTCAATTGATGGGCGCGCCAGATGGCGACGTCGCGCGCCGAATAGCGCAGGCCTTCCTGCTGCTTGAAGGAAGCGTCGTGTTCTTCGTCGACGACGATCAGTTGCAGGCGCGGCAGCGGCATGAAAATCGCCAGCCGGGTGCCGAGCACGATCTCGGCCCGGCCCGAGAGCGCATCGAGAAAGCCGCGGGCGCGTGCCGCGTCGGCCATGCCGCTATTGGCGCACACGATGTGCGCGGTGGGAAAGCGCGCCGCGACACGGCCTTCGAGTTGCGGCGTCAGCGCGATCTCCGGCACCAGCATCAGCGCCTGGCCGCCACGCGCCAGCACGGCGTCGATCGCGCGCAGATAGACCTCGGTCTTGCCGCTGCCCGTGACACCGTGCAGCAGCAGGGTGTGGAAGCCGGCAATGGCGGCGATGGCTGCCACCGCCGCCTGCTGCGCAGCCATTAACTGCGGCAGATCCTGCGCGGAGGCTGGCCCGGAAGCGGGCGCCGCCGCCTTCTTAGCTCCGGCGTAACGCCCGCTGGCGCGGGCATTAGCCTTCTCTGAAACTCCGCTTCGCTCCGTTTTCATCCGCGGCAGCTTGCCGCGCCGCAGCATCGGCGGCAGGGCGAAGGACGTCACTTCACCGAGCGGGGTCTGGTAGTAGCGCGCGCAAAATTCGCAGAGCGCCAACCACTCGGCAGGCAGTGCCGGCATGTCGCGCAGTATTTCG
>JAPLQZ010000143.1 GCA_026399415.1 Rhodocyclales bacterium | reverse complement strand
GCGTCCCGCTTCGCTCGCCCGCTGCCAGATCTCGGCCAGCTTCTGCGGGCCGCCGAACTTCTTTTCCAGAAACGGCCGGTAGGGTTCGCCGGACTCTGGCGTATCCGGGTTGAGAAAGAACGGGTGCCAGCGCACCGCCACAGCGCACTGCGGCTGTTCCGCGCGCCACAAGTGCAGCGCACGGTCGAGGTGGCGCTTGCCGATGAAGCACCAGGGACAGACCACGTCGGAGACGACATCGATGGTCAAATCATTCATGGCTTGCCCACCTCCATGACGATCTTGCCGATATGCCGACTGGATTCCATCAACCGGTGTGCCTCGGCCGCCTGCGCCAACGGAAAACGGGCGAACAGATGCGGCAGCAGTTCGCCGCGCCCGAGCGCCGGCCAGATATTCGTCGCCAGCGCATCGCGGATCGCGGTTTTTTCGGCCGGCGTGCGCGGCCGCATGGTCGACCCGGTGATCGTCAGGCGCTTGATCATGACCGGCATCAGATCGGCCTCGCCCTTGCTGCCTTCGAGAAAGGCCACATACACCAGCCGTCCGTCGCGCCGCAGCGAGGCCAGGTTGCGCTGCAAATAGGGCGCCCCGACCATGTCGAGAATCACATCCACGCCGGCGCCATCCGTGAGCGTCTTCACTTCTCCGGCAAAGTCGGCGCTGCGGTAATTGATCGCGTGCGCGGCGCCGGCCTGGCGGCAGAAGGCGGCCTTCTCTTCGCTGCCGACGGTGACGATGCACTCCACGCCCAGATGCTTCGCCAACTGGATCGCCACCAGCCCGACGCCGCTCGATCCGCCATGCACCAGCAGCCGCTCGCCGCGCTTCAGCCGCCCCAGATCGACCAGATTGGCCCACACCGTAAACCATGTTTCCGGCAGCGCCGCCGCCGTGGCAAAGTCCATCCCTCGCGGCACCGGCAGCGCGTGGCTGGCCGCGGCCACGCAGTATTCGGCATAGCCGCCGCCCGGCGTCAGCGCCGTAACGCCAGCGCCGACTTTCCATTCCGTGACGTCGGCGCCGACGGCGGCAACGCGGCCGGCGACTTCCAGGCCCAGTATCGGCGAAGCATCCGGCGGCGGCGGATAGCGGCCCGAGCGTTGCAGGACGTCGGGCCGGTTGATGCCGGCGCAGACCACTTCGATCAAAATCTGGCCGGGTCCGGCTTGCGGTGCCGGGCCTTCCGCAAGCGTCATGCAATCGGCGTTGCCGCCGGCGCCGTGGTCGATGTATTTCATGGTGGGGTGCTCTCTCGGGAAATCATGCGCGAGTCTAGCAGGCCGTCCAGGTGATCCCAATCCGCGGCAAGGAATCGCGGACCGGTGCCAGTGTGTATGCAAAGTGCCATGAGCGACTCTCCACAAGAACTTCTTGTTGACGTCTTGTTAATCCATTTGGTTCACGGCAGGATGCGCCAGTGAAAGGAATTTTTCTGCCATTTTGTTGGGAATTCCAGCTGTTTCAGGCCATGGGGTAATCGCGCCGTCGAAGCCTCGAAGCGGTGCTGCAACAACAGGCCGGCATATTTTCTGAAAGAAAGAACATGGCAATTGAATGGACAAGTGATTTGAACACCGGGATCGATGTGATCGACGATCAGCACAAGAGAATCGTGGATTACATCAATCAGCTGGAGAATGCCGTCAGCCAAAAGGATTCGCGCTCCGTCGGGCTGGTGCTGGACGCACTGGCGGACTACTGCCTGGCGCACTTCGGCTTTGAAGAAAGCCTCCAGGAGAAGGCCGGGTACGCGTTGGCAAAGCCGCACAAGGTCATTCACGAGACGTTCGCCAAGCGCCTGGCGAGGTATCGGGAGAAGCACAACGCCGGTGAGGACGTGGCGCAACAGCTTCACGATATGCTCAAGACCTGGCTGCTGCACCATATCAAGCGGGACGATATGGCTTACGTGTCTGTGGTAAAAGGCGGCATCGACCGCATGAGCCGGGACAAGAATGACGGGGACTGGCTTAGCCGTTCGGTCAAGGGCTTCTTCAATTAGATTGGCTGCCGCGGCTCCGTCGTTGTCCGTCATGCTGCCTTTGAAAGGAGCCGCAAGTGATTGAAGGAAGCTGCCTGTGCGGAGGTGTCCGCTACCAGTATGACGGCGAAGTCGACGAGATTTCAATATGCCACTGCTCGCAGTGTCGCAAGGCGCAGGGCTCGGCTTATGCTGCGGTCAGCCCGATTGCGTCTGTCCGCTTCAAGCTGGTCGCGGGCGCCGAACTGCTCAAGGAGTTCCGTGCCACACATGGCAAAGCCAGGGTTTTCTGCGCCAATTGCGGCAGCCCGATCTACAGCGCCAAAGACGATCTGCCGGCGGTCAAGCGCCTGCGCCTCGGTACGGTGGACACTCCCTTTGTGTGCGACAACATTTACCACATCTTTGTCGGCTCAAAAGCGTCCTGGCTGGATTTCAACGACACGCATCCCCGCTTTGCCGAACG
>JAPLQZ010000306.1 GCA_026399415.1 Rhodocyclales bacterium | reverse complement strand
ACGTCGGCACCCTTGCTGGCGTTGTAGGCGATGGTCCCCATGTCCGGCGGGTTGCCGCGCAGGCCGGCGATCGAAGCGGTGACGATGACCTTGCCCGACTTCTGCGGAATGAAGGCGCGCTTGCCGACTTCCTGAGTCAGGAAGAACATGCCATTGAGGTTGAGGTTGATCACCTTCATCCAGGCGTCGGCGGGATAGTCTTCGGCCTTCGCGCCCCAGGTCGCGCCGGCGTTGTTGAGCAGGATGTCGATCCTGCCGTAGTGCTCCAGCACCTTGCTGACGAGGCCGGGGATCTGGTCGAACTTCGACAGGTCGCTGGCGACGGCGAGCACCTCGACGCCCTGCTTTTCGAGGTGGGCCTTGGCTTCGGCGAGTTCGTCGGCCTTGCGCGCGGTGATGGCGAGCTTCGCACCCATTTCGCCCAGCGCCTCGGCCATCTGCAGGCCGAGACCGCGCGAGCCGCCGGTGATCAGTGCGACCTTGCCGGTCAGATTGAATAGTTTTTTGACGCTCATATCAGCACACCTCGAAGAGTCCGGCGGCACCTTGCCCGCCGCCGATGCACATGGTGACGACTACGAATTTCGCCTTGCGCCGCTTGCCCTCGATCAGCGCATGGCCTACCAGGCGCGCGCCGGAGACGCCGTAGGGATGACCGACGGCGATCGCGCCGCCATTGACGTTGAGTTTATCCATCGGAATGCCCAGCGTGTCGGCGCAGTAGAGCACCTGCACGGCGAAGGCTTCGTTGAGTTCCCAGAGGCCGATGTCGTCGACCTTGAGGCCAGCCTTTTTGAGCAGCTTGGGTACGGCGAACACCGGACCGATGCCCATCTCGTCAGGCTCGCAGCCGGCTACGGCGAAGCCACGAAAAATGCCGAGCGGGGCGAGACCCCTTTGTTCGGCGACTTTCGCGTTCATCACTACCACGGCCGAAGAGCCGTCGGAGAACTGGCTGGCGTTGCCGGCCGTGATAACGCCGCCGGGCATCGCGGAGCGAATCTTGGAAACGCCTTCCAGCGTCGTGTCGGGGCGGATGCCCTCGTCGGCGGCGATGGTGACTTCCTTCGTCGTCAGGGCGCCGGTCGCCTTGTCGGCGACGCCCATGGTCACGGTCATCGGCACGATCTCGTCGTCGAATTTGCCCGCGACTTGACCGGCCGCCGCGCGCAACTGGCTGTTGACGCCGTATTCGTCCTGGCGCTCCTTGGCGACCTTGTAGCGCTTGGCCACCTGCTCGGCGGTCTGCAGCATGCTCCAATAGACCTCCGGCTTGATCTTCAGCAGCGCCGGATCGGCGATCATGTGGCGGTTCATTTCTCCCTGGGTGCAGGAGATGTTCTCGATGCCGCCGGCGACCAGGATGTCGCACTCGCCGGCGATGATGCGCTGGGAGGCCATGGCGATGGTCTGCAAGCCCGACGAGCAGAAGCGGTTGATGGTGGCGCCCGGCACGGTGATCGGCAGGCCGGCGGCCAGCGCGATCTGGCGCGCGATGTTGGCGCCGGTGGCGCCCTCGGGGGTGGCGCAACCCATCAGCACATCCTCGACCTCGGCCGGGTCGAGCTTGGCGCGGGCGACGGCGTGTTTCACGGAATGGGCGCCGAGTGTGGCGCCATGGGTCATGTTGAGGGCGCCCTTCCAGGACTTGGCGAGTCCGGTGCGGGCGGTGGATACGATAACGGCATCAGTCATGTGATTCTCCAGAATTCTGTTCGGCGGGTTCAGGCCGAGGTAAGGGATTTGCCTTCGGCGACGCACTTTGTAATCAGCGGCGCCGGTTCCCAGAAGCTGTCGCCCGAACTGGCGGCGAACTCCTGCATGCTGCGCACGACGTTGTACAGGCCTACTTCGTCGGCATACAGCATCGGGCCGCCGCGGTGCAGCGGGAAACCATAGCCGGTCAGGTAGATCATGTCGATGTCGGAGGCGCGGGAAGCGATGCCATCCTCGAGGATGCGGGCGCCTTCATTGACCAGCGCGTAGATGCAGCGCGCGACGATTTCGGCGTCGGAGATCTTGCGCGGCGTGATGCCGAGTTCCTTGCGGTAGTCCTCCAGCATCTTTTCGACTTCCGGATCGGCAATCGCCTTGCGGTTGCCGGCCTGGTACAGGTACCAGCCCTTGCCGGTCTTCTGCCCGTAGCGGCCCTTTTCGCAGAGGCGGTCGGCGAATTTGGCGTAGCGGATCGAAGGCTTTTCGACATAGCGGCGCTTGCGGATGGCCCAGCCGATGTCGTTGCCGGCGAGGTCGCCCATGCGGAACGGGCCCATGGCCATGCCCCATTTCTCCATCGCCTTGTCCACCTGCGCCGGCGTCGCGCCTTCCTCCAGCAGGAAGCCGGCGACGCGGCCGTAATGCTCGATCATGCGGTTGCCGATGAAGCCGTCGCAGACGCCGGAGACCACGGCGGTCTTCCTGATTTTCTTGGCCACCTGCATCACGGTGGCCATGACATCCTTGGCCGTCGCCGCGCCGCGCACCACTTCGAGCAGCTTCATGACATTGGCCGGGCTGAAGAAGTGCATGCCGACGACATCCTGCGGACGCTTGGTGAAATTGGCGATCTTGTTCACGTCGAGCGTCGAGGTGTTGGAGGCGAGGATCGCGCCGGGCTTGGCGACTTCGTCGAGCTTCCTGAACACGGCTTCCTTGACGCCGATTTCCTCGAACACCGCCTCGATGATCAGGTCGGCATCCTTGAAATCGTCATAGGACATCGTGCCCTTGAGCATGCCCATGCGCTGGTCGAGTTTTTCCTGGGTCAGCTTGCCCTTCTTCATGCTGTTCTCGTAGTTCTTGCGGATCGTCGCCATGCCCTTGTCCAGTGCTTCCTGCTTCATTTCCAGCATGGTGACGGGGATGCCGGCATTGAGAAAGTTCATGGTGATGCCGCCGCCCATGGTGCCGGCGCCGATGACGCCGACCCTGGCGATCTTGCGCGTCGGCGTATCGCCGGGCACATCGGGGATTTTCGACGCGGCGCGCTCGCCCATGAAGGCGTGGCGCAAGGCCCGCGATTCCGGCGAGCCCATGAGTTCTATGAAACCGGCGCGTTCGACCTTGATGCCTTCGTCGAAGGGCTTGCTGACCGCTGCCTGTACGGCGTCGATGCACTTGAAGGGGGCGGGGAAGGGACCGGCCACACCCTTCGCCATGTTGCGGGCGAACTGGAAGTAGGCTTCCTGGTTCGGGTAGTCGATCTTGATGTCGCGGATGCGCTTGAGCGCCCGCTTGTCGGCGACGACTTTTTCGGCAAACGCCAACGCGCCGGCGAGCAGGTCGCCTTCGATGAACTCGTCGAACAGGGCCGTGCCCTTGAGCTTTTCCGAAGGCACCGGATTGCCGGAAAGAATCATGTTGAGTGCGGCTTCGACGCCGATCACGCGCGGCATGCGCTGGGTGCCGCCGGCGCCGGGCAGCAGTCCCAGCTTGATCTCCGGCAGGGCGATCTGCGCACCGGCCACGGCGACGCGGAAGTGGCAGCCGAGCGCGAGTTCGGTGCCGCCTCCCATGCAGACCCCGCCGATGGCGGCGATCACCGGCTTCGGGCAGGCCTCTATGATGCGGATCACGGTGAGCAGATTGGGTTCGGCGAAGGACTTGGGCGAGCCGAATTCACGGATGTCGGCGCCGCCCGAGAAGGCGCGGTCGGAACCGATCAGGACCACGGCCTTGACCGCAGGGTCGGCTGCCGCCCGGTCGATGCCATCGACGATGCCGCAACGCAGTTCGTGGCCGAGGCCGTTGACCGGGGGATTGTTCATGGTGATGACGGCGGTATTATTGCCGTGCACTTCATACCTGGCGCTGCTCATGCTGGCTCCTGACCCGGTCGAGCCGGAAGTGAAGGCCGCCTCAGACGAGGCAGGGAAACACGATGGAAGATGTAATTCCGCTAGGCGGAACACCGTTCTGTAATTGGCAATCGATAATACAAACAGCGCACGCGACTGTAAACGACTATTTCAGTGCGGTCGCGGCTCGCCGATCTCTGGTTTCCCGCCGCTCGAAGCCTCCGTCGCCAGCATTGCGGCGCGGCTGTCGGGAGTTTCCAGGCTGATGCGGCCGAGCTTGCCGCCGCGATAATCGGTGAGCAGGATCATCGCCGCCTTTTCCAGATCGAGTTCGCCGCCGCGGCGGCCCTTGATGATGCAGCCGCGCTTCTTCGCCACCGCCTCGACCACGCCGACGCCGTCCATGCCATCGATGCCGATGCCATAACGCTCCGCGAGCATCGCCGGGTAGTGTTGCAGCAGAAGGCCGGCGAGGAAAATCGCCACTTCCGAATCGATCACCGCATTGCGGCCGATGGCATGGCTGGCGGCCAGCATGAAGCCGTCGCTGTCGTGCTTGATCTTCGGCCACATCAGTCCCGGCGTGTCGGTAATGCTCATGGTCGGGCCGAGGTCGATGCACATCTGCGACTTGGTCACCGCCGGTTCGTCGCCGACAGCCGCCACGCGGCGCTTGAGCAGCGCATTCATCAGGGTCGATTTGCCGACGTTGGGAATGCCCATGATCAGCATGCGCAGCGGCTTGATGCCGTCGTTGCGGTGGGGCGCCAGCCCTTTGCACAGTGCCGGCACACGCGCGGCCTCGCCCGGCTTCTTGCTCGATATGGCCACCGCCTTGACCCCAGGCTGGCTGTTGTAGAAATCCAGCCAGGCCTGGGTCACCACCGGGTCGGCGAGGTCGGATTTGTTCAGCAGCTTGAGGCAGGGGCGCTGGCGATGCAGGCGCAACTCGCGAATCATCGGGTTGCTGCTTGCCTCGGGCAGGCGCGCGTCGCAGACCTCGATCACCACGTCGGTCAGCGCCATGGTCTCGGCGGCCTTCTTGCGGGCCGATGTCATGTGGCCGGGAAACCACTGTATGGTCATAAAGGAATCAATTCAGGCGAAAGTCAATTTGTGGCGTCGGCGACGACGATACGGATTTCTTCATCCGCGATGCGCACCACCTGACCCGGACGTAGCTTGCGACGGATGCGCGTTTCGGTCGCGCCATCCACTGCAACGGCGCCCTCGGCGATCAGTGCTTTGGCGGCGCCACCGGAAGGCGCCATGCCCAGCAGCTTGAGGAGCACGTTCAGCTCGATGAACTCGCCCTGCAGTTGAAAGCGGTGAATGGTCAAGAAATCCTCCGGAGCCGCGGATTATAGTCGCCGCGGTCTTCCTGCCGCGGCAGGCTCAAGAGTCGGTGCCGACGGGACGGCGAGTAGCGTGTCCGAGGACGGCTCTTGGCCCGCATAGTGCATGAAACTTTGGCGTTATGATGCCGTTTTCGATTCGAGGAGGCTCTTTCGATGAGTTCGACGCACGAAGGTGGATGCGTATGCGGTGCGATTCGATATCGCGTATCCGGACAGCCGGCTATCGCTCAAGCCTGTCATTGCACCTTCTGCCAGCGACGCACCGGCTCGGCTTTTGCACTTGTCGTCGCATTCAAGGAAGACCAGGTCGAAATGACCGGATCGACGATAACGCAATACGAACATAGATCGGATGAAAGCAGCCGCTGGCTGCGAAGTCACTTCTGCAGCCAGTGCGGGACCACCGTGATGATTACACTGGAAAAGAATCCGGGTGTTCGCGTCATTCCAGGGGGTACTTTCGATGATCCGCGCTGGTTCAAACTCGGCCGCCACATCTGGACCCGCTCGGCGCATGACTGGATCGCCTTCCCACCGGACGTTGAAGTACGCGAGAAGGCTTAACGATAATCCGAGCCTAACGATAATCCGAGCCTGGCCCCTTTTTTCCCTTCTTTCCTTTTTTCCTTTTTTCCTTTTTTTCCTTTTTTTCTCGGCCACGCCATGATGCCCGATCCGGAGACCTACGATGCCTGGTACCGGACGACGCGCGGGCGCTGGATCGGCGAGACCGAATACCGTCTGCTGAGCCGGCAACTGGCGCTTCGCTCCGATGAGACGATTCTCGACGCTGGCTGCGGCACGGGTTATTTCAGCCGGCACTTCGTGCAGGACGGCCATTCGGTGGTGGGCGTCGACCTCGATCCGGCGGCCACAGCCTACGCGCGGTCAAGCCAGACGCCGCCGCTACCCTGCGTCGTGGCCGACATGGCGGCGTTGCCGTTCGCCGACCGCAGCTTCGACTGCGTGATCTCGGTGACGGCTCTGTGCTTTGTCGAGGACGAGGCGAAAGCCGTGAAAGAAATAGTCCGTGTTGCGCACCGCCGCTTCGGCCTGGGGCTGCTCAATCGCGACAGCCTCCTCTATCGCGCGAAGAGTCGCGATGCCGGCAGCTATGCCGGTGCACGCTGGCACAGTCGCTCCTCGGTCGCGGCGCTGCTGCGCAATCTGCCGGTGAGCGACGTGCGCATGACGACGGCGATACTCGTTCCGGGCGGCGGACCGCTGGCGCAGGTGCTGGAAAGTATCACTCCGGCTGGCTTGCCGTGGGGCAGCTTCATCGCCGTGACGGGCAGCGTCCGGCCGCGAGATGAATCAAGGGATTGGGGCAGAAGTCCTGCCTTGTTCGAAAGGCGAAAAGGGCCGGGCTCGAATTGAATTTGCATAGCCTTTGAAAGTCGGCGCTGGCGGCACGGCGCCGATCAGCCTTCAGTCAGCCTGATTTGCGGCGCGCGATGAAGCGGTCCAACTGACTGGCGAAGCTCTGTCGGTCGGCATGGTTGAAGGCCGCCGGGCCGCCGGTTTCGACGCCGCTGCTGCGCAGGGTGTCCATGAAGTTGCGCATGTCCAGCACCTGGCGGATGTTCTCCGCGCTGTAGAACTCGCCGCGCGGATTGAGGGCAAACGCCTGCTTGTCGATGACCAGCGCCGCCAGCGGGATGTCGGCGGTGATGACCAGGTCGCCCGGCACGGCCTGGTCGACGATGTGGCTGTCGGCCACGTCGAATCCCTGCGCCACCTGCACGACGCGAATGAAGGGCGAGGGCGGCACGCGCAGCCACTGGTTGGCGACCAGGATCAGCGGCAGGCAATGTCGCGCCGCTGCGCGGTAGAGAATTTCCTTGATGACGCCGGGGCAGGCATCGGCATCGACCCAGATCTGCATAATGACGGTCGTGATAGTGAGGACTGAATTATGAACCAAGCCGTTTCCCTGCCGCCCGACCACCTCGCCGGGCTTGCTACGCCGGACGTGCAGCGGCTTGCCGCACGCATGGCGCAGGACGCCTTCACGCGCATTTTTCGCCTGACGATCGAGGGCGATCAGGCAAGCCTGCAGGCTGCCGTGGCTGAAATCGAGCGCCTGGCGAAGAACTGGGTGCAGGCCGCAGACGGCGAGGACGCGCGCGCCTTGCGGCTGGCCCTGCTGGTGAGCGGCATCGACCAGTGGCGGCTGGCCTGGTGTCAGGCATTCGGCCTCACAACGATTCCCGGCGTCGGCGCCTTGCTCGGCTCTTTGCGCAACGGTCTGGACGCCGGAGATGATGCACGCTTTCAGCAGCAATTCGCGGCGATCGGCCAGGTCGAGAGCGATGCCGTCGATTTCAAAATGGAACTGCGGCGCAACATCCATCTCGCGCTATGGCACGCCATGATCGCCTGCGACGACAGGGACGAGGCGCTGTCCATTCTCGCGGCGCTGGGCGCCATGCTGGTGGCATTGGTGGCGCAAATGCCCACCATCGGCTGGCGGCTGGTGGCCGATGCGCTGGCCCTCATTCAACTGCGTTGCCTGGCGGATGCCGCGGCCAGTACCGATCTGGCCCGGGAAACCACCGAGGCACTGTTCGCTGCCCTGCGTCAGACGCTGCCCCGCGAAACTTCCGAGCCGATGTTCGCGCACGCGAATCAGGCCGTGATCACCTGGCAGCGGTCGCGGCGCGTCCATTAGCCGCTACGGCGTCATACACCAGCCGCGCCGCGACGGCGTCTTCGACAGCCTGGCCGAGCGCCTTGAAGATGATCGTGACCCCGGCCGGAACCTTTACCCTGCCCGCCAGCACCTCGCCGATTTCGCACTGCACGCGGGCGCCCGAGAGGATCACGTCGCCCGACTCGGTTTCGGCGGCGAGGCGGTGGTCGGCAATGACGTAGTTGGCCATGGCCGCGTCGTCCAGCTCGCGCCAGCCGGGGCGCGGCGCGCCCACCGCATGGACCAGCGCGCCGGGCTTGAGCCAGCGGCCCATCAGCACCGGCGTGCTGGCGTTGGTCACGGTCACCACGATATCGGCGTCGCGCACCGCGCTTTCCGCGTCGGGGCTGGCGGTGCCGTCGATGTCGGCGGCGCAGCGTTCGGCATTGGCGCGGGTCGGGCTCCAGACGCGGATATCGCTGATCGGCACGACGGCGCGCAGGGCCAGCGCATGGCTGCGTGCCAGGGCGCCGGAGCCGAGTATGGCGAGGCGCTTGGGCTGCCGGTCGCGCAGCGCCCGCGTCGCCACCGCCGAGACGGCGGCGGTGCGCAGTTCGGTCAGCCAGGTGGCGTCCATCACGGCCAGCGGGATGCCGGTCGCCGGATCGAGCAGCAGCAGCGTGGCGATCATGGTCGGCAGGCCGCGCGCGGCGTTGTCCGGCACCTGGGTGATCAGCTTGGTGGCCAGCGCGCTGCCGGCAAGCGCCGGTTTGACGAAGAGCAGGCTGCCGGGGCCGGGCAGTTCCATCACGGTACGCAGGGGCTGCACCACGCGGCCGGCGGAAAGATCGATCAGCACCTTCTCGATGGCGGGTAGCAGGGCGTCGAGCGAGAGCTGCCGGCGCACGGTGGCATCGTCGATCAGCAGGAAAGGATGGGTCATGGCGGCGTTTAGGGATCGGTGAGGTTCGCCATCCTACCCCGGCGGAGCGGGATGCATTAGGATGCGCCTTTGGCAACCTGATTCGCGGAGAATGATATGAAAAAGCTGTCGCTTGAACTGCATGCAGAGTTGGAAATTCCGGACGACTGGGAACTGGTGGAGCATTCCGCCGGCATCTACGTGCTCAAGGTCGGCGACCGCTTTGTCGATTTCGACATTACGCCGCTGGTCACCACCTCGACTGCGCCCGACGCCACCTGGAGCGACGAGGACGAGAAGTTCACCGACGAGATTCTCGACATGGTGACCGGGCTCGATTCGAAAATGGAAATCACCTATCTCCAGTAACGGAGATAGCCGTTCATTCCGGGAGAAATGCCATGCGTATAGTGCTGTCGCTGTGCCTGCTATCGTGCCTTCTGCTGTCCCTGCCGGCGCAGGCTGCGGGGGATCCCAAGCTGGGCAAGTCGCTGCACGAAAAGCAGTGCGTGGCCTGCCACGTCAAGCTGCTGGGCGGCGACGGCTCCGGCATGTACACGCGCAAACCGCGCCTGATCAACAATGCGGTTGCGCTGGGCCAGCGCGTCGCCGCCTGCAGCACACAGACCAGTGCCGGCTGGTTTCCCGAAGACGAGGCCAACGTCGCCGCCTGGCTGAACCAGACCTACTACAAGTTCAAGTAGGAGGAATCCTGCGCCACCCGGAAGGAAGTCCCCCTGAGGGACGCGATACTTCAGCGCCCTGATGCTCGCCTACATAATCCGCCGCCTGCTGTACGCCATCCCGATCCTGATCGGCGTGAACCTGTTCACCTTCGCCCTGTTCTTCGTGGTGAATACGCCGGACGACATGGCGCGCATGCAGCTCGGCGTCAAGCGCGTGACGCCGGAGGCGATCCAGAAGTGGAAGGCCGAGCGCGGCTATGACAAGCCGCTGGTATGGAATGCGGCTGCAGCGGGAAGCGCGGCGCTGACCGACACGATTTTCTTCAGCAAGTCGGTGCGCATGTTCGCCGGCGATTTCGGCCGCGCCGACGACGGCCGCGACATCGCGCGCGAGATCGGCGAGCGCATGGGACCGAGCCTGGCGATTGCGCTGCCGACCTTTGTCCTCGGCCTCTTCGTGGCGATTTCGTTCGCCCTGCTGCTGGTGTTCTTCCGCGCCACGGCGCTGGATTTTTCCGGAGTGGTGCTGTGCGTGGCGATGATGTCGATCTCGGGCCTGTTCTACATCATCGGCGGCCAGTGGCTGGTATCCAAGGTCTGGCACCTGGTGCCGATTTCGGGTTACAGCGGGGGGCTCGACGCGGCCAAGTTCCTGATCCTGCCGGTGCTCATCGGCGTCATCGGCGGCATCGGCAGTTCGGCGCGCTGGTATCGCACCATCTTTCTCGAAGAGATCGGCCGCGATTACGTGCGCACCGCGCGCGCCAAAGGCCTGCCCGAGCGCGTGGTGCTGTTCCGCCATGTCCTGCGCAATGCCATGATCCCGATCCTCACCGGCGTCGTGGTGGTGATCCCGACCCTGTTCATGGGCAGCCTGCTGACCGAATCCTTCTTCGGCGTTCCCGGATTGGGCAGCTATACCATCGATGCCATCAACGCCCAGGACTTCGCTGTGGTGCGCTCGATGGTGTTCATCGGTTCGGTGCTGTACATCGTTGGACTGCTGCTCACCGACCTGTCCTACACGCTGGCCGATCCGCGGGTGAGGCTGCAATGAGCGGCATGGTCATCCAGCCGGTACTGCTGTGGTCGGACGCGCTGCTGTTCGTGCTGATCGCCGTGATTACCGGCTTGAGCCTCTGGGCGCGGCGGCAGGATGCCCTGCGCGCCGCGTGGGCGCGCGTCGCGCGGGATCGCGTGGCGATGGCGGCAGCGACGGTGCTGGCGGTTTTCGTGCTGATCGGTCTGCTCGATTCGCTGCACTACCGGGCGCGGCTGGAGCCGCAGGCGGGCGACAAATCGGTAACTACTGCGGTAACTACGGCGCGCTATGCGGTCGAGGTGAGTTCGGCGCTCGATGCACTGCTGGCGGATCTGCGTTCGCGCACGGAGAAGACCTATTCGGCGCCGCTGGCGACGCACCTGTTCGCCCGGGAAGCGCTGGAAAATTCGACGCAGCGAGAGTTTCCGCGGCTGCAGCACGGCGGCGCGCATCTGGGCGATGACCTGTCCGGACATGAACTCGATATTGCCGTGCGCGTTTCGCGCGGCCTGGCCGGCGGGCTGGTGGTCTGGCTGTTGCTGGTCGCCGTGGTGCGGCGGACAAATGGCCTGGACCTCAAGGCCGTACTGGGAGTCGGCGCCGGTGATACGGCGAAAGGCGCGGCGAGCGGTGTGGTACTCATCACCCTGCTGCCGATCCTGTTGCTGTTCGGCGCCGCGATCTCGCTGGGTGCCGGCTACCACGTCTTCGGCACCGACAAGGTCGGTCAGGACGTGCTCTACCTGTCGCTGAAAGCCATCCGCACCGGCCTCCTGATCGGCACCCTGACCACCCTGGTGATGCTGCCGGCGGCGGTGGCGCTGGGCATCCTGGCCGGCTATGTCGGCGGCTGGGTGGATGACCTGATCCAGTATGTCTACACCACGCTGAGTTCGATACCCGGCGTGCTGCTGATCGCTGCCGCGGTGCTGATGATGCAGGTGGTGATCGACACCCATCCGGACTGGTTCGCCACTTCGGCCGAGCGCGCCGATGCGCGCCTGCTGGCGCTTTGCCTGATCCTCGGCATGACCAGCTGGACCGGCGTCGCGCGCCTCCTGCGCGGCGAGACGCTGAAGCTGCGCGAACTGGAATTCGTCCAGGCGGCACAGGCCTTCGGCGTCGGCAGCTTCGCCATCATGCGCCGCCACATCCTGCCCAACCTGATGCACATCGTGCTGATCTCGCTGGTGATGGATTTCTCCGGCCTGGTGCTGGCCGAGGCAGTGCTGTCCTACGTCGGCGTCGGCGTCGATCCGACCACGATCTCGTTCGGCACCATGATCAACACGGCGCGCATGGAACTGGCGCGCGAGCCGATGGTGTGGTGGTCGCTGCTGGCCGCCTTCGGCTTCATGTTTACGCTGGTGCTGGCGGCCAATCTGTTCGCCGACGCGGTGCGCGATGCCTTCGATCCGAGGTCGTCGGCGTGAGTATTCTTTCGGTACGCGACCTGTCGATTCACATCGGCGCCGCGCGCCCGGTGGATGGCGTCAGCTTCGACATCGCGGCCGGCGAGTGCTTTGCGCTGCTGGGCGAATCCGGTTGCGGCAAGTCGATGACCGCGCTGGGCATCATGCGCCTGCTGCCGGCGGCGGCGCAGGT
>JAPLQZ010000256.1 GCA_026399415.1 Rhodocyclales bacterium | reverse complement strand
CCGGCAGCGCAAGATCGCGCGCCCTGGCTTTCAAATCAGCCAGCAGCGCACGATGTCCAAGGTGCACGCCATCGAAATTGCCGATGGTCAGCACCGTAGACGTCGTCGCCCGCTCGGGAACACCGCGAAAAACCAGCATGGGGTTGAGGCTGCAGGGAAAGCGGTCGATTATATCAATCCAGCCGAGCCAGCTTCGATTTGGCCAGCGGCGGATTTTTTGCGAAGTAGCGGCGGATGCCCTTGAGGATGGCCTCCGCCATGCGGTCCTGATAGGCCTCGTCATTGAGCCGCGCCTCTTCTTCGGGATTGGAGATGAAGGCGGTCTCGATCAGGATCGAGGGGATGTCCGGCGCCTTCAGCACGGCGAATCCGGCCTGTTCCACCTGACCCTTGTGCAGGGTGTTGATGCGGCCCAGTTCGCCCAGCACGTGGTTGCCGAGCTTGAGGCTGTCGTTGATGGTCGCCGTCTGCGAGAGATCAAGCAGGGTACGAGCCAGGTAGGGATCCTTGACCCCGAGATTGACGCCGCCCACCAGATCGGCCGAGTTTTCCTTATTCGCCAGCCAGCGCGCCGCCGAACTCGAGGCGCCGGTTTCGGACAGGACGAAGACGCTGGAGCCGCGCGCCGTGGTCTTGACGAAGGCATCGGCATGGACCGAGACGAACAGGTCGGCCTGCACCCGGCGCGCCTTTGCCACACGCTGCTGCAGCGGTATGAAATAGTCGCCGTCGCGGGTCAGCACCGAGCGCATGTTGGGCGTGGCGTCGATCTTTTCCTTCAGCCGACGCGCGACGGAGAGCGTGACGTTCTTCTCGTGGCTGCCGCCGCGGCCGATCGCGCCGGGATCTTCGCCGCCATGCCCGGGATCGAGGACAATCGTGACGAGGCGGGCGATCTCCGGTTTTTCACCGGGCTTTTCCGCTGCCCGCTCGGCCGGCAGTTCCGCCGGCTTGCCCTGGCTGCCGAGCGCCGACTCTGCCTTCAACGGCGGCTCGGCGGATTTTTCGAGCAGCGCCATCAGGGGATCGACCGGCTCCACGGGATACAGGTCGAGCACCAGCCGATGGCCGTATTCGCCGACCGGTTGCAGCGAGAACACCTGCGGTTTGATTTCGCCCTTGAGCTCGATCACCAGACGCACCACGCCGGGCTTGTTGCGGCCGGCGCGGATCAGCTTGATGTAGGGATCGGAGTCGAGAATCTTCGACGGCAGCGTCTGCAACACCGAATTGAACTCGACGCCTTCCAGGTCGACCACCAGCCGCTCCGGGTCCTTCACCAGCATATGCGAATACCGGATCGCCTGATCGTGCTCCAGCGTCACCCGGGTGTAGTCGCGGGCAGGCCAGACGCGCACCGCGAGAATGCTGCTGCCCGCCGTGGCGCCAGCGCCGACTCTTGAAACCAGCAGTGTCAGACTGGCCGCAGCGAACTTGAGGACATCACGCCGGCGAGGCATGTTCGTCCCTTTGCACTGGCCGCCGTAATCCGGGCCGTGCGCCCTTCACCGCTCGGGTTGTGCCCGACCCGTAATTCAATCCGCATATCTGCCGACGGCAGATACGGCGCGGCCTTGTCGGGCCATTCGACCAGACAAATTCCGCTTCCTGAAAAATATTCATCGAGTCCCGCATCGAGATATTCTTCCGCTTGGTTGAATCTATAAAAATCAAAGTGATAGAAGTGTAATCCAGAAACCACATGAACTTCAAGCAGTGTGTAGGTGGGACTTTTGACCGGACCGCTGTCACCTGCCGCGCGCAGCAGCCCGCGCACCAGCGTGGTCTTGCCGGCGCCGAGGTCGCCTTCGAGCCAGATCACCATGCCTGGCTTGAGATGCGCTGCCATGGCGCCGCCCAGTGCAAGGGTATCGGCTTCGTCGGGTAACGTAAGATGTTCGGCATGCATGGCAATGATGAAGATCCGTCGAAACTGAAGGAGGACATACGGCGCTGGGGCGTGGACCTCGGCTTTGATGCGGTCGGCTTTTCCGGCGCCCGCGTCGATGATGCCGAAGAGAATCTGAACGCCTGGCTGGCGGCCGGCTGCCACGGCGAAATGGATTATATGGCCGCTTATGCAAGCGATGCGGGAAACAACCGCGCCGATCCGACCGCCCTGGTGCCTGGCACGCGGAGCATCATCACCGTGCGCATGAATTACCGTGCCGTCAGCGCCGACTCTTCCGCTACGCTCGCCGACGGAGAACCGGCTTTCGTTTCGCGCTACGCACTGGGTCGCGACTACCACAAGCTGCTGCGCGCCCGGCTGCAGAAACTCGCCGACCGGATCACCGATGAGATCGGCAGCTTCGCCTATCGCGTGTTCACCGATTCGGCGCCGGTGATGGAAGTCGGCCTGGCGCGGAACAGCGGACTCGGCTGGCGCGGCAAGCACACGCTGCTGCTCGACCGCGACGCCGGTTCGTATTTCTTTCTCGGCGAGATATTCACCGATCTGGCGCTGCCACCGGACACGCCGGTGACCGATCACTGCGGGCTTTGCACCGCCTGCATCAGCGCCTGCCCGACCCGGGCCATAGTCGCTCCGTATCGCCTCGATGCGCGGCTCTGCGTGTCCTACCTCACGATCGAGCTCAAGGGCAGCATCCCCGAGCCGCTGCGACCGCTGATGGGCAACCGCATCTACGGCTGCGACGATTGCCAGCTGGCCTGTCCGTGGAACCGTTTCGCGCCCCTCACCCGCGAGAACGATTTCGCGCCGCGCCATGGCCTCGACCAGGCCCGGCTGGTGGAACTGTTCGCCTGGGAAGAGGCCGATTTCAGCCAGCGGCTGGCTGGCTCGGCAATCCGTCGCATCGGCTACGAACGCTGGTTGCGCAACATCGCCGTGGCCCTCGGCAATGCGCCGTCGAGCGCCAAAGTGATCAGCGCCCTGCGCTCACGTGCCGATCATGCTTCGGCATTGGTGCGCGAACATGTGGCGTGGGCGCTCACACGTCACGAAGCCGAAGACTAGCCGGTCGCCACCGGACGCGAGGGATCGGCGCACCACTCGCTCCACGAGCCGGGATAGAGCTTGGAACCGGACAAGCCGGCCAGTTCCATCGCCAGCAGATTGTGGCAGGCCGTAACGCCGGAGCCGCACTGCTGTACCACTTGCGCCGCAGGCCGACCGTCAAGCAGCGTTTCAAACTCGCTGCGAAGTTCTTCTGCCGGCTTGAAGAAACAGCCGGCGTCGTCGAGATTGTCGGCATAGAACCGATTCACTGCACCGGGAATGTGGCCGCCCACCGGATCGAGCGTTTCCTTTTCGCCACGGAATCGTTCCGCGTTGCGCGCATCGACGATCAGCATCCACTCGGTGCCCAGATCCGCGAGAACCTGGTCGAGATCCACCGCCATGTCCTGCGGGTGCGGCGTGAAGTTGCGCGGTTCGACAACCGGCACCGACTCTTCCAGCGCCCGTTTGCTGCGCTTCCAGCCGGCCAACCCGCCGTCGAGCACTGCCACCCGCTTGTGTCCCAGCCAGCGCAAGGTCCACCACAGGCGTGAGGCGAAAATTCCGCCTTCATTGTCATAGGCCACCACCTGCGTCGTTGCATCGACGCCGCAGGCCGACATGCGCCGCGCAAAATCACCGGCGTCGGGCAGCGGGTGGCGGCCATTGCCACCCGTCTTGATGCCGGAAAGGTCGTCGTCGAGATGCAGGAACAGCGCCCCGGGAATGTGGCCGCGGGCATAGGCCTGGCGCCCGTACCCGATATTCTTCAGGTCATGCCGGCAGTCGAAAACGCGCCACTCCGGATGAACGGCAAGCTGTTCGACACTGACCAGCGCATCTGCCGGCGCATTTGTCACCAGCCCGCTCATTCGGCAAGCCATTCGCGTGCGTCGACCTCGTCGGCAAACACCGTCACGTCGGCGTTGACGAAGAGTTGTTCCAGCCACGCGCTCCAGGCCACCCACTGGCTTTCGGTGATGACCGCGATGCGCTTGAAATCGCCGGCGTGCTGCCGCGAAAAGCGGATTTCTTCCCAGGCCACATCGACCGTGAAGCTCGCCATGTCACGCAGGTCGACCAGCAGATTCACCGGCCCGGAAAACTTGATCTCGGAAAGAACGAGTTCCTCGAATTCCTTCAAGTCGGCCAGGGTGAATTCGCCGAACACGGCGAACTCGACCAGATGGTCCTGATGTTGTGTCGTAATCATGGTGAGCCCCTCAAAAGTCCGTTTCAGCAGGAATCATATCCCGCGCAACACTTCATTTGTTTGACTCCGAACCGATAAATCCGCAGCCGCAATGACGAAGGGCCCGCAAGCGGGCCCTGTCCGACGAAGGAAGGTCGTTCTTGCTTGTTACTTCTTGGCCTTCTTGCCGGATACCGCGAGCTTGAAACCTGCACCCGCGCTGAACTTCGGCACGGTGGTGGCGGCAATCTTGATGGTGGCGCCAGTCTTGGGGTTCTTGCCGGTACGCGCCGCGCGCTTGGCCGACTTGAACGTGCCAAAACCCACCAACGTAACGTTATCTCCCTTGGATACCGCCTTCACTACTGCAGCCATGACGCCGTCGAGCACCTTGCCGGCGGCAGCCTTGCTCAGATCAGCTTCCTTGGCGGCAATTTCAATCAGTTCAGCCTTATTCATACTTAAAATTCCTCCGGTAATTTGAGGGCATCCCGCCCAAAAAATATTCTAAACCCGTTCGCCCCTGCTTGTGCAAGGACTTTATGCACTGTCTTACGGGCTTGGCGCCTGATGTGTTGCAATGATGCCGCCGCCGAGGCACACCCTCGATTCGTAGACCACCAGCGATTGTCCCGGCGTCACCGCCCATTGCGGCGCAGCAAAAACGACTTCGCACTCCTCGCCCGAAATGCGCTCTACCTCACACGCAGCGTCCGGCTGGCGGTAGCGCGTCTTCGCCGCATAGACCCAGTGTGTGTGGGGCGCTTCGCCGGAAATCCACGACAAGTCTTTCGCCACCAGGCTGGCCGAGAGCAGGGCAGGATGCTCATGGCCCTGTACCACGCGGAGGATGTTCCGTTCCATGTCCTTGGCGGCGACGAACCAGGGTTCCTCCGGCGCGCCCTTGACGCCGCCGATACCCAGCCCCTCGCGCTGGCCGAGGGTGTAATACATCAGTCCCTCGTGACGGCCGACCACGCGATCCGTGTCGAGGACGCGGATTTCTCCCGGCTGCTTCGGCAAGTAGCGCGCCAGAAATTCGCGGAAGGGGCGTTCGCCGATGAAGCAGATGCCGGTCGAGTCCTTGCGCGCGTGATTCGGCAGGCCGGCCTCCGCGGCAATCCGCCGCACATCGCGCTTGTACAGGTGGCCGACCGGAAACAGCGTCTTCGCCAGTTGCGCCTGATTCAGCCGGTGCAGGAAATAGCTCTGGTCCTTGGTGCCGTCCTCGGCCTTGAGCAACTGCCAGGCGCCGAGAAACTCCCGCACCTGCGCATAGTGGCCGGTGGCGATCCTGTCGGCGCCGAGCGCCAGCGCGTGATCGAGAAAAGCCTTGAACTTGATTTCCGAATTGCACAGCACGTCGGGGTTCGGCGTGCGGCCGGCCTGATACTCGCACAGGAAATCGGCGAACACTCGCTCGCGGTATTCAGCGGCGAAATTCACCGCCTCGAATTCGATGCCGATCGCATCGGCGGCCGCGGCGGCGGCGACCAGGTCCTCGCTCGAGGAACAGTAGTCATCGCTATCGTCGCCCTCCCAGTTCTTCATGAACAGGCCGATCACCTCGTAGCCTTCGCGCTTCAGCAGCAGCGCCGCGACCGAGGAATCGACGCCGCCGGACAGGCCGACAATGATTTTTCCCTTGGAGCCCATGTCAGTCGTAGTGCCTCAACAATTCAAGCGGAAAACGGCGGCCGGCAAGATAGTCGGTCACGCACTGCCACACCAGCGGGCTGCGATGGCGATCCGTGTGGGCGCGCATCTCGCCGGGCGTCATCCAGACCGCGCGCAGGATGCCGGCATCGAGTATCCGATCCGTTTCGTGGGCGCCGAGTTCGCCCGAAAAGGCGAAACGCAGATAGGTGATGTCGCCCTGCGGCCGCGGCCACTGATAGATGCCTACCAGCGCCGTCGGCGTAAAGCTCCAGGCGGTCTCTTCCAGGGTTTCGCGGGCGCAGGCAGCGACCAGCGACTCGCCTTCATCGAGGTGGCCGGCGGGCTGATTGAAGCGCAGGCCGCCGTCGGTTTCCTCTTCGACCAGCAGGAAGCGCCCCTCGCGCTCGATCAGTGCGGCAACGGTGACATTGGGCTTCCAGATACGATTCATCCGCGCATTTTAGCGCCCCTGCTAAAATCACTACCTCATCTACCGCAATGCTGGAGACCCACCATGTCCATGGCCGACCGTGACGGCTTCATCTGGTACGACGGCAAGCTCGTGCCCTGGCGCGATGCCACCACCCATGTGCTGACGCACTCGCTGCACTATGGCCTCGCCGTGTTCGAAGGCCTGCGCGCCTACAAGACCGTCTCCGGTACGGCGATTTTCCGCCTCAAGGAACACACCGACCGGCTGTTCGCCTCGGCGCACATCTACCGCATGCCCATGCCCTACGACAAGGCGACCGTGATCGAAGCGCACAAGGAGGTGGTGCGCACCAACAAGCTCGAGTCCTGCTATCTGCGGCCGATCGCCTTCTATGGTTCGGAAAAGATGGGCGTCAGTCCGCGTGGTGCGCTAACCCATGTCGCCATCGCGGCCTGGCCCTGGGGCGCCTATCTAGGCGAAGAAGGGCTGGAAAAAGGGATCCGCGTCAAGACCTCGAGCTACTCGCGGCACCATGTGAACGTCAATATGGCGCGCGCCAAATTTGCCGGCACCTATCCCAACTCGATTCTGGCCAACATGGAAGCCACCGAAGACGGCTATGACGAGGCACTGCTGCTCGACGTCGACGGTTTCGTCGCCGAAGGCGCCGGCGAGAACCTGTTCATGGTCAAGGACGGCGTGATCTACGAACCCGAAATTGCCTCGGCACTGATGGGCATCACTCGCAACACCGTCATCACGCTGGCCGCGGAACTCGGCTACAAGGTGATCGCCAAGCGTCTCACGCGCGACGACATCTACATCGCCGACGAGGCCTTCTTCACCGGCACCGCGGCGGAAGTCACGCCGATCCGCGAACTCGACAACCGCAGCATCGGCAGCGGCAGTCGCGGCCCGGTCACCGCCAGGATCCAGAATCTGTTCTTCGACGTGGTCAACGGCAAAGTGCCGGCCCACGCCGACTGGCTCAGCTTTGTCTAAGTTTTGTCCAATGCATGCTTGAGGTAAATAATGTCTAACATCGACGAATCGCAACGCCAGGTTGCCGTTACCGCCCACGACCTGCCGCTGGCCTGTCCGCGCCCCGGCGCGCCCTTGTGGGCGCGCCATCCGCGGGTCGCCATCGACCTGTTGAAGAGCGCCACGGGCGAGGCCGCCTGCCCCTACTGCGGCACGGTGTATCGCTTTACCGGCGAGCGCCCGAAGGGCCATCATTAAGTTGCGTCGCGAGATCCGGGTTTCTTTCCACAAGTGAAGATACTCGTCGTCGCTCCGTCGTGGATCGGCGACACGATTCTCGCCCAGCCTTTCTTCGCGCTGCTCAAGCGCAACACGCCGGCGGCCCGCATCGAAGTACTGGCGCCGGACTGGTCGGCGCCGCTGCTGGCGCGCATGGCCGAGGTCGATGCGGTCATCGTCAATCCTTTTCGCCACGGCGAATTCAGTTTTTTCGCGCGTCGTGCCCTCGGTCACCGTCTCGCCAGCGCCGACTATTGCCAAGCGTATGTCTTGCCCAACTCATGGAAGTCGGCGCTGGTGCCCTTCTTCGCCGGCATTCCCCGGCGCATCGGCTATCAGGGCGAATCCCGCTACCTGTTGCTGAACGAACGCCATCGGCTGGACACTGACCGCCACCCGCAACTGGTGCAGCGCTATGCCGCGCTGGCCGGGCCCCTGCCGGCCAAGCTGCCGCAACCGCAGCTGAACTCCAGCGCAGAACAGCAGAAAGCCGTGCGCCGCGCCTTGAATCTGCCGCCCGATTCCACACCGGTGATCTTCTGCCCCGGTGCCGAATACGGCCCCGCCAAGCGCTGGCCGGCGCAGCACTTCGCGGCACTGGCACGACTCGTCGCGACGCCGCAGAGCCCGGTCTGGCTGGTCGGCTCGGCCAGGGATGGCGAGGTCGGCGATGCGATCGCCGCAGCGGCAGAAGGCGCCGCGCTCAATCTGTGCGGGCGCAGCACGCTGGAGCAGGCCATCGACCTGATCGCCTCCGCCCGTTGCGTGGTAAGCAATGACTCCGGCCTGATGCATGTCGCCGCAGCGCTCCAACGACCGCTGGTGGCGCTCTATGGTTCGTCGTCACCGGCCTACACGCCGCCGCTGTCGCCGAAGGCGGAAATCGTTTCGAAAAACCTGCCGTGCAGCCCCTGCTTCGAGCGCGAATGCCCGCTGGGGCATTTCGACTGCATGAACGGCATCAGTCCGCAACAGGTGGCCGCCACCATCACCGCGCAACTTTCTCTTTCGAGCTGACCGTGCCCAGCCAGAAAATCTTCGCCACGCCGCAGGATGTCGAAGCCGCGTTCTACGAGGCGCTCGAACGCTGCGACATCGACGCCATGATGACCGTCTGGGCCGAAGACGAAGAAGTGGTCTGCGTGCACCCCGGCGGGCCGCGACTGACCGGTTACGCGATGATTCGCGACGCCTGGCAGCGCGTTTTCGCCAACGGCAGGAAGCTCAGGGTGCGCCTGTCGCAGCAGACGGCGGTGACCACCCCTTTCGCCATGGTCAGCACCGTGCTGGAACATATCGCCACCCTCGACGACCAGAATTTGAGCGCGCCGGTCGCCGCCACCAACGTCTATGTGCGCGGCGCCCTGGGTTGGCGGATGGTCGCCCACCACGCCTCGCCAGTACCGCCCAACAGCATCGGCGAAGCGCCACGAATTCTGCATTGAAATCCACTGTGACAGGTCCGCATTACCTTGCTCCGCCCTGGCTGCCCGGCGGCCACGCGCAGACCATCTGGCCGCTGCTGATCAAGGGCGCGCTGCCGGACTACCGGCGCGAGCGCTGGGAGACTCCGGACGATGACTTCATCGATCTCGACTGGATCGCCGGCGAGCCTGGCGCGCCCTGCGTGGCGCTGTTTCACGGCCTCGAAGGCAGCTCAGGCAGCCACTACGCACGGCGCCTGATGCATGCCGTGGGGCGCCGCGGCTGGCATGGCGTGGTGGTGCATTTCCGCGGCTGTTCGGGCGAGCCGAACCGCCTGCCCCGCGCCTATCACTCGGGCGACTCGCAGGAGATCGACTGGGTGCTGCGCCGCCTGCAGGCACGCGGCTACCCGGCATTGTTCGTCGCCGGTGTTTCGCTCGGCGGCAATGCCCTGTTG
>JAPLQZ010000263.1 GCA_026399415.1 Rhodocyclales bacterium | reverse complement strand
GTGATCACGCCTTCCTTGCCGACCTTGTCCATCGCATCGGCGATGATCTTGCCGATATCGGCGTCGGCGTTGGCCGAAATCGAGCCGACCTGGGCGATTTCCTGGGTCGTGGTGCAGGGCTTGGAAATCTTCTTCAATTCCTCAACGACGGCGGCGACGGCTTTGTCGATGCCGCGCTTCAGATCCATCGGGTTCATGCCGGCGGCCACATACTTCATGCCTTCGCGGACAATCGACTGAGCCAGAACGGTGGCGGTGGTGGTGCCGTCACCGGCAACATCGGAGGTCTTGGACGCGACTTCCTTGAGCATCTGCGCGCCCATGTTCTCGAACTTGTCCTTCAGTTCGATTTCCTTGGCGACAGAAACGCCGTCCTTGGTGATCGTCGGGGCGCCAAATGAACGCTCCAGAATCACGTTGCGGCCCTTGGGGCCGAGGGTTACCTTGACCGCGTCGGCAAGGATGTTGATGCCGCGGACCATGCGTTGGCGAGCGGAATCGCCAAATTGAACTTCTTTAGCTGCCATTGTTTATATCTCCTGGAATTCTGTAGTGATATGTCCCGGGCTTGCCTGGGACGCTATCCCCTGGTGGGATTAGAGCTCGACAACGCCCATGATGTCTTCTTCGCGCATGACCAGCAGTTCTTCGCCATCGACCTTGACGGTCTGGCCGGAGTACTTGCCGAACAGCACGCGGTCGCCGACCTTGAGTGCCAGCGGACGAATCTTGCCGTCGTCCATGATCTTGCCGGTGCCGATGGCTTTGACTTCACCCTGGTCGGGTTTCTCGGCGGCGTTGTCGGGAATCACGATGCCGGAAGCGGTTTTCTTCTCTTCTTCGAGACGCTTGACGATAACGCGATCATGCAAAGGACGAATTTTCATGGGGTTGATCTCCTCTTAAACTGGGTTGTTACAGGAAAAGGCCAGTGCGGGCGGGCCGCAGGTCTGAGCCGGGGAGAGGGCAAACTATTAGCACTCATCGCCAACGAGTGCTAATAATAGGGCCTAAAGACCCATTCTTCAAGGGGGTGGCTGAAAAAATGCTTCAGGCCAACCGGTTGCTCCGGTAATCGGCAATGGCCTGTTCGATTTCCTCGCGACTGTTCATGACGAAGGGCCCGTGTTGCACCACCGGCTCGCCCAGAGGCCGTGCCGCCAGCAACAGGAAGCTCGCCGGGCCTTCGGCCGCGCTGATCTCCACCCGTTCGCCGGCGGACAGTACGCCGGCGTCCTGCGCCGACAATCGGCGCGACTCGTCTGCGGGGCCGATGAACAGATCCCCCTCGTAGGCATAAACGAAAGCGCTATGGCCTGCTGCCAGGTCTTGCGCGAAGTGCCCGCCTGCCGGCAGGCGCACGTCGATGTAGAGCGGTTCGGTCGATAGGCCCTGCACCGGGCCGGCGACTGCACGGCCATCGACCACGATGCTGCCAGCAATCACCCTGGCCTCGCCGCCACCGGGCAGGGTTGCCTGCGGAATCTCCTCAGGACGGATGTCGCGGTAGTGCGCCGGCTTCATCTTTTCCGCTGCCGGCAGGTTGATCCAGAGCTGGAAGCCGCGCATCCGCCCGCTTTCCTGCTGCGGCATTTCGGAATGGATGATGCCGCGCCCGGCCGTCATCCATTGCGCGCCGCCGGGCAGAAGGTCGCCGCGATTGCCGAGATGGTCCTGGTGCAGCATGTGGCCGTCGAGCATGTAGGTTACGGTCTCGAAGCCGCGATGCGGATGCGAAGGAAAGCCGGCAATGTAGTCGTCCGGGTCGTCGGACGAGAATTCGTCGAGCATCAGGAAGGGATCGACGCGTGCCGATTGCGACTGGCCCAGGCTGCGGCGCAGGCTGACGCCTGCACCATCGGAGGTGGCGACGGAATGGATGATGTGCTGCAGGCGACGGCTGGACATGCGGGCTCTCCTTGGCTGATGCTGCCAAGATGGGTCCAACTCGCCGGATTCGCAAGTAAGATTGCGGCACTTCACTGTTGCAGAAGGAGTTGCAATGGGTTTATTGATCCTCGGTTTGATTGTTTTCCTCGGTGCCCATTCGGCGCGCATTTATGCCGGCGATTGGCGCGAGGCGCAGCTTGCCCGATATGGCGAGATGCGCTGGAAAGGCGTGTACTCACTCTTGTCTGCAATAGGGTTGGGGCTGATCGTCTGGGGTTACGGCATGGCTCGCGCGGAGTCTCCAGTGCTGTGGGCCCTGCCGCTCTGGACGCGGCATCTGGCCGCCGCGCTGACCCTGCCGGCTTTCATTCTGCTGGTGGCGGCCTACCTGCCCGGCAGCCATATCAAGGCCGCCATCGGCCATCCGATGGTGGCCGGCGTCAAGCTCTGGGCGCTGGCCCATCTGCTGGCCAACGGCAAGCTGGCCGCCGTTATCCTGTTCGGCGGCTTCCTGATCTGGGCGGTGCTGGACTTCATCTCGGCGCGACGGCGTGACCGGGCCGCGGGCCGAACCCATCCGCCGCTCGGCTGGTCACGCGACGCCATGGTGATTGCGATCGGCCTCGGCGCCTGGGCGCTGTTCGTTTTGTACGGCCACGTCTGGCTGATCGGGGTACGGCCTTTCGGATAAGCACGAACTCGCCGTACCGCCAGCACCGACTCCTGTTCCGGGCGGGACGGCGATGCGCGAACTCAGACCGCGCGCTCCGCTACGGCACGCCTTGCAGCCAGCTCGACGAACCATTGCAGACTGGCGGGATTGGCCATCGCGTCGGGATTGGCAATCTTGTCCAGGACATGGCCGAGCAGGAGTTTCTTGACCGGCAGTTCCATCTTCTTGCCGGACAGCGTGCGCGGAACCTCGGCAACCTGGAATATCTCGTCGGGCACATGGCGCGGCGACAGGGCGAGCTTGATGCGCTCACGCAGCGTGGCTTTGAGTTGCGGCGTCAGTTCGTGGCCGGGACGCATGACGACGAACAGCGCCATCCAGGATTCGCGGCCGAGGAATTCGAGATCGACCACCAGGCTGTCGAGCACTTCCGGCAGTTCCTCGACGGCGCGATACAGTTCGCTGGTGCCCATGCGAATGCCATAACGGTTGATGGTGGCGTCCGAGCGGCCGTAGATGATGGCGCCGCCACGCGGCGTGATGCGCAGCCAGTCGCCGTGGCGCCAGATGCCGGGATACATGTCGAAGTAGCTCTCGCGGTAGCGGCGATCTTCCGGGTCGTTCCAGAACTTCAGCGGCATCGACGGCATCGGCGCGCTGCAGACCAGTTCGCCGACTTCGTCGATCAGCGCACGGCCGGCTTCGTCGAAGGCTTCGACCCTGGCGCCGAGGCAGCGACATTGCATTTCGCCCAGATAAACCGGCAGCGTCGTCACGCCACCGACGAAGCAGCCGGCGAAATCGGTGCCGCCGGAAATCGGATTGAGCCAGATGTCGCGCCGCACATGCTCGTAAATCCACTGGTAGCCTTCCGGCGGCAGTGGCGAACCGGTCGAGCCGACGGCGCGCAGACGCGACAGATCGGCGACCTGGTTCGGCTCGACGTGCGCCTTCAGGCAGGACAGGAAGAAGGCCGCGCCGGCGCCGAAAAACGTCACGCCGGTTTCGCCGACGAAGCGCCACAGGGCATTCCAGTCCGGCCAGCCGGGACTGCCGTCGTAAATGCAGATGGTGCTGCCCATCAGCAGGCCCATCATCTGGCAATTCCACATGATCCAGCCGCTGCTCGAATACCAGTGGAAACGATCCTCCGGACCGAGGTCGAGATGGAAGGCGCCGAGCTTGACCTGCTCGACGACGATGCCGCCATGCGAATGAACGATGGGTTTCGGCAGCCCCGTGGTGCCCGAGGAATAGACCACCCACAGCGGATGAGCGAACGGTACATGCTCGACCTGCAGCGGCGCATCGCCTTCTGTCGCGGCCTCCCAGGTCACGCAGCGGGCGAATTCGGCAGCATCGACCGGCACATCGAGGCTGGGCAGCAGCACCATGTGATCGATGCTGGGTAGTTCCGCGAGCAACTCGTGGATCAGCACGCGGCGGTCGTGCGCCTTGCCGCCGAAATGGTAGCCGTCGACCGCGATCAGCACCTTCGGCGCGATCTGGCGGAAACGGTCGAGCACGGCGATCCTTCCCATGTCGGGCGAGCAGGCCGACCAGATGGCGCCCAGGCTGGCAACCGCGAGGAAGGCCACGGCGGTTTCCGGAATGTTGGGCAGATAGGCCCCCACGCGGTCGCCGCGCGTGACGCCCATGCCGCGCAGGCTGGCGGCCAATGCACCGACCTGACGCTGCAGTTCGGCCCAGCTCAGCTCGCGGTCGATACCGGCTTCGTTGCGGGAAATGATGGCCGGTCGATCTGCCGTGGCATGGCGGAAAACCTGGTCGACATAGTTCAGCGTCAC
>JAPLQZ010000025.1 GCA_026399415.1 Rhodocyclales bacterium | reverse complement strand
GCTGCCCCTCCAGACGCACCCATCCGTCATTGTCTGCCCCCACGCGCAGTGCGATCAAGGGTGCATAGGCGGCTATGACCAGTTCTGCCTGGGCGGCCAGGACGCCGGAAAGCGCGATGCGCCCGCCGGGCGCGACGCGTCCGGCCAGCAGTGGCGCCAGCACGCACAGCGGGTTGGTGAGGATGTTGGCGACCACGATGTCGAAGCGCTCGTCAAGTTTTTCCCGCGAGTGACGCAAGCCAAGCGTCACGTTGTTGTTGGCGGCGTTGTCGCGCGCCGCGATCAAGGCATTGTCGTCGATATCGACCCCCAGCACCGATCCCGCGCCCAGTTTGGCGGCCGCTATGCCGAGGATTCCCGAGCCGCAGCCATAGTCGAGCACAGTCTCGCCGCCGCGCAGGATGTCGCTCAGCCATTGCAGGCAGAGAAAGGTGGTCGGATGCGATCCGGTGCCGAAGGCGAGACCGGGATCAAGCACCAGATTGATCGCATTTGCATCCGGTGCGGCGTGCCACGAGGGTACGATCCACAGGCGTTCGTTTACCCGGATCGGATCGAATTGCGATTGCGTGAGCCGCACCCAGTCCTGCTCGGCGACGTCTTCCAGTTCGATCTCGGGCAGATCTGCGATGCCGGCGGCCGCCGTAGCACCCGCGATGCGGCCGATCAGATCGGCGGCCGGGTCGAACAGCGCCACCACACGGCTTTCGCTCCACAGGGACGTTGTTGGCGACCCTGGTTCACCGAATTGCGGCGTTTCCAGATCCGTTCCGGCGAGCGCATCTTCGACACTGACCGAAATCGCGCCGGCCGCCAGTAGGGCGTCGGAGAGTGCATCCGCATGCGCGGCGTCGGTTTCCAGAGCGACGCTGACCCACATATGGCCTACTTGCCTTTGAGGGCGTCGCTCTTGGCGGCGAGCTTTTCTTCGAGGTAGTGGATGCTGGCGCCACCCTTGATGAAGCGCTCGTCGAGCATCAGATCCTGATGCAGCGGAATGTTGGTCTTGATGCCATCCACCATCATTTCCGACAGCGCGATCCGCATCCGCCGAATGGCCTGATCGCGCGTGTCGCCGTAAGCGATCACTTTTCCGATCATCGAGTCGTATTGGGGTGGTACGGTGTAACCGGAATAGGCGTGGGAATCGACGCGAATGCCGGGCCCGCCGGGCGGGTGCCAGTTGGTGATCTTGCCCGGCGAAGGCGTGAACTTGAAGGGGTCTTCGGCATTGATGCGGCACTCGATGGCATGGCCGCGAATTTCAATGTCGCGCTGCCTGAACCAGAGTTTTTCTCCGGCGGCGATGCGAATCTGCGCCTGCACGATGTCGATACCCGTTATCAGTTCGGTGACCGGATGCTCGACCTGAACGCGGGTGTTCATTTCGATGAAATAGAACTCGCCGTTTTCGTAGAGAAACTCGAACGTCCCCGCGCCGCGATAGTTGATGCGGCGGCAGGCCTCGGCGCAGCGGTCGCCGACGCGGCTGATGACGCGGCGGTTGATGTCAGGCGCCGGGGCTTCCTCGATTACCTTCTGGTGGCGGCGCTGCGTCGAACAGTCACGTTCGCCCAGGTAGACCGAATTGCGATGGGCGTCGGAGAGGATCTGGATCTCGACGTGGCGCGGATTTTCGAGGAACTTCTCCATATACACCGTGGAGTTGTTGAAAGCGGCTCCGGCTTCGCTGCGGGTCATGTTGACCGCGTTGAGCAGCGCCGCTTCGGTGTGCGCCACGCGCATGCCACGTCCGCCGCCGCCGCCGGCAGCCTTGATGATCACCGGGTAGCCGACGGCGCGGCCGATCTTGACGATTTCCTTCGGATCATCGGGCAGGGCACCTTCGGAGCCGGGCACGCAGGGGACCCCCGCCTCCCGCATGGCATTTTTGGCGCTGACCTTGTCGCCCATCAGGCGGATCGTTTCGGGGCAAGGACCGATGAAGGCAAAACCGGATTTTTCCACACACTCGGCGAAATCGGCGTTTTCGGACAGAAAACCGTAGCCGGGGTGAATCGCCTCGGCATCGGTGACTTCGGCGGCGGAAATGATGGCCGGTATGTTGAGATAGCTCTTTGCAGACGGGGCCGGTCCGATGCAGACCGACTCGTCAGCAAGCTTGACGTATTTCGCCTCGGTATCGGCTTCCGAATGCACGGCGACTGTTCGCACGCCGAGTTCGCGACAGGCGCGCAACACGCGCAGGGCGATTTCGCCGCGGTTGGCAATCAATACCTTACCAAACATGCTTTTCCTCCGCGGCAAAACCACCCGCGCACCCTTCGGCTGCCGGGCGATTTGGCTGCGCCGCTGCGCTGCCCGAGGGCAGCTGGTCGCCGAGTTTGGCAATGAGAACCTTGCCGAACATGATCAGCCGATCACGAACATTGGCTGTCCGTACTCTACCGCCTGTCCGTTTTCAACCTCGATTGACTTGATCACGCCGGAAATGTCTGCTTCGATCTCGTTCATCAGTTTCATGGCTTCGATGACGCACAGTGTGTCGCCGGCTTGCACGGTTCGGCCGACCTCGACGAAGGGGGCAGCGTCGGGGCCGCTCGATCGGTAGAAGGTTCCCACCATCGGCGCCTTCATCACATGGCCTTCCGCCTGGACCGGCGCGGTTTCGGTGCCAGGAGTCGGCGCTGGCGACACGGCGGCCGGTGCCGTACCGGTGGCCGAAGCGGGCATGCCGATCACTGTGGTGGCCGGTGCGGCGGTGAAATGCTTGGCGATACGAATCTTTTCTTCGCCCTCGCTGATTTCAAGCTCCGAGATGCCGGAGTTCTGCACGAGATCAATCAGGGTCTTGAGTTTTCTCAGGTCCATGGGGACTCCTTTGGATGGTTCAGACGGCGCGCAAACGTGCCAGCGCTGCTTCCAGCGCCAGTTCGTAGCCTTGTGCGCCCAGACCGGAGATAACGCCGATGGCGAGATCCGAAAAATACGACTTGCGGCGGAAAGGCTCCCGCGCATGCACGTTGGACAGATGGACTTCAATGAACGGTATGGCCACCGCCGCCAGGGCATCGCGCAGGGCAACGCTGGTGTGGGTATATCCGGCCGGGTTGATGACGATGAAACGCACGCCCTGTTCGCGGGCCGACTGTACCCGGTCTATCAGTTCGCCTTCATGGTTGCTCTGGAAGCTTTCGAGGCGGACGCCGAAAGCTCGGGCGCGGGCTTCCATCGCCGTGTGGATGGAGGCCAGGGTCGTGCGACCGTAAATCTCCGGCTCGCGTGTCCCCAGCAGGTTCAGGTTCGGCCCATGGAGTACCAGAACCGCGCCGTTCAAGTCCTCGCCGCTGGGTGTGCCCTTGCGTGCATTACTGTTTTTTGGCTTCGTCATGACCGCAAGTTTGCCGCAAATACCCGCACTTTGTCCAGCTATCGCGAAACCAGTTCTAGCAGTAGCCGTTCGAGGTCGGCCTCCGCAAAGCGTCCCAGTTTGGTGGCTGAAAGGCGGCCCTGACCGTTGAAGACGGCGGTGAAAGGGAGGGCCTGGCGGGTATTGCCCAGCTTGGCGCTGTTCTCCATGACGCCGATATCACCGATCAACAGGGGGTAGCTGACGGGAGTTGTTTTCTGAAATTCGACAATTTTAGTAGCGGTATCGATACTGATGCCTACTGATGCCTACAAATTGAACGCCTTTGTCTCGATAGTTGTCTTGCAGCCGGGAAAAGCCGGGCATTTCCTCGAGGCAGGGATGGCACCAGGTTGCCCAGTAGTTGACCACCAGGACTTTACCGCGCCATTGGCCGAGGCTTTGCGGCTGGCCTTTCAGATCGGTCAGGACCATTTCAAAAACCGGCAATGCCTGGGTCGCAGCAGTCGGCGATTCGGCGCTTTCCCCGAGGACACCCAGCCGATAACCGATTGCCGCCGCAACCAGGGCAGCGCCGGCGACCGTCAGCCAGAGCCGTGAGCGCGTCATTCCGGCGCCTCTCGCAGCAGTTCAAGCACCGCCTCGGCGCGAACGCGGTGGCGACTTCGCCCGCCATGGGAGTTCCTGGGTTGTTGTCGTTCCGCCGCCGGGGGGTATACCGAGATCAGTACCGGAAGATCATTCCACTCAAGACGCAACTGGGCATCAACGCCAATCCGTCGGTTATCCAGGGTATCGTAGGAGATGCCGTGAGATAACAGCATGATCTCTACATCTTTACTACTATCGGCGTATAGATCCAGCTCGACGGCTGAATAGCGGCCGGCGGTGCCATCTAGTGCGCCGCCCGTAAGGTAGGGAGTGAATTCAGCCAGCAACTGCATCACCTCGACCGCTGTGGCGCGCAGATCGTGGACCCGTTCGCGCTGCTCATCCTCCTGGTAAAGCGACTGCCAAGCGCGTAGTTCGGTCTCGACCTCTTCGTTGGTTGGCAGCGCCTCTCCTTCGCTAGCGCCCAGGCTGCGCGCCGCCTTGCGTTTGGCGGTGCCATAGTCGGTGATCCCTTCTTCCGCCATCAAGCGTGCGGCGGCGCCAGCAATTGCGCGTCGCAGATGGCTTGAGGCGGAGGGGGCAGGTTTACGGCGTGGCATGGCGTGGTCTGGCAAATGCGGCGAGCGGGTAAAATCGGGTTCATTATTTCACGGAACGGCAACATGCATATCCACATCCTCGGCATCTGCGGCACCTTCATGGGCGGTATCGCGTTGCTGGCGCGTGCGGCCGGGCACCAAGTTACCGGTTGCGACGCCAATGTCTATCCGCCGATGAGCACGCAACTCGGCGAGCAGGGGATTGACCTGGTGGCCGGCTACGGTGCCGGGCAATTGACGCTGAATCCTGACCTGTTTGTGGTGGGTAACTCGATTTCACGCGGCAATCAGCTGCTCGAAGCCATTCTTGATCGCAATCTGCCCTACGTTTCCGGACCCCAATGGCTGGCCGAGAACATTCTGGGTGGCCGCTGGGTGCTGGGCGTGGCGGGCACGCACGGCAAGACGACCACAACGTCCATGTTGGCGTGGATTCTTGAAGAGGCCGGGCTGAATCCTTCCTTCCTCGTCGGCGGGGTGCCGCAAGGTTTTGGCGTTTCCGCCCGGCTGACCGATTCGCCCTTCTTTGTGATCGAGGCCGACGAGTACGACACCGCGTTCTGCGACAAGCGCTCCAAGTTCGTGCACTACCGCCCGCGTACAGCGATTCTTAACAACCTTGAGTTCGATCACGCCGATATCTTCGCTGATCTTGCGGCTATTGAGACGCAATTTCATCATTTGGTGCGGACTTTGCCTGGAAATGGACTGATCATTGCGAATGCTGGAGAAGCCTCACTCACGCGTGTTTTGGCCCGTGGCAGCTGGACTCCTGTCGAGTGGTTCAATGGTGCGGAAGGCTGGCACGCCGGGGAGTCCGATGATTCAGGCGGCTTTGAGGTGACCCTTTCCGGCAAGGTGCAGGGTCAGGTCGAATGCTTCGATCTGCCGGGCGCTCACAATCGGGCGAACGCCATCGCGGCTCTGGCGGCAGCGCGCCATGCCGGAGTTCCGGTGGCCGTCGGCTTGAAGGCTTTGGCAAGCTTCGGCGGCATCAAGCGTCGTCTGGAAGTGCGCGGCACCGTGCGCGGCGTCACCGTGATCGACGATTTCGCGCACCATCCAACGGCGATTCGCGTGACTCTCGAAGGCCTGCGCCAGCGGGTCGGCCGCGCCCGAATCCTGGCGGTTCTTGAGCCGCGTTCAAACACCATGAAGCTGGGCGCGATGAAGGCGCAATTACCTGAAAGCCTCGCGGAGGCGGACTCGACCTACTGCTACGCCGACAATCTGGGCTGGGACGCCAAGATAGTTCTCGCTCCGCTGGGCGACCGGGCGCGCGTTTTCGATGACTTGGATCAGTTGGTTGAGGCCGTGGCGTCTGCGGCGAACGCCGGCGATCAAGTGCTGATCATGAGCAACGGGGGTTTTGGCGGAGTTCACGACAAACTCCTGGTCGCGCTCGCCGGTTAGCGGACCGGCCGGTTTGCTGCGTCGCAGAGCCAGCGCCACGAAGGAATTCTCTCTGCGTTATCGGCGTGCGCCGGACTTTTCCGCAACATCAATCGTTTATACCAATAATTTCTACATGTATATTGATTTGGATCAATAGTATTGTGTTAACCTTCGCGACTGCTGAGAAACTGGAACGGGGTTCCACGGGGCTCTTTTTGGTAGGTTTTTGAACACGCCGGGTAGTCGCGCCAACACTGTGCCGCGTCGCCCAGGACCCGGTGGGGAGGGGGAGAGATGACACGACACTCATACAAGAATCGCGAGGCGAGCCGTTTGCGGCGCGGACCTGCGGGACTTCTGATGGCCGGACTGTTCGGCCTGTTCAGCGGCGTTGCCAACGCGGCCTGGGAAATCAGCCTGCAGGCGCCGGTGACGGCCACTGCCAAGCGCGTCTACGAGCTGCACAGCCTCTTGACGTGGGTCATCTTCATCATCTTCGTTGGCGTTTTTGCCGTCGTAACCTGGTCTCTGATTTTCCATCGCAAGTCAAGGGGCCACAAGGCCGCCGATTTCCACGACAACATGACGGTGGAAATTGCCTGGACCGTTATCCCGACGCTGATTCTGATCGCCATCGCTTTCCCGGCCACCTCGACCCTGGTACAGATGCGCGATACCTCGCAACCCGATCTGACGATCAAGGCCACGGGATATCAGTGGAAGTGGGGTTACGAATACCTCACCGGCGACGCCGCCGGGGTCAAGTTCATGAGTGTACAATCCACGCCGCGCGACCAGATTGAAAACAAGGCTCCCAAGGGCGAGCACTACTTGCTGGAGGTCGATCGCCCGATGGTGGTGCCGGTGGGCAAGAAGGTGCGCATCCTGACGACCGCCTCCGACGTGATTCACAGCTGGTCGGTGCCGGCGTTCGCCGTCAAGACCGACGCCGTCCCCGGATTCCTGCGCGACACCTGGTTCCGTGCCGACAAGGAAGGCACGTATCGCGGCCAGTGTTCGGAACTCTGCGGCAAGGACCACGCCTTCATGCCGGTGGTGGTCGAGGTGGTTTCCGCTGAAAAGTATGCGGCCTGGGTTGCGGAACGGAAGAAGGAAATGGCGGCAGCGGCGGAGGATCCCAACAAGGTCTGGAAGCTCGATGAACAGCTTGCCCGTGGCGAAAAGGTCTATGCCGCCACTTGCGCCGCCTGTCATCAGCCGAGCGGGAAGGGCTTGCCGCCCGTATTCCCGGCACTCGACGGTTCCAATGTTGCCAAGGGGCCGAAGCAAGCCCATATCGACCTGGTCCTCAAGGGCAAGCCGGGTACCGCGATGGCGGCCTTTGGCGCCCAGTTGAGCGACACGGATATCGCGGCTGTTGTAGCCTACGAGCGGAACGCATGGAGCAACAAGCTCGGCGAGGTCATTCAGCCCGCCGAAGTCAAGGCACTTCGCGGCAAGTGATCGCGCCATCGGCCTTCAGGAGAATTTGATTATGCAAGCTAGCCAAGCCGCCGGACATGCCGGCCACCACGATGACGCCAGCCATGGCCACGGTCCGACCGGGTTGATGCGCTGGGTGACCACCACCAACCACAAGGACATCGGGACGATGTACTTGTGGTTCAGCTTTGTGATGTTCCTGGTTGGCGGCGCGATGTCCCTAATTATCCGCGCCGAACTGCTCTCGCCCGGATTGCAGTACGTGTCCCCCGAGTTTTACAACCAGATGCTGACGCTGCATGCACTGATCATGGTGTTCGGCGCGATCATGCCGGCCTTCGTCGGCTTCGCCAACTGGATGATCCCGCTGATGATCGGGGCCCCGGACATGGCGTTCGCACGGATGAACAACTGGAGCTTCTGGCTGCTGCCGCCGGCCGCCATTCTTCTGACTGCCTCGCTCTTCGTACCCGGCGGCGCTGCCGGCACCGGCTGGACCCTGTATCCGCCGCTGTCGATCCAGATGGGCATGGGCATGGACATGGCGATCTTTGCCGTGCACATCCTCGGCATGTCCTCGATCATGGGCTCGATCAACATCATTACCACCATTCTCAACATGCGCACGCCTGGCATGACCCTGATGAAGATGCCGCTGTTCTGCTGGACCTGGCTGGTGACGGCCTTCCTGCTGATCGCCTCGATGCCGATTCTGGCCGGCGCAGTGACCATGCTGCTGACGGATCGCCATTTTGGCACTAGCTTCTTCAACGCGGCCGGTGGCGGTGATCCGGTGCTGTTCCAGCATATCTTCTGGTTCTTCGGGCACCCCGAGGTATACATCATCGCCTTGCCGGCTTTCGGCGTGGTTTCCCACGTGATTCCGGCGTTTTCGCGCAAGCATCTGTTTGGCTACACCTCGATGGTGTATGCGATCGCCGCGATCGGCCTGATTTCCTTCTTCGTCTGGGCGCACCACATGTATGTGACGGGCATCCCGCTCACCGGCCAGCTTTACTTCATGTATGCCACCATGCTGATTGCGATCCCGACCGGGGTGAAGGTTTTCAACTGGGTTACGACCATGTGGCGCGGCTCGCTGAGTTTCGAGACGCCGATGCTGTTTGCGCTCGGCTTCCTGGTGCTATTCACCATCGGCGGGTTGACCGGGCTGGTGCTGGCCATGACCGCGGTGGACATTCAATTGCAGGATACCTATTACGTCGTCGCTCACTTCCATTACGTCATGGTGGCCGGGGCGCTCTTCTCCGCCTATGCCGGCCTCTACTTCTGGCTGCCGAAATGGACCGGTCACATGTATAGCGAGGGTCTGGGGAAACTGCACTTCTGGTTGTCGATGATCTTCTTCAACATCGCCTTCTTTCCGCAGCACTTCCTCGGTCTGGCCGGCATGCCGCGCCGCATTCCCGACTATGCGCAGCAGTTTGCCGACTTCAACATGATTTCCTCCATTGGTTCCTTCGGTTTTGGCTTCAGCCAGCTGTTGGTCCTCGTGGTGGTTTTCAAGGCGATCAAGGGTGGCGTCAAGGCTGAAGCCCGGCCATGGGACGGCGCGCGCGGACTGGAATGGACCGTGCCATCCCCAGCGCCGCACCATACCTTTGAAGATCCCCCCGCGTTTGATCCGGCAGAGGCCCACGGGTGAACGGCGACACGTCCCGCGAGCAGGCCAACCGACGCATCGCGATCGGCCTCGCCTTGTTTGCTGCCGCGGTATTTCTGAGCGTCATTTTCAAGCAGTGGATGGGCAACACTTGAATCCTGACCTGATCCCGGCCGCAGCGGCAGTTGGGCACTCGTTGCCACGAGTAGCCAGCAACCGGCGCATCGTGATTGGTTTGCTGGCTGTCATCGCCGGCAGCCTGATCTTTGTCTCCGTTCAGCCGTCGCTTTATCGCGCTTTTTGCGAATGGACCGGTCTCTATGACATCGACCGTGCAGAACGGCTTGCCGAGTCGTCGCTGGCGGCCCGCCCGGTGACGCTAGAGTTTGATGCCAACAGTCACGAGGGCGGACTGCGCTTTCGTCCGGAGACTGCCAGCCTCGTTGTCAAGACAGGCGATATTGTTCACGTGACCTATCGGATCGAGAATACGCGCAATACCACCGTGATCGGCCAGGCGGTGCCCAGCTACGGCCCGCAACATGCGGGTGGCTACGTAAAGAAGCTGGATTGCTTTTGCTTCAAGCAGCAGACCTTTGCGCCGCACGAGGTGCGCGAGATGCCGGTGGTCTTCGTGCTGGACAAGAAACTGCCCGATGACGTGAACACCGTCACACTTTCGTACACGTTTTTCGAGGTGCCTGCCGGCAGCGTCAGAGCATCCGCAAAGCCTGCCGAAGACCGGATGTGATCGATGCTGGCGCCCAATCCACCACCGCCAAAAGGCAGGCTCTGGCACACCATTCGTACGGTTGCCTGGGGTCTGGTGGGAGTCCGCGGTCACAAACTGCGCGAACCGGATGCGCCATCCCTGTCGCCCTTGCAGATATTGATTACGGCGCTGGTCTTCATGCTGATTTTTGTGATTACGCTGGTGACAGTGGCCATCAACGTCAGTCATCAGTGATCTGGCGCATCAACACGGTACACGGCACCATGATTTGGAGGAGGTCAACATGAGTCACCCCGCATCCGCAAACCGCTATTTCGTTCCCCAGCCCTCCCACTGGCCACTGGTCGGTTCCCTGGCCCTGCTCCTGCTGGCAAGCGGCGCCGTGATGACGATGAATTCGGTCGCCAGCGGCGGCTTCCTTCTGATGGGCGGGTTTGCCGTTCTGGCGGTCATGCTGTTCGGCTGGTTTGGCCGCGTCATCGGCGAGTCCGAGAGCGGCAGCTACAACCCGCAGGTGGATCGTTCCTTCCGCTGGGCAATGGCCTGGTTCATTTTTTCGGAAGTGATGTTCTTCGCGGCATTTTTTGGCGCGCTGTTCTATGTCCGCGTTCTGTCCGTTCCGGACATCGCCAGCGCCGATCAGGCCGCGCTTTGGGAAGGCTTCAAGGGCCAGTGGCCAACGGCCGGACCCGCGGCCAAGGATCTCTTCACGCCGATGCATGCGTGGGGGATTCCGGCAATCAACACCCTGTTGTTGTTGAGTTCTGGCGTGACGGTAACCTGGGCGCACTGGGGCCTGGTCGCCAACAAGCGGCAGCAGTTGATCACCGGCCTGGCCATGACGATTGTGCTTGGCGTCGTGTTTATCAGCCTGCAGGCCTACGAATACGCGGAAGCCTATAGCCACCTGAATCTCAAGATGACCACCGGCGTCTACGGCTCGACGTTTTTCATGCTGACAGGCTTCCATGGATTTCATGTGACGCTCGGGGCGACGATGCTGATCGTGATTCTGCTGCGCACATTGAAGGGGCATTTCACCGCGGAGCGCCATTTTGCCTTCGAGGCGGTGGCATGGTACTGGCACTTTGTGGACGTCGTCTGGCTCGGCCTGTTCGTCGTCGTCTATTGGCTGTAAAGCCTGGCGCCAGCCCGATTCGGGTGGGCGCCGGGTTGCTCGGGATCACAGGCGGTCGCCGATCCAGCCTAGCCAGTGCGCGGCCATCAAAAGCAGAAACAGCGCCAGGGAAAGGCCCACGCGCAAGGACAGTGCCTTGACCGCCCGCGTCTTGTTTTGACCTTGATCGCGATAGATAAACACCAGCGCGCTGCCGAGGCTGGCGATGATGGCGATCAGCATCAGCACGACGACGATGCGCATGGATTTTTCTCCTGAAAACGCGCAGTCTAGCGGACTCGCGGTTCTTGCACGACCCCAGCTCAGGTACAACATTCTGCCGATGTCGATTTTCCATTTCAAGAGTGGCGCCCTGCGCCTGCTGCTGGTGGTGTTGTTGATCCTGACTTGTCTGGGTATGGCGCGTCTTCAACTCTGGCGTGCGGAAACCCGTGGTGAGCGGTTCGGGCGCGAACAGGCGGCTCGCGTGTCGACGCCGATAAGTTTGTCGGCGCAGCCGCGCCAGTCCGAAAAGCTGCTCGACCGGGCGGCAACCGCGCGTGGTCGCTGGCTCCCCGAAAATACCCTGTTTGTAGACAACAAGATCCATCACAGCCGCCCCGGCTATCATGTTCTCACGCCCTTGCGCCTGGCCGGCAGTGATGCTGTGGTTCTGGTCAATCGTGGCTGGATACCGGCACCGCGACTGCGCTCGGATATTCCATTGGTCTCGTCGCCGGCAGGTGAAGTCGAGATTGCGGGCGTGACCCGCAGCTTTGAAACCAGGATATTTGAATTGCAGGAAACTCAGCCGCAGGGGGCTGTCTGGCAGCATGTGCGGGAAGCGGACTATCGTCGGCTCAGCGGCCTCGACGCACTGCCGGTGATACTGCTGCAAACCGGCGCGGACGGCGACGGCCTGATCCGCGACTGGGGCAGCCCCGACAATCCGGCAAACAGACACTATGGCTATGCGGTAATGTGGCTCGTATTCGCACTGATGGCCGCGGCTTACGGCCTCTTTGCATGGCGGAAGAAATGACAACGAACAATCGGACCGGCAGTGAAGTCGAAGGCGGCTCCAGTGCCGCGGCGGCACCTGGTCCTTCCAGCCAGTCGAAAGGCAGGCTGATACTGTTGGCGATAGTGGCTATCGGCGTGCTGCCTCTCGTTGCCGCGCTGTACTTCCGCTATGTCTCGCCGCCGCAGGTGGCGGCGGTGGTCGGTCAGCCGCTTGATCCCGTGCCACTGCCGTTTGAGGCTTTGCGGCGCCTGGATGGCGCGCCGCTGGAGCATTCCGATGTCAGCGGCAAGTGGCTGGTGATTTTTGCCGCACCCGGCGGCTGCGATGAGCGCTGCCAGCACGCGCTTTACCTGACCCGGCAGGCACGCACCGCGCAGGGACGCAACATGGCGCGCATCGACCGCCTGTGGCTGATCACCGATTCAACCACGCCAGAGGCCGGCCTGATGGCAGCGCACCCGGATCTGGTTTTGGTCAAGGCCACAGATGCTAAGGTGTTGCAGGTTCTCGGGGGAAGCCAGAGCCGTCATATCAATCTGGTCGACAGGCGCGGCCTGCTGGTTTTCCGTTACTCTGACGCCCCCGAGCCGAAGGCATTTATTCGCGAACTCGGAAAACTGATCAAATTTTGATCAGAGGCGGGTCATCGCGTTCTTTGGCCGCGCCAGTGTCGTCATTCAGCTCCCGGGTGCGTGATAAACTCATTTCTGATTCTGGCTTCAATCGTTCATCCCTCAAGCGTGAAATCAACTACTCTTAAATTGCGCCTTGGTTCCCAGCGCCTGCGCCACTATTTTCAGCTGGCAAAGCCACGCGTGGTGTCGCTGATCGTCTTTTGTGCGGTGATCGGCATGTTCCTCGCCGTGCCGGGCATGGTGCCCTGGCGCATCTTGCTGGCAGGCACGGCAGGCATTGCCCTGGTGGCGGGTTCCGCAGCAGCGGCAAATTGCCTGATTGAACAGAAGATCGATGCGCTGATGGCGCGCACCCGCGGCCGGCCCTTGCCGCAAGGTGAGGTCAATTCATTGCAGACACTGATCTTCTCCGGCCTCATCGGCGGGGCCGGGCTTTTCCTGCTCTACGCCTGGGTGAACCCCTTCACCATGTGGCTGACCTTCGCCACGTTCGTCGGCTATGCAGTGATCTATACCATCTTTCTCAAGCCCAATACTTCGCAAAACATCGTTATCGGCGGCGCGTCCGGCGCCATGCCCCCGGTGCTCGGCTGGGCCGCAGTGACCGGCGACGCGCCGGGCGAGGCCTGGTTGCTGTTTCTCATCATCTTCGTGTGGACCCCGCCGCACTTCTGGTCGCTGGCGCTGTATCGGACCAAGGAGTACGCGGCGGCCGGCCTGCCGATGCTGCCGGTGACGCACGGCGCGGAATACACCCGGCGCCATGTGTTCTTCTACACCATCGGCCTGTCGCTGGTGACCCTGGTGCCCTATGTTATCGGCATGAGCAGCTGGTTCTATCTGACCTCGGCGGTCCTGCTCGACACCATCTTCCTTGGCTATGCATGGCTGATCTGGCGCGACTATTCGGATGCCGTGGCGCGCATCACTTTCCGCTGGTCGATTGTCTATCTCTCGCTGCTGTTCGCCGCGCTGCTGGTTGACCACTACCTGCCGGCCTGGTGACCGCGATACAACAACGGGGCAGCCTCAATCGTTGAGGCTGCCCCGTTGTCGTTAACGCAGATCCTGTTACGCCGCGAGCTGGCCTTTCATCTTCTGCATGGCCTTGACTTCAATCTGGCGGATGCGCTCTGCCGAGACACCATATTCGGCGGCCAACTCATGCAGTGTCGAGGCTTCTTCGCCATCAGCGACCAGCCAGCGCCTCTGAACGATGGTGCGACTGCGATCGTCCAGGCTTGCCAGCGCCGAACTCAGCCCTTCATCCTGCAAACGGTCATACTCCTTGCGCTCGAGTACCGCTGAGGGCTCGATGCTGCGATCCGCGGTGAGGTAGGCGATCGGCGCGAAACTGTCCTCGTCGTCATCCG
>JAPLQZ010000238.1 GCA_026399415.1 Rhodocyclales bacterium | reverse complement strand
GCCAGCGGCGTCATCTTCGTCACGCTGGAGGACGAAACCGGTTGCGCCAACGTCGTGGTGTTCAAGGATTTGGCGTCCCGCCAGCGCCGACTCCTGCTCGGCAGCCGGCTACTTGGCGTGGCCGGAACTTTGCAGCGCGAAGGCGAGGGCGAACATGCCGTGGTGCATCTGATTGCCAGGCGCCTGTTCGATCACAGTGACCTGCTCGGGCGATTGGTGACGCAGACGTCGTCCGTAATGCTTTCCCAGCGTCACCCTAGTCGTGCGGCCTCCGCTGCTACGTGTCCGGCCAACGCGGTGACGAAGGTCTTGAGGCCCGTCATCGTCGACATCTCCGCAAATTCACCACCCGATGCGGCACTGCGCGTCGATGTGATCAGGCTGGCAGTCGTGTAAAGCTGTTCCTGCACAAGCTTTTGGCATAACAGGTCATAGCGTTCGAGGTAGGATGCATTCTTGAATTCGGCAAAGACCGGGAAGTGCGGTGAGCTGTCCTTGACCGGTGACCTGGATTTCGGCGCATCCTCGACCATCATCAGCCAGCCGCCGAAAGGACGCGGCTGTTTTCCGAACGCCTCTTCACGGTAGGCCGTCCACAGATCGTGCGCGGTGCCGATGGCTTCTTCGGTGCGGTTGTTGAAGTTGTTGCCGAACGAGGGGCCGACCTGGCTCTTCAGCTCGATGGCCGCGATCAGGTCGCCCTTGTGTATGACCAGGAGATCCCATAGCTTGGTCGGCCGGAAGTAACCCGGCAAGGTCAGCACGGCCCGCCGCTGGTGAATCTGCGCATGGGCCAGGCCGTTGGCTCGGACGATATCGATCACCAGCGCGACGAAGCCATCCATATTCTTGCCGCTGGTGACGCCTGCACGTTCGCCTTGGTCAGCCTTGCCGGATTCAATCTGCTTTTGTGTGGCTGCCTTCCGCTTCTTCCAGAAATCCTTCACGGCCTTGCGGGCCCTTTTTTCGTAATCGACAAGATCAAGCGCCATTTATTCCTCATTGCCTCCAAGGCCGGATTTTTCTTCGTGACTCAGGCCGTACAGTTTGAACGCAGCCCGGTTGCACGCCTGCATATCTCGTCTCGTAGCCGCATCAATCAGGTCGACTCGTAGCGACTCGGAAACGCTTCGCCAATGCGGAAGGCGAAGGCGTCTGAGATATTGCGCCTGGAACCTCAGGAAGCCACCCCGCATCTTGGTTGAGTACGTCGCCACGAATAGACGGGTGATGGCCGAGAGCAGCACTGCCTGCAATGCCCTCAAGTCCCACGTTTCGGATGTGACGTAATAAAGGTTGTGGTGCGGATACAGATTTCCACCCTCGAACACAATATGCGCCTCGCCCTTGATGTCAGGGATCAAAAGCTTCGGTTTTCTCGCGAGAGCCGGAGTAATTCTGTCGATGGTCCGATACCAGTTGGCCGGCGATTTCTGCGCGCAGTGGCGGCCTGCGATGACCTCCTGCCGTGCTTCCAGGTAGCGCCGCAGGCGCGGGTAGTCCCGCAGATCGACCAGTCCGCCCGTGTCGGCAAACGGATTGATGACGCCTTGCCCGCGCCATTTCACCTCACCGGACACGATGTCGCGAGTTGTTACCAGCGGAAGCTTGCGATCCGGTTCGACATCGAGGGTGTCGAAGTCGCCGATGAAGGCCTTGTCCGCGCCGGTCGCCACACCGATACCAACCATGCAACCGGCTTCTTCCAGGGTTGGGAATTCCTGCTCAAGTCGCCTGATGAGCGCCATCTGATCCGAGGATTCGAGCAACCAGGGTTCTGCGCCATCGGTGACCCGAGCCAGTTCGCGCACCGATCCGCAATCCTTCGGCAGCGGATTGACGCGCAGCGCTGCGGCGAGCTTTGTCAGCGTGGCCCGGTCGATGGCGGGGCAATGGGCAATGCGCGTCGCGCCGGGGCTTTCCCGGCTGATGACGGTGATGGCCGGATAGGCGATTACGTTGGAGTGGAAGGCCGGAGTATCCACCATGTTGACATATATTTTCAGATGGAACCGTTCGGCCACAAGGCTGCGCAGCGGCCCGCCATAGCGGTTCTTCATCCAGCGATCGGCGCAAATGAAACCCAGGCTGCCACCCTTCGAGAGCGCCGACAACGATCGCTCGATGAAAGGAATATATAGATCGGCCCGGTCATACAGCGTCTGATAGCGGCCGCGGTACTCCGCCAGCAAAGGCGCGGGAATCAGCTCTTGACGCACATAGGGCGGATTCCCGACGACGAAGTCGAATTGGCCGGTTAGCGGAGCCAGAAGGAAATCGTCAAGTGTCAGCCAGCGATCAGCAAGGGCTACCGCCGTTCTCTCGGCCAAGCCTTCTTCGACTAACAGGGCGATCACCGCAGCACGAGTGGATTGGAAGGTTTCGCGGTGGAGTTCTACCGCTCGTATCGCTTCGCCCATATCGTCCAGCGCAGACTTCGTGCCCTTTGCAGCGCGCCATGCTTTGAGCAATCGGCTCACGGCAGGCAACAGAAAATCACCGCCGCCGAATGAGGGCTCCAAAAGTCGGCACTGAGCCAACGGCTTGTCCTCGGTGTATCCGACCAGGTCAAGAATGAACTCAACAACTTCGGCTCGGGTAAAGATTGCTCCGCGCGATTCCGCTCCTGCGGCTGCGGACAATTTCTCAATCGCAGCATCGACCTTCGCGGAACGAGAGCCGCTCGATCCGCCACTTAACTCGAGATTGAACTGCCGAGATGTCAAGTTCATGATCCTTTTTGATCCGTCTTCAGCGCTTGACACTCGCCCTGTTCATACGGGCAACAACGACTGTATACCCATCCAGAATTTCAGCTTCCATTATGCCAGCGCTCCGGTACGGCCAGCGGCGACATTTTCGTGACGTTGGAAGACAAAGCCGGCTTCGCCAGCGCGGTGTTGTTCAAGAATTTGGCGTCCCGCCAGCGCCGACTTCTGCTCGACAGCCGGCTAGTGGGTGTGGCCTGACTCCACCAGCAGTTCTCGCAGCCGCGTCTTCAGCACCTTGCCGGTATTGTTCTTCGGCAATGAATCGACCATCACATAGCGCTTGGGCCGCTTGAAGCGGGCGATGTTGTCCAGGCACAGGGCATCGAGCTCGGCGCTGTCGGGCGCCTGCCCGCGAGCGACGACGAAGGCGATCACGATCTCGCCCCATTCGGCATCGGCCTGGCCCACTACCGAGACCTCGCTCACCGCCGGATGCCGCAACAGCACTTCCTCGACTTCGCGTGGGTAGATGTTGGAGCCGCCGGAGATGATGACATCCTTGCTGCGGTCCTTCAGCGTCAGGAAGCCGTCCGCGTCCATGCTGCCGACATCGCCGGTATGCAGCCAGCCGCCGCGCAAAGTCTCGGCGCTGGCGGCGGGATTGTTCCAGTAGCCGGCCATCATCGTGTCGCCGCGCACCAGTATCTCGCCGATCTCGCCGGCGGGCAGCGGTCGGTCGTCGGCATCGGCGACCCTGACCTCGACCCCGGTGAAGGCATGGCCGACCGAGGCCAGGCGTTGTTCGTAGCGCGGATGCGTGGTATCGGCGTGGAGGGCCTTGTCCAGGCAGGTGATGGTCATCGGCGATTCGCCCTGACCGTAGATCTGCACCAGCTTGTAGCCGAAGCGCCGCAGCGCCGCCTTGCAGTCGGCCGTGTACATCGGTCCGCCGCCGTAGACGATGGTCTTGAGTCCGGAAGTATCGGCATCGCCGGGGTGATCGACCAGGCGTTTCACCATGGTCGGCGCGGCGAACATGGTCACGCCGCGGTGCGCCTGCAGCAGCGCAAAGATCTCGGCCGGGTCGAAGCCGCCCGATTCGGGCACCACGTTCACGCCGGCGCGGGCGACGTGGGGCAGCATGTAAAAGCCCGAGCCGTGCGACATCGGTGCGGCGTGGATGATGGCGTCGCCGGGCGCGATGCCGTCCACGTCGGACAGATAATTGAAAACCGCCGCCAGCGCGTTGCGATGGGTCAGGGTCACGCCCTTGGGCCGGCCGGTGGTGCCGCTGGTATAGAACAGCCAGGCCGCATCGTCCGCCGCGCGCGGCGCGACCGGCATAGTCGCGGCGGCGAAAAGCCGCGCATATTCCGGCCCGTCGATGTCGATCACTTCTTCCATGCCGGCAACGGCGAGCGGAGCCAACGCAGCATAGAGGTCGGCGCTGACGAAGCACAGGCGCGCGCCGCTGTCGGCGAGGATGAATTCCAGCTCCTTCGGGTGCAGCTTGGCGTTGATCGGCACCACGGCCAGGCCCGCGTGCCAGCAGGCGAACATCAACTCGACGTACTGCGGGCAGTTCTTCATCACCAGGGCGACGCGGTCGCCGGGCTGCAGCCGCGCCGCCAGGCCGGCCGCAAGGCGGCCGACACGCGCCGCCAACTCGGCATAGCTCGCCAGCAGGCGCTCGCCGCGTGCGAGCGCGGGCCGCTGCGGATGGATCTGCGCAGCGCGCAAAAGCAGTTGGGCGATGTTTATGCTCATGGGTCAGAATGTAGCAAATATTTGCCGCAGTTCGGGCCGGATCGGCAACAGCGCCACGGCAATCGCATGAACGTAGCAAACATCCTCTCCTCCCCCTGGGCTTGCCTGCCGGGAAATCCGGTGGGCTATTCTGTAAATCGTGACGCATGTCGGCCCGAAATCGGCGATTGACTGCGGCACCCGGTGTCAGCCACACTCCCCGAAGGCTCCTTGGATTTCCCGCTCCTAACCTGGCATATATGGACTCCCCCCGAAGTCAAGAGAACTGACCGATGAACTCTCAACCGCTTGTTTCCGTCGTCATCCCCTCCTATCAGCATGCGGCGTATGTGCAGCGCGCAGTTGAAAGTGTTTTGGAACAGACGGTAAAGGATATTGAGGTCATTGTTGTCGATGATGGGTCCACCGACGGTACGCCGGATATCGTTTCGCGCATTCCTGATCCTCGTTTGAGGCTGATCCGTTGCGCGGAGAACCGGCGGGAACATGCACGCAACTTAGGGCTTGGCATGGCTACCGGTCGCTATGTCGCGTTCCAGAACTCTGACGATGAATGGAGCCCCGACAAGCTTGCCCAGCAGTTGAACGTACTGGAAGATCGTCCCGAAGTGGGCGCGTCTTTTACCGAGGTAGTCATCATAGACGGCACCGGCCTTCCTGCCGCCAATACTTGGGCCACCGGGATATTTTCTGATGGCAAAACAAAGCCATCCGCCGAGGAATGGCTGCGCGCGTTTTTTAAAGGAAATTGTCTTTGCATTTCTTCAGCGGTGGTCAGGCACCATCTTCTCGACCGGATTGGCATCTTTCGGCCGTCACTGGTTACGTTGTCTGATCTGGATATGTGGATCCGGTTCGCCGCGATTTCGGAACTGGACGTAATGCCGGAGCCGCTTACCTTCATGCGAGTCGATGGTGATCGAAACCTGAGCGGCCCCGGGGAGACCAAGGCGGTCCGTACGATGTTTGAAATGGTCGATGTACTGGAGAATTTTGCACGCCCCCCACTGTTGCACCGTTTGCCAACATTGTTCCCCGACGCCAATCTCGCAGCCAAGCAGGACCCCATCGTCAATCTGGCATTATTCGCCGGGTATGCAGCTGCCAATGGTGGGCTGGCACACCGTTTTCTCGCCGACCGGGTGCTTTCCCGGTTGATCGATGACCCGGAGAACAGGAAGAAAATAGTTGACGCCTGTGGCTCCGGAGCCATCAAGTTTTTCTGGCAAAACAGATCGAAACTGATCGCTGTCAGCACAAAGAAATAGAAATGCCTGCAGAAAACCTTGGTCGCGTCGCAGTGCGCGATTGGATAGCGGAACTGCTCCTCGCGGAAGATTTTTCCCTGTCCCGCACGCCACTGGCCGGTTCAAAGGAATGGAGTCTGCAAAATGGCGTAATTCGCCATCGAACCGGGCGGTTCTTCTCGGTAGTGGGCATTCGGGCGATCCAGCACAACGGGAGTGCCATTGAACAGCCACTGTTGGATCAACGAGAGATTGGAACGCTGGCACTGATCGTGCGCCGGAGTGCGCATGCGATGGAGGTACTGGTCCAGGCCAAGGCTGAACCCGGCAACGTCGGCATCTTTCAACTGGCACCGTCGTTCCAGGCAACGGCCAGCAATACCGCGCAAGCCCATGGTGGTGAGCCACCGCCGATGGCCGAGTGGTTTGCGGACATCAGGCGCGGAACATTAGTGGCCGATAGCCTGCAATCGGAACAGGGAACGCGCTTTCTGGGTAAGCGCAATCGCAATTGCACCCTGCACGTTTCCGGTGATGTGGTGCATGGCCTTTATCACTCCTGGTTGCCGGCACGAGACCTCTGCGCCTTGCTTGGCCAGGATTACCTGCTCAACACCGATCTCCGTTCGACCCTGCTTTGCTCCGATTGGGACTCGCTGGCGATGGGAAAGCCTTTTTCCGGCGCCGGTTTTGCAGAAAAGTTGTTGTTATCGAATCGGCTTGTTGAAGATCGTGCGTGGGAGCCGTTGCAAGGCGTACTGGAAGAGCTTCGACGGCCGGCGCCATGGCGAAGCGCGCCTGAGATGGTGTCTTTGGGCCGGTTGCGAGGGTGGCGGCTGACTGCCGACGGGATGGAACCCGAAACCGGCCGACCGTTTGATGTGTGCCACGTTCAAGTACGTTCCCTTAGCCGGGAGGTCAAGATGTGGGAGCAGCCAATCGTCCAAAGTGCGGGGTGCGGCAATATCTTGCTACCGATGGGATATTGGAATGACGCCCCGCATTTCCTGTTCCAAACCGTTGCCGAACCAGGATTTGGCTCACGTATGGAACTGACTCCCGCAATAACGGTCGAGCCTGGCGACATGAAGGATTCAGGCGAGTTCGGGGATTCACTGGCGAAAGACGGCCGGGTGCTGATTTCCTGCCTGCAATCCGAGGAAGGCGGGCGTTTCCTGTTTGATGAAAACTGGTATGTCATTGCAGACGTCGGTCCGGTCATGGAGCCTCCGCAGGGATATCACTGGCTTTCCCTTGCACAGATTCGTGAACTGCTCAGGCGCGGGGAGTGTTTCACCAACGAGGCACGTAGCGCCTTGTCTTTGTTGCTTACATGGTTGTGAGCAATTTTCTTTCAGACAGCGCATAGGACGGTTTGAGCAACGAGACGTCGGGCCAATGTCCTCGCCGTCGAAACCGATGCGCGCCTCGCCAGCGAATCCGGCACTGTCAAAGCAACGCGCAAAATACACCGTTGCGCTTTCCGGAACGACGAAGACAAAGGCGAAAGGCCACGCAGAACGATCGGTGTGCCAAGGCACGGCAACATGATGAAACGATATTACTCGGACAGCCCTCCACCAGATCCGTCCGCATGGCGCCACATCATGTTTTTCCTGGTGCAGATGACCACCTGCCCGCAAGAGGGACAGGTGGCCTGGAGCCCGGCCGCGATGGCGCTTTCGAGAGACTCCAGATCCTGGAAGGCGATGGGGCAGGGGAAAACGGCCCGGCAGTGGCCGCATCTGATTCTTACGTCCGAAATAGCAGTCATGATGTTTGGGTTTCCAGCCTTTCTTGCGGGATTCCGCGACCAACAATTCAAGCGATACCCGGATTGCCCTTCATGCCAATCAGCTTCGGTACATTGACCTTGCGCGGGCTGACGGTTTTCTTGTCTTTCAGCCAGCGGCTGACCACGTCCCACACCGGTTCGCCCGTAGCCGAGGGATCGACCGGCGCCCAGCCGGCCACCTTGTAGGTCTTGTCCGCCGCCATCGGCTTGTCATGCAGGCGCATGTCTGAAATGCGGCGTCCTGCCGCGGCGTTGGGATCGCAGGTGTAGCTCATGCCGCCGACGCGCACCATGTCGCCGCCCTGCTGGTAATAGGGATCGGGGTTGTAGAGGTTGTCGGCGATGTCTTCGAGGATTTCCTTGACGCGTTCGCCCTTCATCTCGTTCAGGGTCGATTGCGGGTAGGTGATCGCGGTCTGGTCCATCAGGTGCTCGAAGGTGATTGCACTACCCGGCAGCAGCGTGGTGCCCCAGCGGAAGCCCGGCGAGAAGCCGATGTCGGCGCCCTTGACTTCCATGATGGCGTCCAGAATCAACTGGTCCCAGCTGCCGTTGAAATTGCCGCGCCGGTAGAGCAGGCCTTCGGTAACGGCGAGTTTCTCTTCGAGCCTGGCCTTGTGCGGGGCGCGTACCTTGTCGATGTAGCTGGCCATTTCGGCGTCGGCCGGCAGCAGGTTGGAGAAGATCGGCAGCAGCTTGTAGCGGAAGTCCTGAACCTTGCCGCCACTCACGTCGAAGTCGAGCACGGCGAGGAACTTGCCGTTGGATCCGGCATTGGTGACCAGTGTCTGGCCGCCGGCATTCTTTACGGTGATCGGTCGCGGCACGCCGTCATGGGTGTGACCGCCGAGAATGGCATCGATGCCGGTGACGCGGGCGGCCATCTTGAGGTCGACATCCATGCCGTTGTGCGAGAGGACGACGACGACTTTCGCACCCTTGGCGCGCACCTCGTCGACCATCTTCTGCATGTTCTCGTCCTGGATGCCGAAGGTCCAGTCGGCCATCATGTAGCGCGGGTTGGCGATCGGCGTGTACGGAAAGGCCTGGCCGATCACGGCGATTTGCACGCCGTTCATCTCGCGCATCGCATAGGGCGGGAATACCGGATCGCCGAAGTCGGTGGTCTTGATGTTCTGGGCGAGAAACTCGATCTTGCCCTTCAAATCCTTTTCGACGATCTCCTGCACGCGCTTGTCGCCGAGCGTGAATTCCCAGTGCGCCGACATCATGTCGACGCCGAGCAGCTTGCCGGCGTCGACCATGTCCTGTCCCTTGCTCCACAAGGCGGTGGCGGACCCTTGCCAGGTATCGCCGCCATCGAGCAGCAGCGCGCCCGGACGGCCCGCTCGCAAGCGCTTGGCCAGCGTGGTCAGATGCGCGAAGCCGCCCACCTTGCCGTAGGTCTTGGCGGCCTGGGTGAAATCGAGATAGGTAAAGGCGTGCGCCTCGCGTGTTCCGGGCTTGATGTTGAAGGCCTTGAGCAGATGCTCGCCGACCAGATGCGGCGCTTTGCCCAGCGCCGTGCCGATGCCGAGGTTGACGCTTGGTTCGCGAAACCAGATTGGCAGCAGTTGCGCGTGGCAGTCGGTGAAGTGCATGAAATGCACGTTGCCGAACTTCGGCAGGTCGTAAAGCACGTCGGCGTTTCCGGCCGCGAGCAATGGGCGGGCGTCCAGTGCAGCACCTGCCACCGACGCGGCGGCAAGCATCTGGAGAAATTCGCGGCGGTTCATCGAGGACATCGTGGACTCCAAATAAAACGGGTCTGGCCAACCGACCAGACCCGCAGAGTGCGCCGGCTTACTTGTTGACCGGCGATTCGGGATCGAGCAACAGCGCTACCAGGTCCTTGATCTGCTTTTCCTTCAGAGCGCCGATATGGCCGAAGCGGGGCATTTCCGAACAGAGGTTGTAGCTCTTGGAATTGTAGATTCTGGAGTAGGTGTATTTCTGGATTTCCGCTGAAGTGCCGCGCAGCTTGCCAAATTGATAGAGGCTCGGGCCGACGGTGCCAAACGAAGTTTCTTTCGGGCTGATCTGATGACAGTTATAGCAGTTGCCGCCTACCGGCAGGCCAGGATCATCGGACCACGTGAAGCCGCGGCCGCTCTGTGCCAGTTTTTCGCCTTCTTTCCAGTCCCCCATCAGCTTGCCGTCGGCCGGATACCTGACGCCGGCCAATTGATCGGCTTCCATCCTTTCCGCCAGTGATTTGGGCGGCTTGTTGCCGGTGCGATTGCAGACGGCCTGCAGGCCGTCTTCGGCGAGGCGGTCGATGGATGCCTGGCCACGCGGCTGGAAGTCCTTCTTGATGACTGCGATAGCCTTGGCGCGATAGTCGCCTTCGGCGGCGGCCGGCAGGGCAATCAGGAGGAGGGTGGCCATGGCGGCCAGCAGGATATTTTTTGTCATGTCTGTCTCCCCGTTAGCGCTTGATGCCCGGGCCTTTGTAGACCTGGCCGTTGGCATTGCCGATCATGTAGGTCAGCAGATAGGCGACCGCATCGGAGGCGTACTTCGGTTGCGGGAAACGCTGCTGGCGGAAGCAGTCGCCCATGCGCCACTGGTGGGTGAGCATTACGCCGCCGGTCATGCGATAGCCCGGCCAGCCCTGTACCCCGCTCATGGCACCCTTCGCCGTGCTGAGGTTGGGTAATTGCTGCATGCGGATGCGCTTGCCGTCCGCCCCGTGGCAGGTATTGCAGGAGAAATCGTAGGGGCCGGCACGATAGGCGGCGATCTCCTTGCCGATCTCGTAAGCCTCGCGCACCTTCGGCTCCTTGAGCGGCACGGCGATTTTCATGTTGCGCGAATGGCCGGCGACATAGGTGACCAGGTTGGTGATGTCGGGCGTGAAGGTTTCGTTGGCGAAGGGGGTCTTGGCGATGTCCTCGAACTTGAAGCCCTGCTTTTCGACCATGCACCAGACGATGCGGCGTTCGGCGTCCATCACGGCATCGGCATCGGCGAAGTAGCGCGGCATCTTCACATAAGCGCCCTCGATCTTGCCGACGCCCTGGCCGAGGTCGCAACTTTCAGCCAGCGCGACATTGTTCGGGCCGCGTTTGGTCTTCCACTGTTCCTCACCCTTCATTTCGAAAAGTTCGGCCGGGTTGCTGTCCTCCATCTCGGCACGGAACTTCTCGAACTCGATGGTTGCAGCGTCTTTTGCTTCGACCGCCGGCGCAGTTTGGCGCGTGGGCTTTGCGACCGGTTTTTTGGGCGTCTGGGCAAATGCACCACCCATGACCGCCATGGCGCAGAGCGCGCCGATGAGGCTTTGTTTCATGCTCTCCTCCTGTGAGGGTATGGTACGGGTGTGTCCCGTCCCGGTTTTTGTTCTGGATGGAATACTCAGGCAACAGCAGCTTCGTCCGTTCTCTTGTCTCCCTTGTTGTCAACCCAGCTGACGATTACCTTGTCGCCCACTTTGGCGCCTTTCATCTTGAAGCCGAAGACCGGGTTGCGCGAGACGGAGGTGCCGATCTGGCCGTCGACCATTTTTTTGCCGCCGACCTCTACCGTCATGGACTGGATGAAATGGGCAGGGACCGTAACGCCTGCCGCGTCCTTGCGTTGGCCGGTTTCCATGGCGTGGGCCATCAGGATGCGAACTTCTGCGATATCGCCTTTCATCTGGGCGCGAATCTTCATCGGATCTGCCATGGCGTGTTCCTTTTCTCTTGTAGGGTTGTATCAGCCGCCGCAACCGCCGACGGTGACCTTGACTTCTTTTTGGGCGGTATAGAACTTGCCGTCGGCTTTGGCTACCGCCTTGATGAGGGATGTCTGGCCCATCTTGAGGCGCGCCGAAACTTCCGGCAGTGCGCCATTGGCAAAATCGAACGACGCCGAGAGCGGAGACGGGTTCTTCTCCACCAGAATCGTGATCGAGCTGGTGTTGGGAATATTGCTGACGACGTCCACCGGCACCACGGCGCCGTTCTCGGCGATGTCGGGCGCCTTGAGGATCAGATCCTTGCTATCGGCAGGCGCTCCGGCGCCGATCCCCTTGAGCGCGCCGGCGGTGTCTTTCGCTTCGAAGGCGGCCTTGTTCCACTCGGCGGCCAGTACCTGCGTCGGACGCAAGGCGCCGGCGGCGATCAGGCCGGCCAGCATGCCACTGGCGGTAGCGCTCTTCAGTACCGCTCTGCGGGTTGTATTCATGGATTGACTTCCTCCCCTGATCGTGTGATGACTATTCAAGCTTATATATTTCAAGCTGGCATGGCGCATTGTTTCCCGATTTTCGCCGATTGGCAAATCATCTGTCGCAATGGGGAAATCAACGGGCCTGATTCAACGCGGCCCGATGTCTTGCGGACCTGCGCCGTGAAGGTGTTACGCGCTTCGCATAGCGTGGACACGGATACAGCGGACAATTGATCGGCGAATCAAAATATTTGATTCACGCCTGGTCAACCCGAAGTTACATAATGTCCGACGCCGAACAAGAACACACGACAGCGTTCCCGGATGCATTCGGTTTGCCGCGCCGCAAATATTAACCAAGGAGGAGACCCATGCGCACCATCAAGCACGCAATCATCACTCTCGTCAGCAGCGGATTTCTGGTTGCGACGGGCGCTACGCTCGCCCAGGAGACGCCGACCACGGCACCTGCCGGCGTCAAGCTGGTCGAGGCCAAGGCGGTGCAGGACCTGCAGGCCAAGGGCGCGGTGCTGATCGACACCCGCAAGGCCAACGAGTTTTCCGAAGCCACCATCAAGGGCGCCATCTCGGTGCCCTATGATCCGGAGAAGAGCGCGAAGGACGTGAGCTTCGATGCGACCCAGGACAAGTACGACATGGGCAAGATCGCCGACAAGAACAAGGACTACGTCGTGTTCTGCAATTCCGGCACCTGCTGGAAGTCCTATAAGGCTGCCGTCATGATGGCCAAGGTCGGCTACAAGAACGTGAACTGGTATCGCAACGGTGTTCCCGACTGGAAGGCCCGCAAGTTGCCGATGGAATAAACTTCGGCGATCTTCCATCCATAAGCACCAGTGGCGACCCGCGCGCCATTGGTGTTTTATGCCCGCGGCGCTTGCCGCGGACGGTATCCCTTGGTGGGATGCCTTGTTAACTAGCGGCAGAGGAGGAACAGGAATGGTCTATACAAAAAAATCGCCGGCACTGCTGATCATCGGTGTGGTCGTGCTGTTATGGGGCTGGCTCAACGCCGGCGGCAGTCTCGATGGCGTGCAGAAGTCCCTGCAACGCAGCGCTTACTCGGACCACATGAAGGTCAAGGAGAAGTTCGACGCCGAATTCCGCGTCGCCAGCGAAATGGCGCAGACCGAAAGCAAGCCGGCGCCGGACATGAAAATGGCGAAGTCCAAGTTTGACGAGGCCAAGGCCTTCCAGACGACGATGTGCTACATCTTCGGCGGCATCGCCACCGTGCTCGGCCTGCTGATCCTGGGGTGGTCGCCAAAAGAGGGCAACGCCGACTATTACCTGTCGATCTTTCCGGGCATGGCCTACATGCTGCTCATCGCCTTCCTCGTCCGCTGGGGCCTGGACCCGATTTTTGCCAACTGGGGCAGGGATGCGCAGCCGACGCTGGGATGGAACTTTGCCAGCATCTTCAACCTGAACTACGTGGTGCTGGGCATCGTCATCGGCATCGTCATCGTCAACGTCTTCAAGATCCCCGACTGGGCCGCCAACGGAGTGCGCACGGCGCGCTTCTTCCTCAAGACCGGCGTCGTCCTGCTCGGCGCGCTCTACAGTGCGACCGAACTGGCGCAACTCGGCGCGATATCGGTGCTGATGATCGGCGTCTTCGTGCTTGGCTCGATCGGCGTGGTTCTGTACATGGGGCGGCGCATGAACACGGGCAATTCGATGACGGCGGTGCTCGCTTCCGGCGTGGGCGTCTGCGGCGTCTCGGCCGCAGTGGCGGCGGCACCGGTGGTCAATGCCAAGGCGGCGGAAATCGCCTACACCATCGGCACTATCCTGGTCTGGGGCGTGGGCTGCATGTTTCTCTTTCCGACCGTCGGCCATCTGCTCGGCATGGGCCCGGTGCAGTTCGGCGCCTGGGCCGGCACCGGCATCCTCAACTCGGCGCAGGTGGCCGGCGCGGCGCTGGCCTTCGACCCGCATGGCATCGAGACGCTGAAGGTCGCCGAGATATTCAACATCACCCGCGTGCTGTTCCTGCCCATCGTCGTACTCTGGCTCGCCACCTGGTATGTCAAGCACGAGGTCGGCGCCGAGAAGGTCGATCTGGGCAAGGTGCTGATCGCCAAGTTCCCGATGTTCGTGCTCGGTTTCATCCTGATGTTCGCGCTTTCCACCATGGGCGCTTTCACGCCGGCTGGCCACTACCAGGGCAAGTACTTCAGCAGCGAGCAAATCAAGGAAGACAAGCTGCTCAAGGGCAAGGAGACCAGGGCCATCGAAGGTGAGCTGGCGCGCCTGAAAGAGCCTGCCGGCGCCAAGCAGCTGCAGGATCACTTCACCGAGAAAGCCATCAACATCGGCCAGCGCCACGCCACGCCGGAGGACGCCTACAAGGGTCTGGCTGAGCTGATCGCCAACAAGAAGGTGTCCACCCGCGAACAGGAAACGCTGCTCGCTGCGGTCGGCAAGATGAAGGGGCTGGATGCCGTCACCGCGAATGCCATCGACAAGGCGAGCAAGGCGGCTTACCACAGCTCGAAAACGATCGGCGCCTTCCGCGATTGGCTGGCCTGGCTGTTCTCCATAGGCCTGATCGGCCTCGGCATGCAGATCACCATGGCCGCGCTGAAGCAGGCCGGCGGTACGCCGCTGATTATCGGCGGCGTGGTGGGCACGGCCAAGGCGGTCGGCTCGCTGATCGTGGTGCTGCTGTTCGTCAAAGAATTCATTTAAGGAGACAGATCATGTCGGAACAAAAATTCGAGCGCGGCACCAGCCTGTCGATTTTCGTCAGCGACCGCAGAGAAGACATCGGTTCCCTCGTCTTCGCGCTGCTGATTGCGATCGGCATCGTGCTGACCGTCGGCCAGTAAGCGACTTGCTCCTGTAACACGGGTCCCGTCCCGCCCAGCGGGGCGGGGCTTTTCATTTTCTAGATATGAAAACACCAATCAAACTGCTGCTCTGCCACCACGGCACAGCTGGTGCCACGCGCGCCGAAGAACTCGCCCATGTGCTTGCCGTGCCCGGCACCACCACCCTCGTCCATTGCCTCGTCGTGCCCGAATTCTGGGCCGGCATGCAGGGCGACGACTGGCTCAACAACGCATCGACACGCGACGCCTTCGGCGATTACGTCGAAAACATGCTGGAGAACGACGCGAAACGCGAGTTGGCCGGGGTCGCGTCACGCTGCAAGGAACGCGGGCTGGCCTACCAATCGGTGATGCGTTTCGGCAATCCGGCCGAGACCGTGCTAGTCGTAGCCAGCGAGGTCGGTGCCGATCTCGTCGTCATCGGTTCGCCGCGGAAGAAAGGCGAGGAGGGCCTGAACTCCCGCATGGAACTCGAAAAGCTGGTGCGCGGCCTCAAGTGTCCGCTGTTGATCGCACCGCATCGGTGAGCGAGGACGCTGCAACACGATCGCTTGCAGGAGTGGCGCAGGAGGATCGCGCCCGCGCGGAAGCCCATATTCCGATCGGTGCCGACGCCATGTTCGAATTCGTCTCGGACATCGAGCGGTTGTTGCGCCTCAATCCTCACCTCGACATCGAAACCTGGCAGCACCTTCCGGATGGCATTCGCTTCGCCGCGCTTAATGAGACGACCGGACGGCGTATCGAGACGGTGGTCCGCGTTGCGACGATGCGGGCCACGCACAGCATCGTTTTGAGCTATACGGACGGTCTCAAGCAAGCTACAACGCTGGTCGTCGAGCGCGTCGATGGTGACGGCTGCCGCCTCATCGTTACCGAACACTACCCGGTCATCGCGGATGCACAGGATCCACGTGTCGCCGAAGTCGATCGCAGCCTGATTCCCTGGGTCACCGCCATTCGCCGCCATCTGCTCGAGCGCAAACGCTGGGGTTGGCTGCCCGGCTGGCACTGGTGGGCTGGACGTTTCATGCTGGGAATGCCGCCGCGGCAAAGGCGCATTGTGCGCATGATCGTGTGGGTCAGCGTGCTCGAATTCGTCGTATTCCTGTTTGTCGCGGCAATCTTTTGGCTGGAACGGGAGGGCGGCTGATTTCCACCGCCTCAACGGGCTGGTGTGCGCCGGTCAACTCTCTGGCTGAAGGAGGCTTCCGTCGTTCCGGTTCTCCGGTGTTCAGATGTCCGGCTAACGCTACGATAGCCACGCCAAGTCACTTCATCAGGTTCTCAGTTCGCGCCCCGAGCGCGAAATCGCGTTCCCGGTGGAAAATCAAGACCGAACGTCTCCCGCAGAATTTGCAGCAGTTCGTCGTCGTCCGCCACCGTACGCCCGGCGCCGACTTCTCCGCAATCCTCGATCAGCTCCCGGTCGCGCAGCATCATTCGCCGCTGCGGGCCCGGCAGTTGTACCGTCAGGGTCTGCACGAAACGCGAGTCCGGATGCGTCGACGTGTAATGGTTAGCGATCTCGTAATCGACGTCCTGTTGCGGTTCCAGCGAGAACGCGTACAGATCCGTCCAGGCATCGTTGCGGCGCGACTGCAGCACCCATGATGATCCGGTTTCCGCGATCACCCGGTAGGTCCATGCGTAGTGGTGGGCCTCCTCGCCGGAGCCGAACGGAACCGGCAGCAGCAGCCCCTCGCCGCCGAAACCGACATCGGCCAGCCAGCGGCTGCCTTCGGCCTCCACCAGCAGGAGCATGTGGGTGCGCGGCAGGATGGCGGTGGTGCGATGGCGGACGCGCGCCGCCAGCTTGGTCAGGCTGAATCCGAACGCGCGCAGTACCGCCGCAAACAGCAGGTTATGCTCGAAGCAATAGCCGCCGCGGTGCTGGCCGACGAGCTTGGCCTGGATGCTCGCCAGGTCGAGCGCGATTGGCCGGCCGAGCAGGATGTCGAGATTCTCGAAAGGAATCTGTGTCGCGTGCGCCAGGTGCAGGGCTTCCAGCACCTGCCGCGTCGGCGCGATTTCGCCGTCGTATTTGATGCGGCGCAGGTAGGCCGGCAGATCCAGCACGTTGGAGCCTAGCCCGCCGGCCCCAGCCCGTAGGGTGCCGGCGTCATATTGACGATCCTGCCGAAGAGTTCCTTGAACTCGCCTTCGGCGCCGGCGTAGGGGTCGAAGTTGGCGGAGAACTCGGCGTCGATCCCGGCCCAGTCCTCCTCGCTCAGTGCTTCGCGGGCCAGCGGCAGGAGTTCCGTCTCTTCCTGGTTGAGGTGCTGCCAGTTGAAATCGAGATACTGCTGGACCAGCGTATCGAAGGCGGAGAAGCCGGCGGCGCCGACGCTCTGGTAATGCAGCAGGGCCTGCAGCAGCTCGACAGTCATCCGATAGCCCGCGACGTGCTGCCCTTCCAGAATATCGATCAGTTCTGCGGCCTGTTTCGATCGGCTGCGCAGCTTCGGGAAGAGATAGTTGTCTTCCTTCGGGTGGTGTACTTTTTCCGGCACCTGCGTGATGTAGTCGACCATCGCCGTCAGCAGCCGGAAATCGGCTTTCAGTTTCCCGCTGCGGATCTCGTTGACCACGAAACGCAGGGCCTGCAACACCGCGGCCAGCGCCCGGTGCTCGTCATGAATGATGTCGATGGTTTTCATCTCGTCCTTTCAGTGCACGCCGACGCCGAGCCACTTGTCGAGTTGCGCCCGGTCTTTGCGCAGTGTTTCGCTCTCGCCGGAGAACACCACGCGCCCTCGTTCCAGCACCAGTGCCTGGCGCGTCAGCGGCAGGATCTGGTGGGCGTGCTGTTCGACCAGGATCACCGCCATTTCGCCCGAGCTCACCGTCTGGCCGATGATGCGCAGCAATTCCTGCACGATCAGCGGCGCCAGGCCTTCTAGCGGTTCGTCGAGCAGCAGCAGCTTCGGGTTCACCATCAGGGCGCGGGCCATGGCCAGCATCTGCTGTTCGCCGCCGGAAAGCTGGTTGCCCATGTTGGCGCGACGTTCCTCCAGGCGGGGGAACAAGTCGTAGATGCGCTTCAGGTGCCACGGTCCGGGCCGCGCCACGACGGTCAGGTTTTCCTCGACCGTGAGCGACGGAAAAATGTCGCGTTCCTGCGGCACCCAGCCGAGGCCGAGTTGTGCCCGGCCGTGTGCCGGCACCACGGCGAGGTCCTGGCCGCGGTAAGTCATGCGGCCGGACTTGAAGCGCGTGGCTCCCATCAGGGTCGACAGCAGCGTGGTCTTGCCCATGCCGTTGCGCCCGAGCAGCGCCAGGCTGTCGGCTTCGCCGAGGCGGAAGGAAATGTCTTCCAGGATCACGGCGTCGCCGTAGCCGGCCCAGACGTTTTCGAGTTCAAGCAGCTCAGCCATCGAGCGCCTCTCCCAAATAGACTTCCCTGACGCGGCGGTCTTTGGCGATCACCTCGGGCACGTCCTCGGTCAGCAGGGCGCCGCCGACCAGCACCGAGATGCGCTCGGCAAAGCGGAAAACCAGGTCCATGTCGTGCTCGATCAGCACAATGGTCACGTCGCGCGGCAGTTGCGCGATGGTCTCGAACAGTTCCCGGCTCTCGTCGGTCGGCACGCCGGCGGCCGGTTCGTCGAGCAGCAGCACTTGGGGCCTGGCGGCGAGGGCGAGGGCGATTTCGATCATGCGTTGCCTGCCGTAGGCCAGGCTGCGAGTCTGCTCGTGCGCCACGTCGAGCAGGCGCAGGGTCGCCAGCAGCTCGGCCGCCTCGTCGATCGCCGCGGTGTGGTCGCCGACCGGGCGCCACCAGCTCCAGCCGAGGCCGAGGCGCTCGCACACCGACAGCGTGACCGATTCGAGCACGGTCATTTCGGCGAACAGCCGGTTGATCTGGAAGGTGCGCACCAGGCCGCGCTTGACGCGCTGGTGCTGCGCCAGGCGGGTGACATCCTCACCCTTGAGGAAGACCTCGCCCGCGCTGGGTTCGAGGAAACCGGTGAGCAGGTTGATCAGGGTGGTCTTGCCGGCGCCGTTGGGGCCGATCAGGGCATGGCGCGCGCCTGGTTCGATGCTGAGGCTGACATCCTTGCTGGCGAAGAAGCCGCCAAAGCGCTTGCTCAGATTGCGCGTCTGCAGCACCGGCGTCATGACGACGTCCTTGCCCGTGTGGACAGCTTGCGCAGCAGGCCCATGATGCCGTCGCGCGCGAACAGCACGATCAGCACCAGCGCCGCGCCGAGCCAGAACTGCCAGTACTGCGGGTTGATGTCCGAGAGGAAATGGTGCGCGGCCATGAACACCATGGTGCCGATCAGGGCGCCGTACAGACTGCCGGTGCCGCCCAGCACCAGGATCAGCAGCAACTCGGCAGAGCGGGAAAAGGCCATCACGTCGAGCGAGACGAACTGCGTGGTCTGCGTCAGCAGGGCGCCGGCGATGCCGGCGTAGGCAGCGCCGATGGTATACGCGGCGACCAGGCGGGCGTTGACCGGCGCACCGATGGCCGGCATGCGGCCGACATTCTGCCGGATGCCGCGCAGGGAAAGTCCGAAGGGGCTATGCACCAGGCGCCGCGCCAGCCAGAACATGACGAACAGGATCGCCACGCTGTACCAGTAGGCGGTCTTGCCGTAGAGGTCGAAGCTGAACATGCCGAGCACCGGCTGGATGTCCACGCCCTGCAGACCGTCCACGCCGCCGGTGAAATCCGTCAGCTTGTTGGCCGCCTCGTAGAGCATCATCGAGACGCCGAGGGTCACCATGAGACGCGTCAGATCAGTCCCGCGCAGCACCAGGAAGCTGGTGAGGAAACCCGCTGCGGCGGCCATGACGGCCGCTCCTGCCAGCCCGAGCAGCGGATCGCCCCAGCCGTACTTGGCCATCAGCCCGGCGGCATAGGCGCCGAGCCCGAAGAAGGCGGCATGGCCAAGCGAGACGATGCCGGCATAGCCGAGGATCAGGTCGAGCGACAGGCAGAACAGGGCGGTGATGGCGATTTGCGAGAGCAGGGCCAGGCTTTTCGGGAACAGGAAGAAGGCTGCCACCGGCAACAGCCAGAAGGCATATTCCGCCGGCCGCCAGGCAGCGGCCCGGCGCAGCGGGGAGAGATCGAGCTTGGCCGGTGTCATGTCTATTTCGCCGCCGAACGGCCAAACAGGCCCTGCGGCCGCACGATCAGCATCACCACCATCACCGCGTAGATGACGAAGGCGCCGACCTGGGGCAGGTAGTATTTGCCGGCCACGTCAAACACGCCGAGCATTAGTGCGGCGAGCAGCGAGCCCTTGATGTTGCCGCTGCCGCCCACCGCGACGACGATCAGGAAGTAGACGATGTACTTGACCGGGAAGCCGGGGTCGAGGCCGAGCATCTCGATGCCCAACGCGCCGCCGAGGCCGGCCAGCCCCGAGCCGAGAGCAAAGGTCAGGGTGAACACGCGGTCGACGTTGATGCCGAGGCCGCGCGCTGCGCGCGGGTTGTCCACGGCCGCGCGCAGTTGGGCGCCGAAGTTCGTGTGGCTCACCATCCACTGCAGGCCGGCGGCGAGGACGAGGCCGACGCCGATGAGGAACAGGCGATAGATGCCGACGTCGAGTCCCGGCAGGTTGATCTGTCCCTTGAGGAATTCGGGCAGTACGATGGGTTGCTGCGTGGCACCGAAGAAGTAGTGCGCGGTGCTGATGGCCATGAAGATCAGGCCGATGGAGAACAGCACCTGGTCCAGGTGCGTCGCGGCATACAGCCGCCGGTAGAGCGTGCGCTCGAGAATGACGCCGGCAAGCGCCGCCGTCGCTGCCGCTGCCGGCACCGCCAGCAGAAAGGGAACGCCGAGGCGCGACAGCAGCAGCGCGCAGGTGTAGCCGCCGAGCATGGCGAAGGCGCCGTGCGCGAGGTTCACGAAGTTCATCAGTCCCAGCGTCACCGACAGGCCGACGCTGATCAGGAACAGCAGCATGCCCGCGGCGAGTCCGTCAAAGATGATGGTCATGGATATTTCCGGAAGGAGAAACGGCGCGGACCGCAGTCCGCGCCCTGGCAGCTTACAGCGCTTACTGCTTGCCCGGATCCTTGAACTCGTTGACCTGGTCGAACTCGACGTTCTGCAATTTGCCGCCGACCTTGGTCACCTTGCGGATATAGACCGTCTGCACGATGTCGCGGGTGGCTGGGTCGATGCTGACCGGGCCGCGCGGGCTGGTCCACTTCATGCCCTTGGCGGCCTCGATGAACTTGTCGCCGCTGGCGTCGCCACCGGTCTTCTTCAGCACTTCGGCGATCAGGTGCATGCCGTCATAACCGCCGGCCGACATGAAGTTGGGGCGGTCCTTCGGGTAGGCCTTGGTATAGGCCGCGACGTAGGCCAGGTTCTCCGGTGACTTGTGCGCCTCGGAATAGTGGAAGGAACTGATCACGCCGAGGGCGGGATCGCCGATGGCGTCGAGTACTTCTTCATCAAGCAGGTCGCCGGTGGCGATCACCTTGATGCCGGCCTGGGCCAGGCCCCGTTCCTGGAAGCCCTTCATGAAGCCAATGCCGGCCTCGCCAGCGGGAACGAAGATAAACACTGCATCCGGCTTGGTGTCCTTGACCTTCTGCAGATAGGGCGCGAAATCGGGATTCCGTACCGGGACGCGCACCTCTCCGGTGATTTCACCGCCGGCGGCGAGAAAGGTCTTCTTGAACTGACCTTCCGCGTCATGCCCCGGGCCGTAGTCGGCGACCACCGTGAATACCTTCTTGATGCCGTTCTTGGCAGCCCAGGTCGCAATCGGCGCTGTGATCTGCGGCAGGGTCATGGAAGTGCGCACGATGTAATTCGACTTGGTGGTGATCGCGGACGTCGCCGCGTTCATGATGATCATCGGTTTTTTCGCTTCCGTGGCAAGCGGCGCCACGGCAAAGGCCGACGGCGTCAGACAGAAGCCGGCCAGGATATCCACGTTGTCCTTCACCACCAATTCCTGCGCCAAGCGCTTGCTTACATCGCCGGCGGTGCCCGGCGCGTCATCCTTGACGATGAGTTCGACCTTGCGGCCGGCCACAGTGTCGCCGTTCCTTTCCAGATAGAGCTTGACGCCATGCTCGATCTGCTTGCCGTAGGCGGCAAAAGGTCCCGTCATCGGCAGCACCAGTCCGATCTTGAGCGGCTCCGCAGCCTGCGCCGACAGGGCGGCGCCCAGGGCGAAAACAGCGGCGGTCAGGGTCTTGGTCAGTTTCATTGTGTGTCTCCTCGGATTTTTCGCCCTGTTGGGGTTGTGGGCGGTTGTCAGTACGGCGCCATTCTCTCAGTGTGGGGAGAGCAGGCCAAGCCAATATGGTTTCTAGTAGTTATTGCGTTTTGTTATAGGCGCCCGTCTGCCTGTCCGAATGGTAATTGCATGTCGTGATCCTTGACACTTTAATTGAAAAAATGTATACATACTGTATTCAACGAATTCGGAGTGTCCATGATGCAAACAAAGACCACGTCTGGCTTCCCGATGAACGCATGGTACGCAGCTGCCTACGACGTTGAAGTCGGACGGGAACTCATGCCCCGCGCGGTCTGCAACAAAAAGTTGGTTCTCTACCGCCGCGCCGACAATACCCCCGCAGTCCTTGAGGACGCTTGCTGGCACAGGTTGTTGCCGCTGTCGAAGGGGCGGCTCGATGGTGACAATGTCGTCTGCGGGTATCACGGTCTGGTGTTCAATCCGGGCGGGCGCTGTATACAGATGCCTTCGCAGGAGACATTGAATCCCTCTGCCTGCGTGCGCGTGTTTCCGGCGGTCGAGCGCCACCGCTTCGTCTGGGTCTGGATGGGCGATCCCGCCCTGGCCGACCCGGCCACTATTCCGGACATGCACTGGAACGACGATCCGGCCTGGGCCGGCGACGGTCGCGTGATCCACGCCAAGTGCGACTATCGCCTGGTGATCGACAATCTGATGGACCTGACGCACGAGACCTTCGTACATGGGTCGAGCCTCGGCCAGCGTGCCGTCGCCGAAGCGCCTTTCGAAGCAGCTCATGCGGAGAACACAGCCACCATCACCCGCTGGATGCTGGATATCGATCCGCCGCCGTTCTGGGCTTACCAGTTGCGCAAGAAGAACGGCGAGGTGGTCAAGGCCGACCGCTGGCAGATCATCAATTTCGAGGCGCCATGCACCGTGACCATCGACGTCGGCGTGGCGCCGGCCGGCACCGGAGCGGCGCAGGGCGATCGCTCCAAAGGAGTGAACGGCTACGTCCTGAACACCATCACTCCCGAGACCGACACCACCTGCCATTATTTCTGGTCCTTCTGCCGCAACTACAACCTCCACGAGCAGGGCCTCACGCAAACGCTGCGCGAGGGAGTGACGCGCGTGTTCGGCGAGGACGAGAAAATACTCGAGGCCCAGCAAAGGGCCATTCTCGAACACCCGGACAAGGTGTTCTACAACCTCAACATCGATGCCGGCGCGATGTGGGCGCGACGCATCATCGACCGCATGGTGGCGGCGGAGCAAGCGCCTTTCGCTACGGCTTCGCCTGCCCTCGGCGTCGCGCCATGATGAACCAATTCCGGGGGCAGCGATGACCGATCCGATTCCCTTCCAGCGCGATCAGTCCCAGGCCGACCGCGCTCTGCTCGGCATCCGCGACATGGTCCTGCGCGGCGAATTCAAGACGGGCGAGCGCCTCCCTGAACTCGTACTGGTCGACTTGCTCGGCGTTTCCCGCACGCCGATTCGCGCGGCGCTGCAGAAGCTGGCCGAAGAAGGAATACTGGAGGCCGCCCAGCCTGCCGGTTACGTCGTGCGCGGCTTCAGCGAGGCCGAGATCGCGGACGCGATCGAGGTGCGCGGCACCCTGGAGGCGTTGGCGGCGCGCATGGCGGCCGAGCGCGGGCTGCGGCGACCGCAGCTCGAGGCAATGGCGGACTGCCTCGACCAACTCGACGAACTGCTCGCCGAAGCTGTTCCGGGCAGCGACTACCTGAGCCAATACAGCCAACTCAACGGCAGATTCCACCAGCTGATGGTGGAATCCTCCGGCAGCGAGATTGTTGTCCGTGCCCTGGCGCGTGCCGCTGCGCTGCCTTTCGCCGGCCACAACGCCTTCGTCTCGATCCAGGGCCGGATTCCCGGTTCGCTGGAGATACTCAAGGCCGCGCAGCGCCAGCACCGCGAGATTCTCGAAGCCATCGAAGCGCGTTCCAGTGCCCGGGTCGAGCCCCTGGTGAAGGAGCACGCGCGCATCGCCCACAAGAATCTGCAACTGGTACTGAAGAACGCCGAAGCCATGAAGAACCTGCCCGGCTCCCTGCTGATCCGTCGTCGGCCCTGAAGCGCAAGGAACCCGAACATGAAATTTCTCGACAACTGGAACCGCGCGACAGTGCAATGGACCCGCGACCTGACGCCGACCATACGGCTCATCGAGCTGCTGCCCGCCGGTCGGGCTCCCGCCTGGACTCCCGGCTCGCATATCCGCGTGCGCGTGGCAATCGACGGCCGCGCGGAGACCCGCTGCTATTCGCTGATTGACGACGGCAGCGCCGACGGGCGTTTCCACATCGCGGTGAAACTGGCGGAGAACGGCCTCGGCGGCTCGCGTGCCATGTGGGCCCTCAAGCCGGGCGATGCCATCGAGATAGCGGAACCGGACAACCATTTCGAACTCGGTTTCGGCGCGCCGTCCTACACCCTGCTTGCCGGCGGCGTGGGCATCACTCCCCTGGTAAGCATGGCCCGGTTCCTGATGCGCACCGCCCGACCGGTGCGCTTGTTCCATGCCGTTCGCAACCGCGAGGAGGCGGCCTTCGCCGACCTTCTGCAGTCCTGGCTCGGTGATCGCTTTCAGCTACAGGTGGAGAGCGAGTCCGGGCGCCTTGATCTGGCGAAAATTCTGGCAGACATCGAGCCCGAGGGCGAGCTTTACGTCTGCGGTCCGATCGGCATGCTGGAGGCGGTGCGCAAGGCCTGGGAGGTGGCCGGCCGCTCGATGGCCTTGCTGCGCTATGAATCCTTTGCCTCCAGCGGCCACCATGCCAAGCTGCCGTTCACCGTTGCGCTCCCCCGTTTCGGCTGCGAGATCCAGGTGTCGGCGCAGCAGAGCCTGCTCTCGGCTCTCGAGGAGGCGGGCATCGATATCCTGGCCGATTGCCGCCGCGGGGAATGCGGGCTGTGCGCACTCGACATCCTTTCCTGCGACACGCCGGTGGATCACCGCGACGTGTTCCTCAGCGACAGGCAGAAAACCGAGAACCGCAAAATCTGCGCCTGCGTCTCGCGTCCGGTCGGTGGCAGGATAGCGATCGATACCGCGTACCGGGGGCTTGTCCCTGCCGGACCGATCACGAACCGGCAATAGTCGGTAACGGTCGCCTGCGCAAGCCCGCACTCCTGCTAGACTTATTCGCTGTGCTGAGAGACCTGCGAAATCCGTTTGACTCCGGACCGATTTCCGTTCGCCGAGATCCGTAACAGAACCGCACATTTGGAGAACCCTATGGCCACAGGCAACGCAACTCCTTTCCCGCTTCCATCCCGCGCCGACCACGTCGGCAGCTTGTTGCGGCCAAAATATCTGCTTGCTGCCCGCGAGCAGGCAGAGAAGGGCGAGATCACCCGAACGCAATTGCGCACCGTGGAAGACCAGGCCATCAGCGAAATCGTGCGCTTCCAGGAAGACGTGGGCTTGAAAAGCATTACCGATGGAGAGTTTCGACGTACCTATTTCCATATCGACTTCCTCGAGCAGCTGGGCGGAGTGAAGACCGACATTCCGGTCACGATTACCAAGCCGGATGGAACCCAGGAACTCTTGCCGCCCGTGATGCGGGTCATCGACAAAGTGAGGCATGTCAAGGACATCCAGCTCGCCGATTTCCACTACCTGAAGAGTCAGGTTGCAGCCGGCAGTACGCCGAAGGTAAGTATTCCGTCGCCCACCATGCTGCATTTCCGCGGCGGCCGCGACGGCATCAGCCGCGAGCACTACCCTGAGCTTGATCCGGTGTTCTATGAGGACGTGGCCAACGCCTATGGCGACGAATTGCGCTCACTAGCCAGCGCGGGGGCACGCTATGTGCAGATGGATGACACCAATCTGGCCTATCTGTGCGATGACAAGATGCGCGAGGCGGCGCGCTTGCGCGGAGACGATCCCGATGAACTGCCGCACCGTTATGCCGGTTTCATCAATCGCGTCGTCGCCCAGAGGCCGGCCGGCATGGTTCTGGCGGTACATCTGTGCCGCGGCAACTTCAAGAGCACCTGGGCGGCGTCCGGCAGCTATGAGCCGGTGGCCGAAGCGCTGCTGTCCGAAATGAATGTCGATGCCTATTTCCTTGAGTACGACGACGCCCGCAGCGGCGATTTCAGGCCCTTGCGTTTCCTGCCGAAAGGAAAGATCGTCGTGCTGGGGCTGGTTACCACGAAACTCGGCACGCTCGAATCGAAGGACGACCTCAAACGACGCATCGACGAAGCCACAAGATATGTGCCGCTTGAACAGCTGGCCCTGTCGCCACAGTGCGGTTTCTCAAGCACGGTGCATGGCAACGATATCGCCGTGGACGCACAGCGTGCCAAGCTGGCATTGGTAGTGGAAACTGCAAGGGAAGTTTGGGGCTGATGTGCCGCGCTGATTAGCGCCGTGCGGCAAGAGTGTAGTGGAGCATGATTTCAAGGAAAGGCCCGGTGAACCTCAAGCAACTCGAATACTTCGTCCGCGTCGCCGAGCTGGGCAGCTTCAGCAAGGCCTCGCTGATCCTGAATATTGCCCAGCCGGCGCTGTCGCGCCAGGTCAGGCTGCTGGAGACCGACCTGCATGTCACGCTGCTGATGCGCAACGGCCGCGGCGTGGTGCTGACCGAAGCAGGCAAGCGTTTGTTCGACCACAGCATCGGCATATTGCAACTGATGTCACGGGTGCGCGAGGATCTTGAGAATACTCGCGGCGAACCGGCCGGACGCATCGTGGTCGGCCTGCCGCCCAGCATGGGCCGGCTGCTCACGCTGCCCCTGGTCGAGGGCTTCCGCCGCACCCTGCCGAAGGCGCGCCTGGCCATCGTCGAGGGTTTGTCCACGCACCTGGCGGAATGGATATCCACCGGCCGGGTCGATGTCGGACTCCTGCACAACCCGGAATCGCAAGCGGCACTGGAACTCACACCGGTGCTCGACGAGCCGCTGGGCATGGTCAGTCCCGCCGGCGCCAGCCCAAAGAAGAGAGTCGGCGCCGGTGACACGGTGACGCTGGCCGAACTGACGCGCTTTCCGCTGATCCTGCCCGAACGCACCCACGCCATCCGCAAGCTGCTGGAGACGCAGGCGGCACTGACCGGCCACAAGCTGAATGTTGCGCTGGAAATCTCCAGCGTGCAGTCGATCCTGGAACTGGTGCGTGCCGGCCACGGCCACGCCATATTGACGCCCACCGCGCTGGCGGCCTCGGGCCAGCCCGAAGCCTTCGTCCTGCGCAAGCTGGTCGAGCCGCGCCTGACCAGCACCCTGTGCCTGGCCGTTTCCGCGCACAAGCCGTCGACGCCGCTGACCAAGCATGTGCTGCGCCTGCTGCGCGAACTGATCTTGGCGGCGGCGGAACCCGCGCCGCTCGCCCATAACAAAACGCGATAGCTAGTAGTGCGCGCGGTGGCTTGGCACCTGCCGGCCGTGTTGCCAGAATCTCCCCATCCGGTATTGGGTGGGGCACATGCAATCTTTGAACATCAGCGGCATCTCGTCGATGGCGACGCGCCAGGTGCTGGCCGAACTCGCGGCCACCTGGCAGCAGGGAAGCGGCATCGCGGTGGCCTTCGAATCGGTGGGCGGCGTCGATGCGGCCAAGCGGGTGCTGGCCGGCGAGACCTTCGACGTGGTGGTGCTCGCCGCCGATGCGATCGACAAACTGATCGCCGCCGGGCGCGTGATCGCCGACAGCAAGACCGACCTGGTGCG
>JAPLQZ010000094.1 GCA_026399415.1 Rhodocyclales bacterium | reverse complement strand
GCGGTCGCCTTCGACCACATTCACATTGACGATCACGGTGTCGCCGGGAGCGAACGCGGGTATTGTCTTGCCCAAACGCTCAATTTCTTCTTTTTCCATCTGCTGGATCAGGTTCATGCATTTCTCCATCAAGTTATGGCTACGGATAACACCCGTCAACCTTTCGCACAGAGCAGGACTGGTTCATCGTCCTGATGCGCGCCGTTTCTATTTGCCGTCCCGCTGGAATTCAGCCAGCAGATCGGCTTCTTCCCCACTCAGCACCCTCGTCTCAAGAAGATCCGGCCGCCTTTGCCACGTCCGTCCCAGCGCCTGTTTCAGGCGCCAGCGCCGGATTCTTTCGTGGTTGCCGGACAACAGCACATCCGGCACCGCACATCCTTCATACAGTTCTGGCCGCGTGTAGTGCGGACAGTCCAGCAGACCTGCGGCAAATGAATCCTCAACCGCCGAAGCCTCGTCGTTCAGTGCACCGGGCAGTTGCCTGATGCATGCATCCATCAACGCCATTGCCGCCAGTTCGCCGCCGGAAAGGACAAAATCGCCCAGCGACAGTTCCTCATCCACACAGCGTTCCATCAGCCGCTCATCAATGCCTTCATAGCGGCCACAGAGCAGAATCGCCCCATCGCTTGCTGCCAGTTCCGCGACACGCTGCTGGTCGATCCGCACGCCCTGCGGCGAAAGACAAATCACTTTCGCCGTACCGCCAGCACCGACTCTTGCTGCAGCCTTTGCCTCATTTATCGCCTGCTCCAGCGGCGACGCCATCATCACCATCCCGGGGCCCCCGCCGTAAGGCCGGTCATCCACCGTACGATGCGCATCCTGCGTCCACTGGCGAGGGTTCCAGCATTCGATCTGCCACAGTCCCCGATCCAGCGCGCGCCGGGTAATTCCCGACGCCGTGAGCGCCGCAAACATCTCGGGGAACAGCGTGATGACATCGAAGCGCAAGCTCACCAGTCGCTATCCCAATCGACGCGGATCGTTCCTCCCGGAACATCCACCGCCTTGACTACATGTTCAACGAACGGCAGCAATCTTTCCTGCTCGCCATCCACCACCACCAGCACTTCATTCGCCCCCGTCTCGACTAAAGACTTGACGCGACCCAGCGGCTGGTCCCGCATATTCACCACCGCCAGGCCGATCAGATCAGCCCAGTAGTACTCGTCCTGCACCAGCGGCGGCAAAGCATCGCGCGGCGCACCAAAATAACAGTTGCCCAGCGCTTCGGATGCATCCCGGTCATCAATGCCGGCAAGCTTCGCTACCACGCCATCGCCGTGCAGCTTGACCGCTTCCAGACCACGCACTTTCCAGGTTTCGGCTGGAGCATCAACATCTGCCGAAAGCCACCACTGCGGCATCTTCTGCCATGCCTCGGGATCATCGCCGAAGGGATGGACCCGCAGCCAGCCATGAACTCCAAACGGGGCGACAATCCGCCCCAAGACAATCATGCGACTTAGGCGGCCTTTGGCGCCGCGGCCTGCTTGACCAAACGTGCGGCGGTCGGCGACAACTGCGCGCCATGCCCCTGCCAGAAGGCGAGGCGCTCGGTATTCACCACGAGCCCTTTTTCGTTTTCGGCAGCGACTGGATTGTAAAAACCGATGCGTTCGATGAAGCGGCCATCGCGGCGGTTGCGCGAATCGGCTACCACCATATGAAAGAACGGGCGCTTTTTGGCACCGCTGCGAGCGAGACGAATAACAACCATGGTGTTCTCTTGGAAAGCGGGAAAGCCGGCGATTTTATTTCAAAACCCCGGATAAAACAAGACGTAGCGTTGCGCTCTTGGCCGCCGTGACTCTGCCGACAGAACCGCTGCGTCACCCGCCGGACGGAAAAAACACCTCGCGAATGGTCTGCTGTATGCCTATCGCCGCCTGACGCGGATTTGCCGCCTGGCGGATGGGCCGGCCGACCACAATGTAGTCGGCACCGTTCCTGAACGCCTGGGCGACATCGACGGTACGCTTCTGATCATCCACCGGCTTGTTTTCGACGGGTCGGATCCCCGGAGTAACCACCATCAGCTTGTCGCCGAGTTCGCGGCGGATCATCGGCGCCTCAAGACCAGACGAAACAATGCCATCCACCCCTGCCGCCAACGCCCGGCGCGCGCGCGAAAGTACAAGCTTTTCCACGTCGCAGGAGAATCCGAGATCATCCAGATCGCCGCGATCAAGACTGGTCAGCACCGTGACGGCCAGAATTTTCAGATTGCCCTTGTCCTTCACCGCCGCTTCCATAATGGCCTGATTGCCATGAATGGTGGCAAATGTGGCTCCACTGCCCGCCAAGGCACGCACTGCGGAGCGCACGGTTTCGGGAACATCGAAGAACTTCAGGTCTACGAACACCTTCTTGCCCTCACCCACCAACCAGTGAAGCAGTTCAAAATAGCCGCCGGTCATGAACAGTTCCAGCCCGATCTTGTAGAAAACCACCGCATCTCCCAACTCAATCACCAAGGCGCGCGCGGCCTCGGCATTCGGAAGATCGAGTGCAACGATCAAGCGATCCTGCGGATCAATCGGCTTGGCGGAAAGCAGGCTGGTCATTTCGGATTCCTCGCATCGCAACAAGAGAAAAGGCGTCCGGATTCTACTAGAATCACATTTCGCTCCCGGCCGTTAAGCTCATCATGCGCCGCAAGAAGACCCCACCGCCACCGCCCATACAGCTAAAGCAAGCACTGGATTGGCTCGCCGAACCGTTGCAGGACGATCCACTGCTCGATCTGGTGCCATTGCGCAAGCACATTGCGGCGATTGGTTCGCTGGGACTTCCCGTTCTGCATCGCCTGAAGATAGACGGACTTTTCCAGCAGCGCGCCGAACGTATCGACGATGCGCTCACCCCCCTATTGCTCGACGTCAAACTGCCGTTGCCAATTCACCTTGGCACGGTTGCCCAGGACTTGATCGGACTGCGTGCAGAACTGGGTGAAACCTGGCTGAAGATGGCCGGGCAAGCAAACCTGCAGGAATTGGCCCGCATCCATCGCAGCACAGCGCAAATTTGCCTGCAAGGAATGGTTAACCTGTCACGACAACTCATCGCCACCGTGCTGATTGCGACTCCCACGCCAATCAACTTCTGGCGCAACGCCCAGGCGCTCTATCATCGCGCCCACGAGTCGGTCGACCCGACAGCAACCCTGCCCGCCGAAATCAGCGCTATCGATGCCCGCTTCAAGGCGATGCTGGCGCTCACTGCAGCACAGCCGGAGGGGCTCGCGCCGCGCGAGATTGCTTTCCTTGCCGACTATCTCGAGGCTCGTGCTGCTGTCATCCAAATTGACATGATTTGCCCCGAGGCGGCGGGAGACTGGTTCTGGCTCGATGCCAATCTTGACCAACTGCCGGTAACTCTCGCGCGCCTCCAGCCGGAAGGCGGACTATGCCTCTATTTTCGGTTTGGCGAACTTGCCGATCTGGCTGCCCGGCATCTCGACCAGTTGAACGACGGCGTGCCACCCTTGTCACTCGGTCTGCCGCTTCAAGCCGCTGGCGCGGACTACCGCAACGCCCTGGAACGGGCACGCCAATGCTGGGCCGCGCCGCGACGGCGGAGTTTCAATCGCCGTCCGCAAAGCCTGCCCGTAGAGGTCTGTACGCAACTGAGTACCTTGTGGACAGCTCTGGAGAGCGGCTCAGCACAGGAGCCTGAATCCGGCGACTGCGATCTGACCTACAGCGATTGGACGCTTCACAACGAAAGCCCTTTGGGCTATGCCATCGTGCATATCGTCGGCAAGGTCACCGGCATCGTGCCCGGTTGCGCGGTAGGTTTGCGCACCGGCGCCGGCGCTGCCTGGCAGATCTGCCTTGTGCGCTGGGCTCGCAGCAATGGCAGCAGCCATATCGAAATGGGGCTGGAAGTACTGGCACCGTCGGCACAACCGATACGGATACAGGCCGTGACCACCAGCAAGCCTGAGCCGCCGATACCTGCGCTGCTGCTGCCAGCCCTGCCGGGGCTCAACCGCACTGAAGCGATTCTGGCCGTGCGGGGCGACTACAACGCCCGTCCATTTACATTGTTGCAGGAGCAGGACGCCCGTTTGCAGATCGTCGAATGCATGCCGCACCGGAGTCTCATCGAAACATCCAGTGTCGAAGTCTTCGAATTCATTCGCAACGCCACGGCACGTTAGGCACGAGCGGATTGGGGCAACTCGGCGACCAGTAGTGCGCCGACCAGAATCACGCTCCATGATGTGTAGAGCCAAACCAGAAATACCGGAATTACGGAGAAGGCGCCATAGACCACTGCGTTCACGGTGAATCCGGCGGCGATATAAAACGTGAATAGCTTCTGCAGGCCGTCAAAACCCAATGCCGCAACCGCTCCGCCAAAAGCCGCATGCCAAGCTTTCACCGGCTTGTTCGGTACCGCCCAATAGAGCAGCCCGAAAAAGGCGGTCATGAACGCGAAAGGCAACAAACCCCGGATCACGAAAGTACTCACCCAGTACGACTCATCGACGAAGCCAAGCGATACGCCGGCAACGTACGAAATCGCTGCAAGACTGGCACCAAATACCAGCGGTCCTAGCAGCAGCGCGAGGCTATGCATGGCGAGGCGACGCAGCAACGGCCGGCTGGATTTGACCCGCCATATATGGTTGAAAGCCCGCTCGATGGTCAGCATCTGTATCAAAGCCGTCGCCGCAAGCACCGCTATGCCAAAAAAGGTCACCCGTCCGGCACGGGACGCAAACTGGCCGATGTATTTTGCAATGATGACGCCGGCCTTGTCGGGCAGCAGATTGGCAAGGAGGAACTTCTCCAGTGCCAAACCAAGACCGGCGCCAACGGGAAAAAGCGAAATCAGCGCAAATGCCGCTGCAATCATCGGCACCAGGCCAATCAAGGTGGCAAACGAAAGCGCGGCGGCTGTCTGTACGCAATGCTCGCCATGAAACCGGCGTGCCGTGCGCACGATCAGCCGAAACGGTGCCAGGAGCCACATATAATCGGATTCTACTGGAGGCCTGAAGATGAAGAAGGCGAGCGAAACTCAAGAAATTCTTGTTCTTTACTATAGCCTGCACGGTTCGGTACGCGAACTGGCGCGCCACATCGCCCGCGGAATCGAACAGACGCCCGGCATCACGGCGCGCCTGCGCACCGTACCCAGGATATCGGCAGTCTGCGAAGCCACGGAAGCAGTCATCCCCGACGAGGGAGCGCCCTATGTCGAAGCCCGCGATCTGGAAGAATGCATCGGTCTCGCGCTGGGAAGTCCGACCCGTTTCGGCAACATGGCGGCGCCACTGAAGTACTTTCTCGACTCGACCGGCAGCCTATGGCTTGAAGGCGCACTGGTGGGCAAGCCGGCGGTGGTGTTTACGTCCACAACAACCATGCATGGCGGCCAGGAGTCAACCTTGCTCTCGATGATGCTGCCGCTCCTGCACCACGGGATGATGATCCTGGGAATTCCCTACACCGAGGCAGCGCTGTCGGCGACGCGCGAGGGCGGCACGCCTTACGGCGCGAGCCACGTCAGCGGCAGTGATGGCAACACGGCGGCCAGCAAACATGAAAAGCTGCTCGCCGTCGCTCTCGGCCGCCGTCTGGCCGAGACCGCGAAGAAGCTCGCTTCGTGAATCCCTGGTTCAACCGCCTGGCATCCAGCAGCCTTGTCGCCTTGCTGGCGCTCTGCCTTGCCTGGGAACTCTGGCTGGCGCCGTTGCGTCCCGGAGGTTCGATGCTGGTGCTGAAATCCCTGCCGCTATTGCTGCCACTGTTCGGCATCCTGCGCGGCAAGCGCTATACCCACCAATGGACGTCGATGCTGGCATTGGCCTACGTCGCTGAAGGTCTGACACGCGCGGTCTCCGACCAGGGCACGAGCCGGACCTTGGCAATGGCCGAGACCTTTCTGGCGTTGCTGCTGTTCGCCGGGTGCCTCGGCCACGCCCGTATCTCTGCTCCCTCCAGGGCGGTCAAGCCTGCGGATTGAGCTTTTCCTGTCCGGAGCACAGCTTGTTGAGCGCGTTGAGATAGGCCTTGGCCGACGCGACCACGATATCCGTATCCGCTCCCTGACCATTCACGATCCGGCCGTCTTTCGACAAACGAACTGTCACCTCGCCCTGCGCGTCGGTGCCGGTAGTGATGGCATTTACCGAATAGAGCAACAGTTCCGAGCCGCTCGCGGCGACGTTCTCAATCGCCTTGAAGGTGGCGTCGACCGGGCCGCTGCCGCTCGATTCGGCGTGCTGTTCCACGCCTCCCGCAGAAAGCGTCAGCCGCGCCAGCGGCGCCTCGCCGGTTTCCGAGTGGAACATCGACGAGACCAGTCGGTAGTGCTCATTTTCAGGCGCCACCACTTCGTCGCCGATGAGGGCGAAGATGTCTTCGTCAAAAATTTCTCGCTTCTTGTCGGCAAGTTCCTTGAAGTGCCCGAACGCCACGTTGAGCGCCTCTTCGCTCGGCAATTCGATGCCGAGTTCCGTCAGTCGTGTCTTGAACGCGCTACGGCCCGAGAGTTTGCCCAGAGTCAGCCGGTTGGTGGCCCAGCCCACATCTTCGGCACGCATGATTTCGTAGGTCTCGCGGTGCTTCAACACGCCATCCTGATGGATACCGGACTCATGGGAAAACGCGTTGGCGCCGACCACCGCCTTGTTCGGCTGAACCGTGTAACCGGTGATTTGCGACACCAGCTTCGACGCCGGCACGATCTGCGTGGCATCGATGCGCGTGTCACAGCTGAACAGATCACCGCGGGTGCGCACGGCCATCACCACCTCTTCCAGAGAAGCATTTCCGGCGCGCTCGCCGAGACCGTTGATGGTGCACTCGACCTGACGCGCCCCGGCCAGCACGGCAGACAGCGAGTTGGCGACGGCGAGGCCAAGGTCGTTGTGGCAATGAGTCGACCAGATCACCTTGTCGGCGCCAGCGACGCTCTCGATCAAACGGCGCATACGCTCGCCCCAGACCTCAGGAAGGCTGTAGCCGACCGTGTCGGGGACATTGATGGTGGTGGCGCCCGCCTTGATCACGGCATCGAAGACTCTGCATAGAAAATCGAAGTCGGAACGGACGGCATCTTCGGCGGAAAACTCGACATTGTCGGTGTACTGGCGCGCGAGCTTGACGGCGGCAATCGCCGCTTCGACCACCTGATCCGGCGTCATGCGCAGTTTCTTTTCCATGTGGATGGGGCTGGTCGCGATGAAGGTGTGGATGCGGCCGGATCTGGCCGGCCTGATCGCCTCGCCGGCGCGTCGTACATCGGCCTCGCTGGTGCGCGCCAGGCCGCAGACCGTGGAATCCTTGATCGCCTTCGCGATAGCCTTCACCGCCTCAAAATCGCCGTTGGACGCAGCCGGAAAGCCCGCTTCGATCACATCCACGCGCATACGTTCAAGCTGACGGGCAATCCGCAGCTTTTCCTCCTTGCTCATGGAGGCGCCGGGGCTCTGTTCGCCGTCGCGCAAGGTCGTATCGAAAATGATCAAATGTTCCTTGGACATTGTTATCTCCTGGCAAAACGAAGTTTCAGTGGAAGCTAATGCCGGCTTCATCGGCGTTAAGTACAGCGGCTGTAACTAAAAACGAAAAGACGGCTCACCGCGCCTCGCGGGGCGGGCACTATGAACAACCGGATTGTGGGGGGGGGTGTATTTAGCGCGCGCGGCGCAGCAGCGGAAGCAGCTTCGCGCGCAGCGGCAGACGCGCAATCAGCGCGCCTGAGAGGGCAAGAAATAGTGCGGAAACGATGAATGTCGCAAACATGAATGTCACTATAAAGACTTTACTCTGGCCGCGCAACAGATTTGCGCCTGCCGCGCCAACTCCATGCCGCCATGACATAGCCCGACAGAGCATAGGCAAGAAACAGCGCGAACAGAACGCCGGGCGGATACGACGACACCAGCACATAGCCAAGGACGATGGCGGGAAGCACCATGAAAGGCACACTGCGCCGCAGGTTGATGTCCTTGCCGCTCCAGTAGCGCAGAGTACTGACCATGGTGATACCGGCAAAGAGCGTCAGAGCGAAGGCGTACCAGCGCACCTCTTCTCCGGGAATATTGAGGTCATTGATGATCCAGACGAAGCCTGCCACCAGCGCTGCCGCAGCCGGACTCGGCAGCCCCTGAAAATAGTGTTTGTCCACCACGCCAATATTGGTGTTGAATCGGGCCAGACGCAGCGCAGCGCCAGCGCAATAGACAAAAGCAGCGATCCAGCCCCACTTGCCCATGCCCTTCATCGCCCACTCGAACGCAATCAATGCCGGAGCGGCACCAAACGAAACCATGTCACACAGCGAATCGTATTCAGCGCCGAAAGCGCTTTGGGTTCGGGTCATGCGGGCCACACGGCCATCGAGGCCATCGAAGACCATGGCGATGAAAATAGCCACCGCCGCATGTTCGAAGCGTCCGGTCATGGCCTGGACAATGGCGTAAAAACCGGCGAACAGACCCGCCGTCGTCAGCAGGTTGGGCAGCACATAAATGCCGCGCCGACGCAGTTCAGGATTCATCAACGCCTTGCGAGGTAGGATGGGCGGCATGGTCCGGGAAAAGTGGAAGACGAGTCCTATTCTAACTGCTCAGGAAAGACCAGCGACCGCTGTCGTTGTCGCCTTGAATATCGAAACCGTTACGACACTCCCGGATAAAGACGAAACCAGATGCAACAGAGGGCGCTGCGATGCGGCGCCCCCATAAACCCGGTACTGGAATCAGTTTTTGGTCTGATCCACCAGTTTGTTCTTCTTGATCCACGGCATCATCGCCCGCAACTGCTCGCCGACCTGTTCGATCGGGTGCTCAGCCGTCAAGCGCCGGCGGGCAGTCATTTCCGGATAGTTGGTGCGGCCTTCGAGGATGAACCTCTTGGCATACTCACCGCCCTGAATCGCCTTCAAGGCTTCCTTCATGGCCGCACGCGATTCAGCACCGATCACCTTGGGGCCGGTCACGTACTCGCCATACTCGGCATTGTTGGAGATGGAGTAGTTCATGTTGGCAATGCCGCCTTCGAATATCAGATCGACGATCAGCTTGACCTCGTGCAGGCACTCGAAATATGCCATTTCCGGGGCGTAGCCCGCTTCGGTCAGCGTCTCGTAGCCGGCCTTGATCAATTCAACCAGCCCGCCGCAAAGCACCGCCTGCTCGCCAAACAAGTCGGTCTCGGTTTCCTCGCGGAAGTTGGTCTCGATCACGCCGCCCTTGGTGCCGCCGTTGGCGGCGGCGTAGGACAAAGCGATATCCTTGGCCTTGCCTGACTTGTCCTGATGAACGGCGATCAGTGAAGGCACGCCGCCGCCACGCAAATACTCGGAACGCACCGTGTGGCCCGGGCCCTTCGGCGCGATCATTATGACGTCCACGTCGGCGCGGGGAATCACCTGGTTGTAATGAACATTGAAACCGTGAGCGAAGGCCAGTGCAGCCCCCTTCTTCATGTTGGCCTCGACATCGCCGTAATAAACCGCGGGAATGGTCTCGTCGGGCAACAACATCATCACAACATCGGCATCCTTCACCGACTTGGCCACTTCCTCGACCTTGAGACCGGCCTTCTTGGCCTTGCCCCAGGATGCGCCTCCCTTGCGCAAACCGACCGTGACCTTGACGCCGGAATCCTGAAGGTTCTGTGCATGAGCATGGCCCTGCGAGCCGTAACCGACGATAGTGACCTTCCTGCCCATGATGAGGGACAGGTCCGCATCCTTGTCGTAATAGACTTTCATTCGTTTTCCTTAGTTTTCTGTAGTTTCAGAGTTCAGACTTTGAGAATTCGATCGCCGCGCCCGATCCCGGACACGCCGGTGCGAACGGTTTCGAGGATCAGTGTGCGGTCAATGGCTTCGAGGAAGGCGTCCAGCTTGGAGCCGTTGCCGGTCAGTTCGATAACATAGGTCGAATCGGTGACATCGATGATGCGGCCGCGAAAAATATCGGCAATGCGCTTCATCTCTTCACGATCCTTGCCGGCGGCGCGAACTTTGACCAGCATCAGTTCGCGCTCTATATGCGCGGCCTCGGACAGATCCACCACCTTGACGACGTCTATCAGCTTGTTGAGCTGTTTGGTGATCTGTTCGATAACGTCGTCCGAACCCGTGCTGACAATGGTCATGCGGGAAAGCGAAGCGTCTTCCGTCGGCGCCACCGTCAGCGACTCGATGTTGAAAGCGCGTGCAGAGAACAGACCGGAGACACGGGAAAGTGCGCCGGCCTCGTTTTCGATAAGAATGGAAATGATGTGTCGCATGCTTACAGTTCCTCAGCCAGAATCATTTCCGACAACCCCTTGCCGGCTGCGATCATTGGATACACGTTTGCTGTCTGATCAGTGATGAAATCCATGAAAACGAGGTCGTTCTTGTGCTTGGTACTGAAGGCTTCGCGCAATGCCGGCTCAACATCGGCGGGACGCTCGATTTTCATGCCGACGTGCCCATAGGCCTCCGCCAGCTTGACAAAATCGGGCAAAGCGTCCCAATAGGATTCGGCGTAACGGTTGCCGTGGAACATCTGCTGCCATTGACGCACCATGCCCAGATAGCGGTTGTTGAGATTGATGATCTTGATCGGCAGACGAAACTGTTTGGCCGTCGATAGCTCCTGAATATTCATCTGAATCGAGCCCTCACCCGTCACGCACGCCACCGTCGCCTTCGGATTGGCGAAACGTACGCCCATCGCATAAGGCAAACCGACACCCATGGTACCCAGGCCACCCGAGTTGATCCAGCGCCGGGGTTTGTCGAATTTGTAGTATTGCGCTGCCCACATCTGATGCTGACCAACGTCGGAAGTGATGAAGGCATCGCCGCCGGTGACCTCGTAGAGTTTCTCAATGACATACTGAGGCATGATGATTTCCTTGCCCTGCTTGTACTTGAGCGATTTCTTGCCACGCCATTCATCGATCTGCTTCCACCAGGCCGCCAGTGCTTTCGGATCCGGTACGCCCGCCGACGCTTCGAGGACCTTCTGCAGTTCGTCAAGCACATCCGGCAGATTGCCGACAATGGGAACATCGACCTTGACTCGCTTGGAAATCGAGGACGGGTCTACGTCAATGTGAATGATCTTGCGCGACACCTCGGCAAAATGCTTTGGATTGCCAATCACGCGATCATCGAACCGCGCACCCACGGCGATCAGAACGTCACAATTCTGCATGGCCATGTTGGCCTCGTAGGTGCCGTGCATGCCCAGCATGCCAAGAGATTGCTTGTCGGTCGCCGGATAACCTCCCAGGCCCATCAAGGTATTGGTCACCGGATATCCCAGGCTGCGGGCAAGCTTTGTCAGCCTTTCGGCGGCATCGGAGAGGATTACTCCGCCACCGGCATAAATCATCGGCCGCTTGGCCTCCAGCAGCATCTGCACCGCCTTCTTGATCTGTCCGCTGTGCCCCTTGACCACCGGATTATAGGAACGCATGGTGACCGTCTTGGGATATTCGAACTCGCACTTCTGGTTGGTGATGTCTTTCGGGATATCAACCAGGACCGGGCCGGGGCGGCCGGTCCTGGCGATGTAGAAAGCCTTCTTCAGCGTTATCGCCAGATCCTTGACATCCTTGACCAGGAAATTGTGCTTGACGCAGGGCCGGGTAATCCCCACCGTGTCGCATTCCTGAAAGGCATCCTGCCCGATGTAGGCGGTAGGTACTTGCCCACTGATGATCACGATCGGAACGGAGTCCATGTGTGCCGTGGCGATCCCGGTCACGGCATTGGTGACGCCAGGCCCCGAGGTAACCAGGCAGACGCCTATCTTGTTGGAAGATCTCGAATAGGCGTCCGCCGCATGGACGGCCGCCTGCTCATGACGAACCAGAACATGCTTGAATTTGTCCTGTTTGAAGAGTTCGTCGTAGATATAGAGAACCGAGCCGCCGGGATAGCCGAATACGTACTCGACCTTTTCCTCATGCAAGCACCTCATTACAATTTCTGCGCCAGTTAGCTGCATTGATTACACCTGTTACACTTTTCGAGTGAAACGTATAACCTTACTGACTCGTCCGCGAATGGTCAAGATTTATGTCTCCGGTGCTCCCACCGGAGACGGTGTCCCTTGCGGATATAGTCTGTCCTTCGTGCAAAAAGACTGGTGAACGCCGGCAGGAGCTACCCCTGAGTTCCCGAACCGAACTTTCAAATTTCCTTGCCAGCATAGAGCGGCGCGCCTTCAAGCAGGCCATGTTCGCCATTCGCAACGAGGAGACCGCGCTGGACATCGTCCAGGACGCGATGATGAGACTCGCGGAGAAATACGGTGACCGTCCGCTTGCCGAATGGCCGATGCTGTTCCAGAGAATCCTGCAAAACGCCATCCGGGACAGCTACCGGCGATCCAAGGTCCGATCCATGTGGACAACCCTGCTGTCGTCCCTTTCTCCCAACGATGATGAAGATGCTGATCCGCTTGAAACTTTTGCGGCGCAGAGCGAGTCAGAAGGTTTGGCGACACCGCACCGGCAACTGGAGCGATCGCAACTCCTTGGTGTTATTGAAAAAGAGATCGAGAAGCTGCCGCCACGTCAACGCGAAGCCTTCCTTATGCGTTATTGGGAGGAAATGGATATTGCCGAAACGGCGGTTGCGATGGGTTGTTCGGAGGGCAGCGTGAAGACGCACTGTTCGCGTGCCACCCATACGCTGGCCGCAGCACTTAGAGCGAAGGGCATAGAGCTATGAAAGACGATACTGAATTCGGCTACAAAGCAAGGCAGATTCTCAATCAGGGTGTGGATACCCTTGATCGGAAAGTAGCCGGGCGCCTCCACCAGGCCCGTCAAGCCGCCTTGAATCTCCAGCGAGTGCCGGTGAGTGGTCTGCGCATGGCCGGAATCGGGCATACGCTGGAACTTGCATTTTTTTCCAATGCTCGCAACCTGCTCGCCGTCATGGCCCTGAGTGTCGGCGCCATGGGTACCTACTACTGGAATGCCTTTGAACAGACTCAGGAATACGAGGAAATCGACAGCGCCCTCCTTGCTGGGGACTTGCCCCCTTCCGCTTATCTTGATCGAGGCTTCCACGCATGGCTCGAGCGCACTTCGGACTTATCCTCGCAGTAGCGCTTTGGCTGGCCGCTCCACTCGGCCACGCAGTCATCCTCCCTCCGCTGTCGCAGCCATCCTGGGCTGAATTGAACGCGGAGCAGAAGCGCGTCCTTGCTCCGCTCTCTACCGAGTGGGACAAGATGAATGGGTTCCATCGAAAGAAGTGGCTGGGTATCGTCAAGCGTTACCCATCTTTGAGCACTGAAGAACAGGCCCGCATGCAGCGCAGGATGACCGCCTGGGCCAAGCTCACACCCGATGAGCGCAAGCGTGCAAGGGAAAAGTACAAGGCACTGCAAAAAGACGCCCCTGAACAGAAGGAAGCGGTCAAGCTGAAGTGGCAGGAGTACAAGGAACTGCCAGAAAGCGAGAAAAGCCGGCTGAAAGCCGAGGCAACCCAAAAGCCAACGCCGCGCCCTGCGCCTTCGAAACAGGCGGTTGCCACCCCCAAACCGCCGGCCGCACCCAACATTCCGCCCCCAGTCGACCAAGCCACGGCGCGCTGAATCGCAGCCATGCCAGCCGCCGTGGCCGCTCCTATGGCTCAACTGCCAAGTTTGCGTCGCCGCATTGCCGCCATGGCTTACGAAAGCCTGTTGTTGCTGGGCGTGCTTTCCGTCACCTTCATGCTGCCGCAACTTGCCTTGGGCATGGGATTTAGCATCGTTTTGCCAGGATGGGCGTTAATCTGCCACGTTTTCGTGGTGCTCGGTGCTTACTTCATCTGGTCATGGCATCACGGCGGGCAGACCCTGGCGATGCAGACGTGGAAGATCCGGCTGACCACCCTGAACGGTGCGCAACCCTCTCTGGCGCGCCTGGCACTTCGTTACCTTCTGGCCTGGCCCAGCATCATTTATCTGGGTGCGGGAGTGTTCTGGGCGCTGTTTGATCGAGACCGCCAATTCCTTCATGACCGACTGGCCGGTACCCGGCTGGTGTTCAAGCGAGACTAAACGCAGCAACTTGCGTCGATCAGCGTCGCTCGACCCACCAGAGCATTCCGGCGGCGGTCATCAAGAAAAGCACGCTCGGTGTTATTGCAGAAAAGAACGGTGGCCAACTGTTGATTGCGCCCAGACTCGAAAACAGTCCGTTCAGCATGTGGAAACCGATACCCAGCATGATGCCGGCAAATACCCGAATGCTGACGGCCCCCATGCGGTCCTGCATATAGGCAAACGGTAGCGCCAGCGCCATCATCACCAGTGCCGCCAAGGGATAGAACAACTTTTTCCACATCGCAATGTCGTAGCGACCGGTCTTCTGCTGGTTGCCACTCAGGTGGCGCACATAGAGATACAAGTTGACCAGTGACATGCGCTCCGGAACCACTAGCAGCACCGCCAGCAGATCGGGGTTCAGGGCCGATTTCCACGTCAGTTGGCCGTACTTTTCCACGCTCGCGGATTCGCCCAAAAAGACGGTGCGGACCACACCCTCGAGTGACCAGGTTCCATCAGCAAGATAGCGTCCGCGCTCGGCCTGGCTGATCGACCGCAACTGGAATCGCTCATCGAATTCAAATACGCGGACGTTTTGCAGGGAAGCATCGGGCAGAACCTCGCGAACATTCACAAACGAGCGTTCATCCCTGACCCAAAGACCCGAACGAAATTCCTGGGCCACCAGTGAGCCCATGGCCTTGAGCCTCAGTTGCTGGGCTGTCCGCTCTGCCGGCGGGGCAACAAATTCACCGACAAGAAGCGTCAGGCCGGCGAAGACCATTCCGATCTTGGCCAGTGTGACCAGCAGATCTCTAGTGGACAACCCGGCGGCGCGCAGTACCGTAATCTCTGAGTGACGAGCGAGTACCGTAAGCGCATAGAGCGTGCCGATCAGCACGCCGATCGGAAACAGTTCATAAAGCCGTCCGGGCAAAGTCAGCACCACATAGCCCAACGCGTGCTGCAACTGGTAACCGCCCTTGCCGATGCTCTCAAGCTCGTGGATCAAATCAAAGAAGGCGAACAGCATCAGAAATGCCGTCAATACCAGAGCTGTCGACGCATAGATCTCCCTCGCCAGATGGCGCTCATAAATCTTCAGCGCCATCGCACTTTTCCCCAGGCAAGGGGATTCTGCCGGTGATAGAACAACACGATGAGAAGCAGGAACATGCCGACATGTACCGCCCAGACACCTATCTCGAAGCGCAATTTCCCTTGCGCAACCCATGCCTGGCTGACACTGAGCAAATTGCTGTAGATCATGTAGGTGAGCAGTGCAAAAACCAGGTTATTGGTACGTCCGGCGCGCGGATTGACGAAAGACAGCGGTATGGCCAGTACAGCAAGATTCAGGGCGGCAAACGGCAGCCCCAGTCGCCAGAGCAACTCGGCCAGATTAATTGGCTGCGGATCCCGCACAAGTTCCCACAAAGGCTTGGTGCGCGGCGACTCCTCAAGCCCTCTGGCCTCTTTTGTTTCAATGCGAAGAGCATAGCGATCAAACTCCATCACCCGGTACTCTGCCGTGCCTGCCGTACCTTCATAGCGCCGGCCGCGATCAAGAACAAGGAAGCGGTCGCCATTGGGCATGGATTCGGTGTGGCCTTGCGCCGTAGCCATCACACCCAGACGCCCCTGCTGAATGGAACTGATGAAGACGTTCTTCACCTTTCCTTCCTCACCCGCCATGCTTTCGACAAAAAACACGCGGTCCGCCGCACTTGACTCATTGAACGCGCCAGGCGACACCCGCGCCAGATCATCGCGCTGATCCATGCTCTGACGGTAGGCCTCACTCTTCTGCGTTGCCCAGGGCGCCAGCAGCAAGGAAAGGATCGCAATCACAACCACGGGTGGTCCGGCAAACTTCAGCACCGGCTTGATCCAGGCCGTCAGCGGAATACCTGATGCCAGCCAAACCACCATCTCGGAATCGCGATACCAGCGCGAAAGTGTCATCAGTATCGCCACAAACAGCGTCAGGGAAAGCAGTACCGGCAGGTAGCTGATGGCACGAAAGCCGAGAAGTGCGATGACGGCTTCAGAGGCCAGTCTTCCGCCTGCCGCGTCGCCCAGCAGACGAATCAGCTGGGTGGTCATCAGAATCGCGAAGAGCGCAACAAAAACCCCCGCCGCCGTATGGGTGAATTCCCGAATTGCGGCGCGTTGAAAAATCATCGTATAAGGGAGTGTCTGCTTTGACTTTTAGTGAAAACTTGGGGAATAATCGAGGTGCGCACAGAAATCACCTGAAACAGACCAATTTCAGCGATTTCCGGCAATCCCCAAGGAGAGCATTTTGGAATTTAGCATAAAAAGTGGAAGCCCGGAAAAGCAACGCAGCGCTTGCGTTGTGGTCGGCGTCTTCGAACCGAGAAAGCTTTCTGCGCCCGCCGAGGTCGTCGACAAGGCGGCAAACCAGTTTCTCAGCGACATCCTGCGTCGTGGCGACATGGAGGGCAAGGCCGGGTCCAGCCTGTTGCTGCACGGCGTGCCCGGTGTCGAGGCGGATCGCATCCTGCTGGTAGGGCTTGGCAAGGAGAAGGAATTCCGCGAAAAGGAATACCGCGCTGCGTTGGCGACGGCCGTTCGACAACTCAATGAAACCGGTGGCTTCGACGGCACGCTCTACCTGACGGAACTCCCGGTGAAGAAGCGGGATGTTGCCTGGAAGATTCGACAGGCTGCGCTGGTGGTGCAGGAAACGCTCTACCGGTTTGATCGCCTCAAGTCGAAGAAGGAAGAAGTACGGCGCCCGCTGCGGAAGCTGACATTCTGCGTCACCCGCCGCAACGAACTTGCGACAGCTGAGGCAGCGCTGGCTGAAGGACTGGCGATTGCCGCAGGAGTGGAACTGGCCAAGGATCTTGGCAATCTGCCGGGCAACATCTGCACGCCGACCTATCTTGCCGACCAGGCCAGGCAACTCGCAAATAAGCACGGCCTCGGTGTCGACGTTCTTGAGCGCGCCGATATGGAAAAGCTCGGCATGAACACCCTGCTTTCGGTCGCCCGTGGATCGCACGAGCCGCCCAAATTCATCGTCCTGCGCCATGCCGGAGGCATTGCCGGAGCAAAGCCGGTGGTATTGGTCGGCAAGGGCATCACCTTCGATTCTGGCGGCATTTCGCTCAAGCCGGGGCTGGAAATGGATGAAATGAAGTATGACATGTGCGGTGCTGCCAGCGTATTGGGAACACTCAAGGCCGCTGCGTTGATGAAACTGCCGCTCAATCTCGTCGGCATCATCCCATCCACCGAAAACATGCCGGGTGGCGCGGCCACCAAGCCGGGTGACGTCATCACCTCGATGTCGGGCCAGACGGTCGAGATTCTCAACACCGATGCCGAGGGCCGGCTGATACTTTGTGACGCGCTCACCTATGTTCAGCGCTTCGATCCGGAGTGCGTGGTTGATATCGCCACGCTGACGGGCGCCTGCGTAATCGC
>JAPLQZ010000081.1:1058-8002 GCA_026399415.1 Rhodocyclales bacterium | reverse complement strand
TAGCGATTCACGGTCGGGCCGGTGCGCTTCCCTTTTTGGCGCTGCGCGTCTTTCTTGGGATCGCCCGTCGCACGTTCTATGTATCGAGTCTCGCCGGCTAGCAGCTTCTCGCGGGCGCGCTTAATCCGCTCTGGCGTAATCTCCGAAAGCAGATCGCGGCCGAATTCATCCCGCCATGCAGCAAGGTGACGCTTGAGGTCATCAATGGATAGCAGGTCGCCGGATGCCTTTTCGTATTCGTCAGCCAGGTCTTTGAAGGTGTGCAGCTTCGCACCGCCGAAGTAGCGGCCGGCTTTCATGTCGGACTGTAGGCGCTCCGCCCATTCGCGGGCATCAGTCAGCCGGGTAAAGGTTGCCGACTCTGAAGGCAAGCCCTTCAAGCGGACTTTCGCCCGGTAGGTGGTTTTCCCGTCGCCAGAAATTCGCTTCTCAATGGTCGCCATGATTGCCCCCGTTCAATAAGTGATAACAGCATAGAACAAAGGGCGATAAATGGAAACAGCGGATTTATAATCTGCCATCCGATGGCGATACTACTTATGAATGACAGGGCTTACAGCCACATTGCCACGCATCGCGGGACATCCTTGGGACATTAAAGCCCCAAAAGTGGCAGCCGATGCACCAGCCGGGGAAAATGCGGCGGTCGCCATGACACCAGCGAAAGGCCCAGCCATAACGCGCAAAAGCGGAGAGCGGCGAATGCTGGGGAGGTTTCCGGCCGGGTGTCCCAAGGGTGTCCCGCAATGCCAGAATGGGGCAGAAACAAAAACGGCCTTCCGTCTGGAAAGCCGCTCTGTGTCTGCTGGTGCCGGGGGGGGAAGTCGAATCCCCACGCCTTGCGGCGGCGGTGTTTGAGACCGCTACGTCTACCGATTCCGTCACCCCGGCCCGGGATGTCGCAGCATTCGAATTCATGCTGCGCGAGGCGCGCATTATCCGACAAACTTGACCGTCCCACAATGCGCCTATAATTGTTCGATGGTGCAGAGCAACAATGCCGGCAACACGTCAAAACCCCGCCTCGCCGCTGTTTCCATAGCGGCGATGGGCGTGGTTTACGGTGATATCGGTACCAGCCCGCTTTACACCATGAGAGAAGTCTTCAACGGCCCTCATGCCGTGGCGGTATCCCCGGACAACCTGCTGGGGATTCTTTCGCTGATCTTCTGGGCGCTGACCATCACGGTGACGCTCAAGTATGTGATGTTCATCACCCGCGCCGATAACCGCGGCGAGGGCGGCATCATGGCGTTGACTTCGCTTGCTCTGCGCACCCGCGGCGCGGGACCCGGCATGTTGTGGTTGATGTCGATACTCGGCATATTCGGCGCCGGACTGTTCTACGGCGACGCCGTGATCACCCCCGCGATGTCGGTGCTATCCGCGGTCGAAGGTCTGGAAGTCGCGACGCCGATGTTCAAGCCCTACGTCGTGCCCATCACAGTGCTGGTGCTTTGCGGCCTGTTCCTGTTTCAGCCGAAAGGCACGGCCAGCGTCGGCGCCTTGTTCGGGCCCGTCATGCTGTTCTGGTTCGGCACGCTCGGCGTGCTTGGCGTATGGAACATTCTCAAGCACCCCGGAGTCATCGCCGCCATCAACCCCTGGTACGCCGTGCACTTCTTCCTGGAAAACCGATCTCACGCCTATCTCGCGCTGGGTGCAGTGGTGCTGGCGATCACCGGAGGCGAAGCGTTGTACGCCGACATGGGTCATTTCGGGCGGCGCCCGATCAAGTGGGCCTGGCTGGTGTATGTCTTCCCCTGCCTCTACCTGAACTATCTCGGCCAAGGGGCACTGATCCTTGACAACCCGGCGGCGGTAAAAAATCCGTTCTTCATGCTGGTCCCGGATGAACTGCTCTATCCCATGGTCGGCCTGGCGACAGCTGCCACCGTCATCGCCTCGCAAGCCGTGATCTCGGGCGCATTCTCGCTTACCAGCCAGGCCATGCAACTCGGCTACTGCCCGCGGGTCCAGGTCAAGTTCACCTCGGAGCGCGAAAAGGGGCAGATCTACATCCCCAACATCAACTGGCTTCTGCTGCTGGCCGTGATCATCCTGGTGCTCGGCTTCAAGTCATCGTCGAATCTGGCCTCCGCTTACGGCATCGCCGTGACCCTGACCATGATGATCGACACCCTGCTCGCCTTTGTCGTGGTACGCGCCCTGTGGAACTGGAACTGGCTGCAGGCGGGTCTGTTCCTGGCCTTGTTCATTGTGGTCGACTTCGCATTCTTCTCCGCCAATCTGGTCAAGGTACTCGATGGCGGCTGGTTTCCGCTGGCTCTGGGCCTCGGCATATTTATATTGTTTGCGACCTGGAAGCGTGGCCGCACCCTGCTCTACGAAAGACTCCAGCAGGATTCAATTCCACTTGACGCCTTCCTCTCCAGCCTGCAGTACGGCGGCCCGCATCGGGTGGAAGGCACCGGCATCTTCATGACCACGCGCCCCGACGGCGTGCCGCGGGCGATGCTGCACAACATGCTGCACAACAAGGTGCTGCACCAGCGGGTGATCCTGCTCAACGTCAACATGGAAGACATTCCCCATGTCGACGAGCGCGAACGCCTCCATGTCGAACCGCTCAGCGAGGGCTTCTATCGCGTAATCCTGAGCTACGGCTTCAAGGATGACCCGAACATTCCGCTGGCGCTCGAACAATGCGGCCAGCATGGCATGGCGCCGGTCGAGATGATGGAAACCTCCTTCTTCCTTGGTCGCGAAACCATCGTCCCCAATCGCGTACCGGCCATGACTCTGTGGCGGCAGGTACTGTTCATGTGGATGTTCCGCAATGCGGGTACGGCGACCGACTTCTTCAAGCTGCCGACCAATCGCGTGGTGGAACTCGGCACCCAGGTCGAGCTTTGATCTTCCCCGGTCTATGACCAGCCTTTTCGGCTGTGCCCGCTCAATCCTCGAACGGCAACCCCACATAGTTCTCCGCCAGCGTCGTCCTGCCGGCATGGGAATGCACGACGTAGTCGAGTTCGGCTTCGAGCGCCTTCTGGTCGAAGGCATTGGCATCGGGGAAGCGGTGCAGCAGCATGGTCATCCACCACGAGAAGCGCTCGGCTTTCCAGATGCGGCGCAGGCAGCGCGCGGAGTAGTGGTCGATGCCGGCGCTGCTGCCGGCGTAGAACTCGACGAAGGCACGCGACAGGTAGCGCACGTCGGAGGCGGCCAGGTTGAGTCCCTTGGCACCGGTCGGCGGCACGATGTGGGCGGCATCGCCGGCGAGGAACATGCGACCGAAGCGCATCGGCTCGGCGACGAAGCTCCTGAGCGGGGCAATGCTCTTCTCGATCGAGGGGCCGGTGACCAGCGCGGCAACCGCCTGCGGATCGAGGCGGCGGCGCAGTTCGTCCCAGAAGCGCTCGTCGGACCAGTCCTCGACCTTCTCCGTCAGCGGAACCTGCAAGTAGTAGCGGCTACGGGTGTGCGAACGCATGCTGCATAGCGCGAAGCCGCGCTCGTGCGTGGCGTAGATCAGTTCCTCGGACACCGGCGGCGTGTCGGAGAGCAGCCCCAGCCAGCCGACAGGGTAGGCGCGTTCGAAGTGGGTGATGGCGTTCTGCGGTACGCTGGCGCGGCAGACGCCGTGGAAGCCGTCGCAGCCGGCGATGAAATCGCATTCGATCTCGTGCAGCACGCCGTCCTTGGCATAGCGCACGAGCGGACGCTCGCTGTTGAAATCATGCACGCCGACTTCCTTCGCCTCGTAGACGGTCCTCAGGCCGGCGGCGGCGCGCGCATCCATCAGATCTTTGGTCAATTCGGTCTGGCCGTACACCATCACCTGCTTGCCGCCGGTGAGGCCATGCAGGTCGATGCGGTGGCGAACGCCGCCGATCAGCAGGTCGAAGCCGTTGTGCGGCAGGCCTTCGGCGTGCATCCGAGCGCCGACGCCGGCCTCGTCGAGCAGGTCGACCGCGACCTGCTCCAGCACGCCGGCACGGATGCGGCCCAGCACGTAGTCGGGGGTTTGCGCCTCGAGCACGATGGCATCGATCCCGGCCTTGTGCAGCAACTGGCCGAGTATCAGTCCGGCGGGGCCGGCGCCGATGATGGCGACTTGTACTCTCATTTCTGCTCTCTCTGTCAAACGGTTTCCATGGCCAGCAGGCCGGACGCCGTGTTGGAAATCGGGATGTGGTAGTTGGAATGCACCTTGGCGACTTCGCCCGGCAGCGCCCCGCGCGTGGTCAGCCACATCAGCAGCTCGACGCCCTGAGTGCCGGTCAGCTCGACCAGGTCGGCTATCGAATAGCGCGTCACCCACAGCGGATCGGTGATCAGCTTCTCCATGAACATCAGGTCGAATTCCTTGTTGATGAATCCGGCGCGCTGGCCGTCGAGTTGGTGCGAGAGGCCGCCGGTGCCGATCACCACGACGCGCGCATCGCTGTCCCACGATTCGATGGCGCGGCCGATGGCCTGGCCGAACTTGAAGCAGCGCGCCGGCTTCGGCAGCGGGAACTGCACGGTGTTGATGCAGACCGGCACGGTGCGCAGCGGACAGCTTTTCTGCTTCGGCCACAGCAGTTCCAGCGGCAGCGTGAAGGCGTGGTCGACCAGCATCTCCTGGCAGGTGACGATGTCGAATTCCTCCTCGACCAGCGAGTCGATCATGTGCCAGGAAAGGTCCAGCTCGCCGCGGTAGGGTGGCAGGGTCGGGATGCCCCAGCCCTCGTCGGCGTTGTGGTACTCGGGTGCCGCGCCGACGGCGAAGGTCGGCATCTTGTCGAGGAAGAAGTTCAGCCCGTGATCGTTGTAGATGACCACGGCGACATCGGGCTTGACCTTCGCCAGCCATTGGTGGACGGGCGGGAAACCGTCGAAGAATGGCTTCCAGTAGGGATCCTGCTGCAGGTTGTGGGCAATCGCACGCCCGATGTAGGGCACGTGGGTGACGCTGATGCCGCCGATGATTTTGGCCATGACTATTTACCCGCCGCGATGAGTTTGGCCTTGAAGGCTTCCTTGGTCATGCCGGTCTGCTGCGCGCCGATGTCCTGCATGTCGAGGCCGAAGATGCCGCCCAGCTTGGCCAGGTAATACGCGTTGCCGCCGGCCGCGAGCATGTCCAGCACCTGCAGGCTCAGCACGGCCTTCTTCTGCTGCGCGTTGAGGCCGTACTTGTCGCAATAGGCCTCCTTGTCCTTGAGGAACTCGGCGCGGTTCCCGGCCGAGTTGAAGGAAAAGCACATCTTGTTGAGCGCATAGCCCTTGCGCGCCTGGTCGCCGTCGAACATCGTGGTGCCGGGTATCACGCGCTTCTGCTTGCCGTTATTCATGTCCTGCCTCCTGGGCTGCGATCGGGAATGTTTCGGTGTCGATTTCCTGTTGTGTGGCTGCGTTGTAGCGCAGCCCCGTTACTGTCTGCTGGTTGATCAGCGCGTCGAGCCGCTCGACAATGCTGCGATCGAGCGTCACGGCGGCGCCCCCGACGTTCTCGTCAAGGTGCGCCGGCTGCCGGGTGCCAAAGATCGGAATGATGTGTTCGCCCTTCGCCAGCAGCCAGGCCAGCGCCAGTTGGGCCGGCATGCAGCCGACTTCGGTGGCGATGCACCGGTACTCCGCCAGCAGACCGAGGTTCCTGGCGTAGTTGGCCGGCTCGAAGCGCGGCATCTGGCGGCGGATGTCCTTCGTCTCGAGTTCCGCCTCCGGATCGTGCAGCGTGCCGGTGAGGAAGGCGCGGGCCAGCGGGCTGAAAGCGACGAAGGCCACGCCCAGTTCGCGGCAGGTCTCCAGCACGGCGATCTCCGGATTGCGGGTCCACAGCGAGTATTCCGTCTGCAGCGCCGCAATCGGGTGCACGGCATCGGCGCGCCGTAGCGTCAGCGCCGACACTTCGGACAGGCCGATGGCCCTCACCTTGCCCGCACGCACCAGATCGGCCAGCGCGCCGATGCTGTCTTCGATCGGCACCTGCTTGTCCCAGCGGTGCAGGTAGTAGAGGTCGATGACATCGGTCTCCAGACGCCGCAGGCTTTCCTCGCAGTTGCGCTTCAGGGCTTCCGGCCGGCCGTCGATGACGCGGCGGCCCGAGACGCCGGCCATGCCGCCCTTGCTGGCGAGCAGGATGTTCTGCCGATGCGGCTTGAGCACGCGGCCGAGCAGCGTCTCGTTGGCGCCGAAGCCGTAAAGCGCGGCGGTGTCGAAAAAGGTGATGCCGCGCTCGACCGCCTGCAACAGCATCGCCTCCGCCGCCTCGGGCGCGGGCGGCGTGCCGTAGGCGTGGCTGAGGTTCATGCATCCCAGCCCGAGGACCGAGACGCTGAAGGGGCCAAGGCGGCGCTGCTGCATTTCAGGCGCTCTGACTTAACTGCTGCTCGAGTTTGTGCAAGATGCGGTAGCAGGGCAGCACCTGGGCCACACTGGCATTCGGCTCGCGGCCTTCGCGGATCGCGGCGAAGAATTCGCGGTCCTGCAGCTCGATGCCGTTCATCGAGACGTCGACTTTGGTCACGTCGATCTTGTTGTCCTTGCCGTCGATCAGGTCGTCATAGCGCGCGAGGTAGGTGCCGCTGTCGCCGATGTAGCGGAAGAAGGTGCCGAGCGGGCCGTCGTTGTTGAACGAGAGCGACAGCGTGCAGATCGCGCCGGTGCTGCTCTTCAACTGGATCGACATGTCCATGGCGATGCCTAGTCCCGGATGGATCGGCCCCTGCAGCGCGTTGGCGGCGACTATGGTGCCGCCGCCAGCCGCGCCGGGTGCGGCTCCACATTGCCAGGCAAAGAGATCGACCGTGTGCGCGGCGTGGTGCCACAGCAGGTGGTCGGTCCAGCTGCGTGCCTGGCCCAGCGCATTCATGTTGCTGCGGCGGAAAAAGTAAGTCTGCACGTCCAGTTGCTGGATGTTGAATTCGCCGCCGGTGATTTTGTTGTGCAGCCACTGGTGGCTGGGGTTGAAGCGGCGCGTGTGGCCGCACATG
>JAPLQZ010000081.1:0-1015 GCA_026399415.1 Rhodocyclales bacterium | reverse complement strand
ACCGCCTCGGCGCCGGCGAGGCTGTCGGCCAGCGGGATCTCGACCTGCACGTGCTTGCCGGCGTTCATGCACGCGACGGCCTGTGCCGAGTGCATCTGCGTCGGCGTGCACAGGATCACGGCGTCGACTTCCTTCAACGCGAGGCTGTCGGCGAGGTCGGTGCTGACGTGGCCGATGCCATATTTGTCGGCCGTTTCGCGGGTCTTTTCCAGATCGCGGCTGATCAGCGAGACGACTTCGACTCCGTCGATCAGCTTGATCGCATCGAGATGTTTGATGCCGAAAGCGCCGGCGCCAGCCAGCGCGACCCTGATTGTCTTGCTCATGTGTTCTCCAATATCAGATGGCCAACGGCGGTGTTGCTCGCCGGCACATGGTAGAAGCGGTGCGCCACGCGCGGAAGATTGTCACTCATGGCGCCGCGCGCGATCAGCCACATCACGAGCTCGATGCCCTCCGAGCCGGCTTCGCGCACGTAGTCGATGTGCGGCTTTTGCGCCAGCGTTGCTGGATCGGCGATCAACTGGCCGAGGAATGCATTGTCGAATTCGCGGTTGATCAGGCCGGCGCGCGGCCCCTGCAACTGGTGGCTCATGCCGCCGGTGCCCCAGATTTGTACGTTCAGGGGCGCGTCGAAGGAGGCAACGGCCTTGCGAATGGCGCGGCCGAGGTTGAAGCAGCGCCGGCCCGAAGGCACCGGGTACTGCACCACGTTCACCGCGAAAGGAATCACCGGGCACGGCCAGGCTTGCGGCTGGCCGCACATCAAGGAGAGAGGCACGGTCAGGCCGTGGTCCACCGGCATGCGATTGACGATGGTCAGGTCGAAGTCATCCTGGATCACCGATTGCGCGACGTGCGCGGCGAGCTCCGGGTGTCCCTTGACCACCGGCACGGGGCGCGGCCCCCAGCCCTCGTCGGCAATGGCGAATTCCGCCGCGCAGCCGATGGCGAAGGTCGGGATCATCTCCAGGCTGAAGGCATTGGCGTGGTCGTTGTAGACCAGGAAGATGAC
>JAPLQZ010000128.1 GCA_026399415.1 Rhodocyclales bacterium | reverse complement strand
ACAACCATGGAAGGGCTGCGCCTGCGCATCAAGGACATTGTAGCTATCCGGGGTGAGAGAGGGAGCTACAACGTGCGCCCTGCTGCTTCGCTGTGGTTTGGGCATTGTAGCTATCCGGGGTGAGAGAGGGAGCTACAACTAACTTTGCAAGCTGGCGGCCGGTAGTTGCCATTGTAGCTATCCGGGGTGAGAGAGGGAGCTACAACCCGGCGTGCGCTGGAAGTCGCCCCACTGGCCATTGTAGCTATCCGGGGTGAGAGAGGGAGCTACAACGCCATTGATGGCCGGGCGCGGCTGCATTTTCATTGTAGCTATCCGGGGTGAGAGAGGGAGCTACAACTGTCAGATGGTCTGCCCGGTAATTGTAGCTATCCGGGGTGAGAGAGGGAGCTACAACACTACGGCATCGATACTGGCAAAGGCGCCGCATTGTAGCTATCCGGGGTGAGAGAGGGAGCTACAACGACTTACCCATCTGCGCGCCGATCTCGGATCATTGTAGCTATCCGGGGTGAGAGAGGGAGCTACAACCCGCACCGGTCACGCCGCACACAACTTCGCCATTGTAGCTATCCGGGGTGAGAGAGGGAGCTACAACCATGGAGAGCCTTGGTCGCAGGCTGATCGCCATTGTAGCTATCCGGGGTGAGAGAGGGAGCTACAACGTTCTTGCTGTCCCACATTGGGACGATATGCATTGTAGCTATCCGGGGTGAGAGAGGGAGCTACAACTCCCGGTCAAGATGGGGCGCAAGGCGATAGCATTGTAGCTATCCGGGGTGAGAGAGGGAGCTACAACGCGGCGTTGTCAGCCCGCTCGACCGGGTAACATTGTAGCTATCCGGGGTGAGAGAGGGAGCTACAACGCTCTGGCAGAAGAAGCGGCTTCAGGCATTCATTGTAGCTATCCGGGGTGAGAGAGGGAGCTACAACCTCATGATTGAGGGGTGTGCCAATAAACCGGCACACCCCTCAATCATGAGGTTCTTGCTTCGCAAGGTCAGCAGAAAAGGGCTGCCTAAGCCCGCGATGCATCACGCCCTGCGCCAGGTCGTCCCCTGCGGCCCGTCTTCCAGAACTATGCCGGCTGACTTCAGCTCGTCGCGAATGCGATCCGACTCGGCAAAATTCCTCGCCTTCTTCGCCGTGCCGCGAGCGCCGACTCTTGCTTCGATCTCCTCATTGCTCAAGCCGCCGACCGGCGCCGCCTGCAGAAATATCCGCGGGTCGCGCTGCAGCAGGCCGAGCACGCCGCCCAGCCCCTTGAGTTGCCCTGCCAGGGCCGTTTCGCCGCGATTAACCAGCGTCGCCAGATCGAACAACACCGCCATCGCTTCGGGCGTGCCGAAATCGTCGTCCAGTGCGGCCTTGAAGCGCACGGCGTGGGCTTCGCTCCAGTCCACCGTCGCCTCACCGGTGGCGCCTTTCAGAGCCGTGTAAAGCCGCGTCAGCGCCTGCCGCGCATCGTCGAGATGGACGTCGGAATAGTTGAGCGGACTGCGGTAGTGGGCGCGCAGGATGAAGAAGCGCACCACCTCGGCGTCATACTTTTTCAGCACCTCGCGGATGGTGAAGAAATTGCCCAGCGACTTGGACATCTTTTCGTCATCGACGCGCACAAAACCGTTGTGCATCCAGTAGTTGACGAACCGGCAGCGATGCGCGCCTTCGGATTGCGCGATCTCGTTCTCGTGGTGGGGAAACTGGAGGTCCTGGCCGCCGCCGTGAATGTCGAAATGCCGGCCCAGCAGTTCCGCGCCCATGGCCGAGCATTCGATGTGCCAGCCGGGACGACCCGGCCCCCAGGGCGAAGCCCACTTCACTTCGGCGGGCTCATCATCACGTGCATGCTTCCACAGCACGAAGTCCAGCGGATCGTGTTTGCCGGCCATGACATCGACGCGCTCGCCGGCGCGCAGGTCTTCCAGCGACTTGCCGGAAAGCTTGCCGTAACCGTCGAACTTGCGCACCGAGTAGCAGACGTCGTCGCTCGCGGCAACGTAGGCATAGCCCTGCCGTTCCAGGGTGCCGATCATGTCCAGCATCTGCGCCACGTAGTCGGTGGCGCGCGGCTCGGCGTCCGGGCGCAGCACGCCGAGCGCGGCCGCGTCCTGATTCATCGCGGCAATGAAACGGTCGGTCAACTGCCGGATCGTTTCGCCGTTCTCCTGCGCGCGGCGGATGATCTTGTCGTCGATATCGGTGATGTTGCGCACATAGGTCAAAGCGTAGCCGCTGGCCCTGAGCCAACGCGCCACCAGGTCGAACACCACCATTACGCGGGCATGCCCCAGATGGCAAAAGTCATATACCGTCATGCCGCAAACGTACATGCTGACACGGCCGGGCTGAATCGGAACGAACGCCTGCTTTTCGCGGGCCAGGGTGTTGTATATCTTCAGCATGGGGGAAGGGAATTGCCTAAACGCCGGAGTAAGCAGGAAAATGGGCAGGAAAGGCCGACATTATCGGCTCATCGATCAAACGCGGTCAGGTTGTGGGGAGGGGGGCCTTCTTGTTAGAATCCAGCGTTGAATCCTGTATGGTTTGTCCCCGTGAAAACGCGCTTCCAGAGCTGGCTAACGCCAGCTTGATCGGCGTCAAGCACAGCGGCCGTAACTAAATTCATTTTCGGGCAACCGTCAACGAGAAGTATATACCATGACCAAAATCCGCCTCAATGCCTCACGCCTGCTGGCATCAGCCGTTTCCGTCGCCCTTCTGGCGCTGGCGCCTACGGTGCATGCCGATGCCCTGCAGGACATCAGCAAACAAATCAAGCAGGGGCAGCATGCCCAGGCGCTGGAACAGGTCGACAAGTATCTTGCGGCCAAGCCCAAGGATGCTCAGGGGCGCTTTCTCAAGGGCATCGTGCTGACCGAGATGAACAAGCCCAACGAAGCCATTGTGGTGTTCTCCAAGCTGACCGAGGACTACCCGGAGCTGCCCGAACCCTACAACAATCTCGCCGTCATCTACGCCCAGCAGAAGCAGTATGACAAGGCCAAGCAGGCGCTGGAAATGGCCATTCGCACCCATCCGTCCTACGCTACTGCCCACGAGAACCTTGGCGACATTTACGCGCGGCTCGCCAGCCAGGCCTATGACAAGGCTCTGCAGATCGATTCATCGAACTCCAGCGCGCAGAACAAGCTGGCTTTGATTCGTGACCTGATGAGCACCGCGAGCCGTCCCGGCAAGGCTACCAAACCGATCGCCGATGCGCGTCCGGTCGAACCCGTCAAGCTCGCTGAAGCACCCAAACCGATATCGACGCCCGCGGCTACCGCCCCGGCTGCCGCTCCATCGCCGGCAGCCGTCGTGGCACCGGCCAAACCGGCCGAGACGCCCAAGCCAACTCCGGCGAAAGCTGCAGGCGATGCCAATACCGAGCTTACCAACGCTGTCGACCTGTGGGCCGCCGCCTGGTCGCGCAAGGACCTGAAGGCCTACCTCGCGGCTTATGCCCGTGACTTCAAGACCCCGGCCGGCGAATCGCGTGCGGCGTGGGACGCCGAGCGGCAAAAACGCATCAACAAGCCCGGCGCAATCCAGGTCGGCTACGAAAACCTGCGCATAACGGTCGATGGCGACAAAGCCACGGTGAAATTCCGCCAGCACTACAAATCGGCTTCGCTCAAGACGTCCAGCAACAAGGTTCTGCTGATGGGCAAACGCGACGGCAAGTGGCAGATCCTGCAGGAGCGGGTCGGTAGCTGATGAGTCGTCTGTTGCGCTCCCTGACAGTCGTCGCGGCCTGCAGCCTGCTGCTTGCGGCAAGTGCGGCGGAGGCCGCCGGCAAGGCGCCCAAGCATCTCAAGAAGAACCCCGGCAGCCCCGCCGTCGAGGCGATCTATACGGATTCCGGACCGGAACCGCTGCTGGCGAAAGTTTTCGACGCCATCGAGGGCAACCGGCTCGAAGTCGCCATGCAGCAGACGGAAATACTGATCAAGGCCTACCCCAACTTCCGCCTGGCGCATCTGGTGATGGGCGATCTGCTGCTGGCCCGCTCGCGCGCCCTGATGTCCTTCGGCGAGGGTGGCGGACCTGCTGCGGGAGAAAAAGTGGCAGACCTGCGCGACGAAGCCATCGTCCGCCTCAAGGGTTACCGCACCAAGCCGCCGGTCGACTATGTGCCGCGCTATCTGCTGCAGATGCACCCGGAACAGAAACACGCGGTGGTCGTCGATACGCAGAAGTCCCGCCTCTATCTTTACCAGAATGACAATGGCACGCCGCGCTTCATTGCCGACTACTACATCACGCAGGGCAAGCTCGGCGCCGACAAGGCCCGCGAAGGTGACAAGAAAACGCCGATCGGCGTCTATCACGTCACGTCCAGCCTGCCGCGGCAAAAGCTGACCGACTTCTACGGCAGCGGCGCCTTCCCCATCAACTATCCCAACGACTGGGACAAGCGCAAGGGTCGCAACGGCCACGGCATCTGGCTGCACGGCACACCATCCGACACCTTCTCGCGCCCGCCGAAGGCATCCGATGGTTGCGTGGTGCTGGCCAATCAGGATCTCGACACGCTGTCGAAGAGCCTGCAGATCGGCCTGACCCCGGTGATCATCAGCAACAGCATCGAATGGCTGTCGCTCGACGACTGGCAGAGCGAGCGCACTTCACTGCTGAGGAATGTCGAGGAATGGCGGCATGACTGGGAGAGCCGCAACCTTGAGCAATACGCGCGGCACTACTCGCACAAGTTCACCGCCGACGGCCAGGGCTATCAGGGCTGGATCGAACAAAAGCGCAAGGTCAACGCCGCCAAGACCTGGATCAAGGTCGGCACCGGCAACATCAGCATGTTCCGCAATCCCGGCGACGAAGAGTACGTCGTTGTAACCTTTGAGCAGGATTACCGCTCCAGCAATCTTTCCAACCAGATGAAAAAACGCCAGTACTGGATCAAGGAAAGCGGCCACTGGAAAATCGTTTTCGAAGGCGCCGCCTGACGCTGGCTTTCTGGCTGTCTGAATCACCCATTCCCTTACCCCCTTACCCATTTGTCTGGAGGCTCCATGCACCGCCTGTATCTTATTGCTTTCGCATTTCTCGTCAGCTTCACCGCACACGCCGCCAACCCTCAGCTTGAGTTGAAGACTTCGCAGGGCACGCTGATCATCGAGTTGTATCAGGACAAGGCGCCGAAGACGGTGGAGAACTTCCTGCAGTACGCGAAGGATGGTTTCTTCAACGGCACCGTGTTCCACCGCGTGATTCCGGGTTTCATGATCCAGGGCGGCGGCTTCACGCCGGACATGAAGCAAAAGGAGACGCGCGCACAGATCCAGAATGAAGCCAAAAACGGGTTGAAGAACGAAACGGGCACGCTGGCCATGGCGCGCACGGGTGATCCGCATTCGGCCAGTGCGCAGTTCTTCATCAACCTCAAGGACAACAGCTTCCTCGACTACCCGGGCCGCGACGGCTGGGGCTACGCCGTATTCGGCAAGGTCGTGCAAGGTCTCGACATAGTGCAGAAGATCGCCACGGTGCCGACCGCGAATGCCGGCCCGCATCAGAACGTGCCGACCACGCCGGTTCTCATCGAATCCGTCAAGCTGCTGCCGGCAAAGAAATAATTCACACAGGACAAACCTCATGATCAAACTCACCACCAACCACGGCGCCATCACGCTCGAGCTCGATGCCGAGAAGGCGCCCAAGAGCGTCGCCAACTTCATCGCCTACGTCGAAGCCGGCCATTACGACAACACCATTTTCCATCGCGTGATCGACGGCTTCATGGTTCAGGGCGGCGGCTTTGAACCGGGCATGAAGCAGAAGCCGGTCAAGGCGTCGATCGAGAACGAAGCAGGCAACGGCTTGAAGAACAAGCGTGGCAGCGTCGCCATGGCCCGCACCAGCGACCCGCACTCGGCCACGGCCCAGTTCTTCATCAACGTGGTCGACAATGGCTTTCTGGACTTCCAGGCTCCGAGCGGCAACGGCTGGGGCTACTGTGTCTTCGGTGACGTCGTCGAGGGCATGGACGTTGTCGACAAAATCCGCGCCGTCAAGACTGGCCCCCAGGACGTGCCGAAGGAAAACGTCATTATCGAACGCGCCGAAGTCGTTTGACATATCGGGGCGGCTCGATGCTGACCATTGTTGGAACCGCCCGCTTCGTTTCCGACCTCCACCTGCGGGCCGAGCGGCCCGACCTGACCGAACGTTTCGCTGGATTCCTCACCGATACGGCAGCCTCTGGCGTCGACACGCTGTTCATCCTCGGCGACCTGTTCGAGTACTGGATCGGCGACGATGATCTGGCCGACCCTTTCAATGCGCAGGTGTGCAAGCTACTGCGGGGTCTGGCGGATCAGGGCACGCGCATCTTTTTCATCGCCGGCAACCGCGATTTCCTGATCGGCGAAACTTTCGCCGCGGCGGCCGGCATCAGCCTGCTTGGTGAGACTGAGACAGTCGGCGCTGGTGGTACGGCGACTTTGTTGATGCACGGCGATACCGTCTGCACCGATGACATTCCCTACCAGGAATTTCGGCGCATGGTTCGCTCGAAGACATGGCAGGCGGATTTTCTCGCCCGCCCCTTGCCCGAACGCCGCGCCGAGGTGGCAAGCCTGCGTCGTCGCAGCGCGGATGCGATGCTGGGCAAGACGGTCGAGATCATGGACGCCAACGCCGCTGCGATACGTACGGCGCTGACGGTTCATGGTTGCACCCGGCTGATTCACGGCCACACACACCGACCCGGACGCGAAGACATTGCGCTGGCTGGCGGCGCGGCCGAACGCTGGGTGCTTTCCGATTGGGACACGGGGCGCGGCGACGCGCTGGAAATCAGCGCCGCAGGCGTGCGACGAATCGACTGCTCGAACTAGCGCAAACCCCGCGCCAGATCGGCCTTCAGATCTGCCGGACTTTCCAGTCCGACGGCAATCCGCAACAGACCTTCGCCTATGCCCGAGGCCGCGCGGGCTTCAGCCGTAATCCGACCGTGGGTGGTCGAGGCCGGATGCGTGATGGTGGTCTTGGTGTCACCCAGATTGGCGGTGATGGACAGCAAGCGGCAGTTGTCTACGACGCGCCATGCAGCGGCACGGTCGCCCTTGACCTCGAATGAGACAATCGCTCCGCCGCTGGCCTGTTGCCGCATCGCCAGCGCATGCTGCGGGTGCGAAGCCAGCCCCGGGTAATACACCCGCGCCACCTGCGGCTGTGCTTCCAGCCACTGCGCCAGCTCGAGTGCATTGGCCGACTGCGCCTTCATGCGCACCGACAGGGTTTCCAGACCCTTGAGAATCACCCAGGCGTTGAATGGCGACAAAGTTGGCCCGGCCGTGCGCAAGAACTTGAAGACTTCGTCCGTCAGCGCACTGGCGCCGCAGACGGCGCCACCCAGCACACGGCCCTGCCCGTCCAGATACTTGGTGGCGGAATGGATCACCAGGTCGGCGCCGAGTTGCAGCGGACGTTGCAAGGCCGGCGTGCAGAAGCAGTTATCGACCACCAGCAGCACGCCCGCGGCGTGGGCGACATCGGCCAGCGCCGCAATGTCGAATACCTCGGTCAAGGGGTTCGACGGCGTCTCGACAAATACCAACCGGGTGGTCGGGCGCAACGCGGCACGGAAGGCCTCGACGGTTCCCTTGTCGACAAAACTGGTGTCCACGCCAAAGCGCGGCAGGATGTTGCCGAAAAGTTGCTGTGTCGCGCCGAAGATGCTGCGCGAGGCGACGATATGTTCGCCCGACTTCATCAGTGCCATTACGGTGGACAGGATCGCCGCCATGCCGGTGGCGGTGGCGACGCAGGCCTCGGCACCCTCGAGCGCCGCCAGCCTCTCCTGCATGTTGGTAACGGTCGGATTGGTGAAGCGCGCGTAGACGTTGCCCGGCTCCTCGCCGGAAAAACGTGCCGCCGCCTGTGCCGCGTTCTTGAAGACGAAGCTCGAGGTGAGGTAGAGTGCCTCCGAGTGCTCGCCGAACTGGCTGCGCTCCTGGCCGGCGCGAACAGCCAGGGTCTCGAACGACCAGCCGGATTTGTCCGCCGCGCTCATCCCGCCTGCACCAGATTCAGGTCGAGTTGTTCGCCGTCCTGGCCATCGTAACCATCCGGGTCATCCGACCTCAGCGGCGAGGGCAGGGAACGCCTGTCCTCCATGCTCTGCAGATACGCCGCACTAACGTCGCCGGTGATGTAGTGGCCATCGAAACACGAGGTCTCGAACTGGGTCACCGTCGGATTGACCGAGCGCACCGCCGCTCTGAGCGCATCGATATCCTGGTAGATCAGCGCATCGGCGCCGATCTCGCGACAGACTTCGTCGTCGTTGCGGAAGGCGGCGATCAGTTCGCTGCGCGTCGGCATGTCGATGCCGTAGACGTTGGCAAAGCGCACCGGCGGCGAGGCAGACGCAAAATAGACCTTCTTCGCGCCCGCTTCGCGCGCCATCATGATGATCTCGCGACTGGTGGTGCCGCGCACGATGGAATCGTCGACCAGCAGCACGTTGCGCCCCTTGAACTCCTGGCTGATGGCGTTGAGTTTCTGCCGCACGGATTTCCGTCGCGTCGCCTGGCCGGGCATGATGAACGTACGCCCGATGTAGCGGTTCTTGACGAAGCCCTCGCGGTAGGGAAGATTCAGGCGCCTCGCCAGTTCCATCGCCGAATGGCGGCTGGAATCGGGAATCGGAATCACCGCGTCGATCACCAGATGCGGCATGGTCAGACGGATCTTGTCAGCCAGGTAGTCGCCCATCTTGGCCCGTGTTTCATACACCGAAATGCCGTCCATCACCGAATCGGGACGCGCCAGATAGACGAACTCGAACATGCAGGGTGCATGGAGCGTACGCTCGGCGCACTGCCGGCTGACGAAGTTGCCGCGCATGTCGATCAGCACCGCTTCACCCGGCTCGACGTCGCGCAACATCTTGAAACCCAGCGTATCGATCGCCACGCTCTCGGACGCCACCAGATATTCGGTGCCCAGCGACGTCTCGTTCTTGCCGATCACCAGCGGACGAATGCCGTAGGGATCACGAAACGCCAGCAGGCCGTAGCCGGCAATCATTGCCACCACGGCATAGGCGCCGCGCGCGCGGCGATGCACACCGGCTACGGCCTTGAAAATGGTCTCGGCATCGAGCTGATACTTGGTCGACGCGGCTTGCAGTTCGTGCGCCAGGACATTGAGCAGCACCTCCGAATCGGAGTTGGTGTTGATGTGGCGCAAGTCCTGCAGGAACATGTCCTGCTTCAACTGGTCGGCGTTGGTCAGGTTGCCGTTGTGCGCCAGCATCAGGCCGAACGGGGAATTGACGTAAAACGGCTGCGCCTCGGCGGCATTGTCTGCCGAGCCAGCAGTGGGATAGCGGCAGTGCCCGATACCCCAGTTACCGACCAGACTGCGCATGTTGCGGGTACGGAAGACGTCGCGCACCCTTGTGCATGTGGAAACGTCCATCTTCTGCCGTGGCAACGCCGGCGGCATCCTGACCGCGGTGCTGAAGCACCTGCAATCCGTCGTAGAGCAACTGGTTCACCGGCGTAGTGGCCACCACACCCAGAATTCCGCACATGGTCCTTCTCCGCCGGGCCGCCCCAAGGAGAAGCGGCCAAAACATGGAGCGGGCAACGCCCGCGAACAATTATCGCCCCCTTCCCCGGGAAGGGGGAAGGGGAGATGGTCATTTTCCTATCGAAACCGAATCCGTTTTGCCGCGTCAGCCGGCAACCAGGGTTTTGCCGCAATCACCGCGATTTCCAGCGGCGGCGCCAGCATTGCATCACGCCACCAGTCCGCCTTCGGCAGCGGCGTCATGCCCGCCACCAGCACCGCCACCCATACCACCAGAATCCCGCGCAGGACACCAAAAGCCGCGCCCAGCAAGCGGTCCAACAAACCCAACCCGACTGCCTTCAGCATCAACGAAATCAGCATGCGCGCTATTGCGAATACTATCAATACGCCAACAAAAATCAGCACATAAGCCGCAGCCTGCCGCATCCCCGGATCGGCAATCTGTCCGATCAGCCAAACGGCCACCTCCGACGCCTCGGCACGCGCCACCAGAAACGCCACAACCCAGGCAGCCAGGGCCAGAATCTCGCTCACCACGCCACGCCAAAAACCCAACAGCGCCGACGCCACGATTACCGTCAGCACGGCGTAGTCGAACGCGGTCATCGCCTTACTTTGGCGCTACCGGACCGTCTACGCCAACTATCCTGATTCGGGAGCGGGCCTTTTCGGCCGCATCCTGCCCGGCGAAGGGGCCGGCCCGAACACGGGTGCGCGGTCCCTGCGGTGAATCGAATTTCTCGGTGTAAGCCGGCACACCCACGCCCTTCAATTTTGCCAGCAGCAGCTTGACGTTGCCGGCTTCCTTGTAGGCACCGAGTTGGACCACCCACTGACCGGACGGCTCGCCTTCGGCCGTCTCGATTATCTTTTCTGGCGCCGCAGGCTTTGCGACCGGCTTGGCGGCTGCCGGACCGGCGGGTTTGGCGACAGCAGGGGCAGCCGAAGATATTGCGGCTACGGGTTCGGATTTCGCTTTGGCTTCGGTCTTCTGTTCCGCCACCGGTTCCGGCGCCGGCATGGGCGTCGCCGCGGGTTTGCCCGGCGGGACCTTGGCCGCGAGGCCGGTCGAATCCTGACTGGGGATGCGCACCTGAATGTCCTGACTCAGCGGACGCGGCTCACGGTCCATCACCATCGGCAGAACAATGACGGCGAACAGCGCAAGAGCGGCGGCGCCGACCAAGCGGCGGCGCGCACGCTTCTTCAGCTGCAAATCTGCGTCAGGCGCTGTGTTTTGTTCCGCCATCGTGGTTGCGCGTGGTTACGTCGGGCGGCCAAGCGTCTGCATGACCGCGGCAACAGTGAGGAAGGATCCGAAGGCGAGAATTCTATCATCTTCGCCCGCGTTCTCTTGCGCGCAAGCCAGTGCTGCGGCAGGCGAGTCGAACTGGCCCGCGACCTTCATCCCCCTGAGTCGCAGGCGAGTCGCCAGAAAGTCGGCGCTGGCAGCACGGCGACCTTCCAGCGTGCACGGCAGCCAGTGCGTTATCCGCTCGCCGAGCGCGTCGATCACGCCGTCAATGTCCTTGTCGGCGAGCATGCCGAAAACCGCCCAGGTGTTGCGGTGGAAGTCCATTTCGCCCAGGTTGGCGGCCAGCACCCGGGCGGCTTGCGGGTTATGGGCGACATCCAGCACCACGCCGGGCCGCCCCGGCAAGACCTGAAAACGTCCCGCCAGTTCGACCTCGATCAGCCCCCGGCACATGTCCTTCGTGGCTACCGGCAAATGCGGATGCAAGGCGTCGAGTGCCGCCAGCGCACAGGCCGCATTGGCGAGTTGCCGGTCACCGCGCAAGGCCGGAAAAGCCAGTCCGCCACGGCGGACTGTTTCTCCTTCGCCGCGCCGACTCGCGTCATCGCCTGGGCGCCCCCAATACAACCACTGTTGCTCCTGCCGCTGATAGCCGAAATCCTGCCCCAGGACCTGGAGCCTGGCGCCAATCGCCCTGGCGTGAGCCATCAAGGATTGCGGCGGCTGCGGATCGCCGCAGATGGCAGGGATTCCGGCGCGGAAAATACCGGCTTTTTCGCGACCGATGGCGTCGCGGTCCGCACCGAGAAAATCCATGTGATCGAGATCGACACCGGTAACGATGGCGCACTTTGGCTGATAAACATTGGTGGCGTCGAGCCGCCCGCCGAGGCCCACTTCAAGAATGACGGCATCGAGATTCGCCGCGGCGAAAACTTCCCATGCAGCCAGGGTGCCGAACTCGAAATAGGTCAGCGCCGCAACGCCGCGTGCCTGCTCAACGCGGGCAAACGCGGCGCACAGACTGGCATCGTCGGCGACGACACCGTTGATCCTCACTCGCTCGTTGTAATGCAGTAAATGGGGAGAACTATAGAGACCGACCCGATAGCCGGTGGTGAGCAGAATGCGCTCCAGCATGGCGCATGTCGACCCCTTGCCGTTGGTTCCGCCGACCAGAATGACCGGACAGGTCTCGCGCTGACCAAGCTGCGCCTTGACGGCCGCTACCCGCTCCAAACCCAGTTCGATGCCGGCGCTGCCACGCGGATGCAGCGCTTCCATGTGCGCCAGCCAGCCGTCCAGCCCCACCCTTGCCAAACGCTGGAATTGCGGCATCAGGCGGCCGGAACGCGTTGCAGCAGAGTCATCAAAGAAGCAAGTTTGTCGCGCAGTTCGCGCCGATCGACGATCATGTCGATCGCACCCTTTTCGAGCAGGAACTCGGCACGCTGGAAACCGGCCGGCAGCGTTTCACGTACCGTCTGCTCGATCACCCGCGGCCCGGCGAAGCCGATCAGGGCGCCGGGCTCGGCAATCACCACGTCGCCGACAAACGCGAAGGAGGCGGAAACGCCGCCCATGGTGGGATCGGTCAACAGCGTAATGAACGGCAACTGGTGATGCGCCAGTTGCGTCACGGCAGCGGTGGTCTTGGCCATCTGCATCAGCGAGAACAGGCCTTCCTGCATGCGTGCGCCGCCCGAGGCCGTAATGCAGATGAACGGAGCCTGCAGTTCAATAGCTGCCTTGACGCCGCGCACGAAACGCTCACCGACCACGGCCCCCATCGAGCCGCCGAGAAACTCGAATTCGAAACAGGCGATAACCACGGGAACGGTCTTGATGGCGCCCTGCATCACCACCAGGGCATCGGCCTCCCCCGTATCCTCGCTCGCGGCGATCAGGCGATCGACATAGCGTTTGCTGTCCTTGAACTTGAGCGGATCCATCGGGAGGACTTCGGTGCCGATCTCGAAGCGGCCTTCGGTATCCAGCAGGGCATCAAGCCGGACGCGGGCGCGCAGCCGTAGATGGTGAGCGCACTTCGGACACACGTTCTGGTTGTTCTCCAGATCGGTACTGTAGAGCACCGCCTCGCAGGCCGGACACTTCGCCCATAGTCCCTCGGGAATTGACTTGCGCACGCCTTCCGAACGCTTGATCTTGGGTGGCAGCAATTTTTGTAACCAGCTCATGGTATTTCTCCATCCATCGCCGCACGTACACCGCTGAGAAATGCAGTGACCCGCCGCGGCGCTTCCGCGGCGCCTCCACTTTCGATTTCCTCGATGATACGACTACCGATTACTACGGCATCGGCCACTTTGGCGATGCGTGCTGCGGTGGCCGCGTCGCGGATGCCGAAGCCGACACCGACCGGCATGCCGACCTTTTCGCGGATCAGCGGAATGCGCCGCGCGACTTCGTCCAGATCGAGATTGCCGGAGCCGGTCACGCCCTTCAGCGAGACATAGTAAATGTATCCGCTGCCGATCTGTGCGACTTCATCATAACGCCGCTCGGTGGAGGTCGGCGCCAGCAGAAAAATCGGATCGATGTTCGCCTGCTTCATCAGTGCGGCAAAACCGGCGCACTCCTCCGGTGGATAATCAACCACCAGCACACCATCCACGCCGGCCTCGCTCGCATCCTTGGCAAAGGCGACCACACCGTAGGTTTCGACCGGATTGGCATAGCCCATCAGTACCACCGGCGTCGCCGCATTCTCCTTGCGGAATTCACGCACCAGCGCCAGCACGCGACGCAGGCTTATGCCATGCGCCAACGCCCGTTCAGAGGCGCGCTGGATGGTCGGACCATCTGCCATCGGGTCGGAAAACGGCACGCCGAGTTCGATGATGTCGGCACCGCCCGCAACCAATGCCCGCATCAACGGCAAGCTCAGGTCAGGATCAGGATCGCCGGCGGTAATGAAGGGGATCAGGGCTTTGCGGCCTTGCGCGGCGAGAGCGGCGAACGTTGCTGGAATGCGTGACATGGCGATAAAGCGTCAGAACTGGATGCCGGACGCTTCGGCGACAGTGTGCATGTCCTTGTCGCCGCGACCGGACAGATTGACCAGCAGCATCTTGTCTTTCGGCAGCGTCGGCGCCAGCTTTGCCGCATAGGCCAGCGCATGGGCGGATTCGAGCGCCGGGATGATGCCTTCGAAGTGGCACAGGTCATGGAAGGCCTGCAGCGCCTCGGCATCGGTAATGGTGACGTACTCGGCACGACCGGAATCCTTGAGCCAGGCGTGCTCGGGACCGACGCCGGGATAATCGAGACCGGCCGAAACCGAGTGGGTCTCGATCACCTGTCCATTCTCGTCCTGCAACAGATAGGTGCGATTGCCATGCAGCACGCCGGAACGACCCGCGGTAAGCGAAGCGGCATGCTTGCCCGAATCGAGCCCGTGACCTGCCGCTTCGACGCCGATCAGCTTGACGCCCGGGAACGGAATGTAGGGATAGAAAATTCCCATGGCATTGGAGCCGCCGCCAACGCAGGCGATCACGGCATCCGGCTGGCGGCCGGCGAGTTCCGGCATCTGCGTCTTGCACTCCTCGCCGATCACTGCCTGGAAGTCGCGCACCATCATCGGATAGGGGTGCGGCCCGGCGACGGTGCCGATGATGTAGAAGGTGTTGCCGATGTTGGTCACCCAGTCGCGCATCGCCTCGTTGAGGGCGTCCTTGAGGGTCTTCGAGCCGGATTCGACCGGCACCACCTTCGCCCCCAGCAGTTTCATGCGATAGACATTGGCGGCCTGGCGCCTGATGTCCTCGGAGCCCATGTAAACCACGCAGTCCATGCCGTAGCGGGCGGCAACCGTAGCGGCGGCGACGCCATGCTGGCCGGCACCCGTTTCGGCAATCACCCGCGGCTTGCCCATGCGTCGCGCCAGCAGGGCCTGGCCGATGCAGTTGTTGATCTTGTGGGCGCCGGTGTGATTGAGGTCTTCGCGCTTCAGAAAAATCTGCGCACCGCCCAGCAGACCCGACCAGCGCTTGGCGTGATAGATCGGGCTGGGCCGCCCGACGTAGTGCTTGAGGTCGTATTCGTACTCGGCGCGGAACGCGGGGTCGGCCTGCGCGGCAGCATAGGCCTCGCGCAGTTCGGCCAGCGCCGGCATCAGCGTCTCGGCGACGAAAACGCCGCCATAGGGACCGAAATGGCCGCCCGCATCGGGCAAGTTATAGGGAAGATCCTGCATCTGCATCTCGCACTCCGGCAATGAATTCGGTGATCTTTTGCGCATCCTTGATGCCGCGGGCGGCTTCCACGCCGCTGCTGACATCCACCGCCCATGGTCGCACCGCGCGAACCGCCTCGGCAATGTTTCCGGGATGCAGACCCCCGGACAGAATCACAGGCAGCGGCAGGGACTGCGGAATCAAGGACCAGTCGAAGGTCTGACCGCCGCCGCCGTAGCCTTCGACGTGAGCATCCAGCAACAAACCCGATACCCCGGGAGCCCCGACAAACCGGGAGGCATATTCTAACAAATCAAGACCGGGCTTCACTCTCGCCGCCTTGATCCAGGGCTTGCCGAACCGGGAACAATACGCCGCGTCTTCATCACCATGAAACTGCAGCAGGTCCAGCGTTACCGTGTTCAAAACAGCACCAACTGCCTCCGCTGTCTCGTTGACGAAAAGCCCGACTTTGGTGATGAAAGCAGGTACATGTGAAATCAGTTGCGCGGCTCGCTCCGGCGTCACGTAGCGCGGGCTGGCCGCATAGAAGACAAAGCCCAGCGCGTCGGCGCCGGCTTCTATGGCTGCGGCGAGGTCCTCCTCACGGGTAATGCCGCAAATCTTGATTCGGGTGCGGGTCATAAAATCATCGCCGTGTCGCCGGCGCCGACTCTCAGTTGCCAGGCCGGATCATAATCGACCCCGGCAAAATACAGCCCGCAGGCTTCGAAGGTCGGTGCAGCACGAGAGCGGTCCCGGCCCGCCAGAATTTCGCCGGCCCACGCCGGCGGATGTGCGCCCTTGCCGACATACACCAGCGCGCCGACGATATTGCGCACCATGTGATGAAGAAATGCGCTGGCCTCGAAGTCGAATACCAGCAAGTCGTCATGACGCGTAACGTCCGCACGGCGCAGGATCTTGACGGGTGACTTGGCCTGACACTCGACCGCGCGGAAGGCCGAGAAATCATGCTCGCCCAGCAGCACACCTGCCGCTTCAGTCATGGCATCCGCGTCCAGCGGGCGGTGAAACCAGCCGACACGCCGCGCCATCAGGCCCGGTCGTTCGGCACGATTGAGCAACAGGTAACGGTAGCGCCTGCCGCGTGCAGAAAAGCGGGCGTGGAATTCGCCGGATACCGGCTGAGCCCAGCGCACCGCAACGCTGGCAGGCAAATGGGTGTTGACGCCGCGTACCCAGGCCGTATCCGGGCGAACAGCGTCGGTATCGAAATGCACCACCTGCGCCAGGGCGTGCACGCCGGCATCGGTTCGCCCGGCGCACACCACGCGCGTCGGAGCATCGGCAACGATGGAAAGAGCCGATTCCAGCGCGTCCTGTACGGCGCCGCCACCCGCCTGCGACTGCCAGCCACAGAAGCCGGAGCCCTCGTATTCGAGTCCGAGCGCGATTCTCATGCCAGCCACGCGCCGAGCATCAAAACGCCGGTCAAAGCGCCGAGGACGAAGTCTGTCGCGCCAAAAGCGGACGCGGGAAGCGTCAGAGCGGTTGCCATACGCGTCGGCTCGCTGCTCGAGCCATGCCGTGAGATTTCGACTTCGTTCAAAGTCAGCGCCAGGCGCACGGCGATACGGTCGCGAGAAATTTTCAGCAGAGCAAGCGGTGCCAGGAGGGAACGCATGCCGGCAACCAGTTCAGAGGGAGGCAAGGCTCTCAATATCAAGGCCACGGTGGAAAGCGCGATGAACAAGCGTGCAAGATTGTCGGCAGCGAGCAGCAGCCCTTCCTGACTTGCCCCGGGGATGCCAGGCAGCGGTGTCCCCGGTGTCAGCCAGCCGAACATTACCAGCATGGTCAGCAGCAACCAGCGGCTACGTCGCAACAGCAAACGCAAATGGGATCCCGCCACGGCCAGCGTCACCAAAATGAGCCCCAAGCCACCAACGAACAAGGCCGTTCCATCACGGGACGAGGCCGCCACAAGCACTGCCAAGCCGAGCATGATCAGGCTTGCAGGATGCGGGATTTTCACTGGAACAACATCTCCCGACGCGCCGGCGCCGGGAGAACCTGGTTGATCAGCCGAGACTGTCAAGCTTGGCGCGGGCCACTTTCTGCTGCGCCGGACTGCCTTCTGCCAGTGCTTCCTCGAACAATTCGCGGGCACCGTCCTTGTCGCCCATTTCCTCATAGGCCATCGCGAGTTCGATCTTGGTCACCACTTCAGGGTTGTCGGGCATCCCGGCAGCGGCAGACTCTGTGTCGGACGAGGCCGGCGTGTCCAGTTCCAGACTGATACCGCCGAGATCGAGCGCCGCCGGCGCTGGCGCGGCGGCAGGCGCAGAAAGCTCGACGGACATCTCGGGCAAGGGCGCAGGTGCCGCGGTCTCGGGCGACCCCAGATCGAAGTCGAAATCAATGCCGTCCGAACCAGCCGCCGCAGCAGCAGGTGCTTCCAGTGGTGCAGCGGGCTTATCCCCGGAAAGCGAAAGATCAAGCGCAGGAGCCGGGGCCTCCTTTGCCGGCATGTCAAAATCGATGTCGAGTCCGGCCAATTCGCTCTTGGCCTCCGCCTGCGGCGTGGTGACAGGAACTGCGGCCGCAGGCGCACCCAGATCGAGATCAAAATCCAGCCCCATGGATTCGGGCTCGGCTGCCGGCGCCGCAGAAGCAGCCGCAGCGCCTCCCGCGTCAGCGGCACCGATGTCCAGATCGAAGTCCAGAGCTGCCTCGCCAACGGCAGGAGCAACTACTACAGCCTGTGGCGCTTGTTCCTCGCGAACCGAGACGGCGTTGACGATCATCGTGGCATTCATATCCACTGCCGCGGACGGGGCTGCGGCCGGAACGGCGGACGGCATGGACCCGTAAAGAGCATTCGCCGGATCGAGGGCGGCGCCCATGACTGCCGCCTTTTCCCAACCTGCGCCGGTGCCACCGGTCAGAACATGCAGTTCCTTCGCCACCGATTCAAACTGGGATACATTCTTGCGCGCGGCGTAGATGTCGAGCAGCTTCAGATGAATCGCCTGCCGCTGCGGATCGGTCTTGAGAGCTTCCAGAAGAATCTCTTCCGCCTGCGCATCGCGCCCAAAAGCCAGGAAGGTATCTGCTTCGACAACCGGATCAACAGTCTCCTGATGCGCCGCCATGCCCGTCCCGGTAGAACTGAACTGACTGGACTCCTGCTCGCTCGGCGGAGGTGCCACCGTTGTCGAACTGAACAGCGAATGGGCCGAAAGATCGGTTTCGGCAATGGTTACGTTGGCTTCCGCCGTCGCCTTGCGCTTCTTGCGGTAAGCGGAAAGCCCCAACCAGCCGAACAGAAGCGCCAGCACGGCACCACCACCAAATACCAGCGGTGCATTTTCCTCGATAAAGTCCGGCTCCGGCTCGGGCGGAGGTGCGATGATCTTCTTCGGAGGCGGCTTGGGCGCCTCGGCCGGCTTGCCCCCCTCTGCCGGTTTGACCGCAGCGCCTGCATCACCTGGCTTGGCCGCGTCCGCGGGCGGTGCGGCTTCCAGCGGCTTTTGCGCCTCGGATGCCTTGGGTGGTTCTGCTACCTTGGGGGGTTCCGCTGCCTTGGGTGCTTCCGCCGGGGTTGCCACTGGAGCCAGCACAGGCACATCCGGCTTCTTGGCGTCTGCAGGAGCCGGCTTCGCCGTCTGAGCCTGCTTCTGAAGATCGACGCCGGTCTGGCTCTTCATCTCTGCGAGTTTCTTCAAGTCACCGAGATTCTTTTCCAGTTCCGCAATACGACTGCCGGCCTCCTTGAGCGCCCGGTCGCGCGATACCAGATCCTCTTCGAGAGCTGCGATGCGCCCCTGTAGCGGCCTGCCCTTGGCATCCTTCGCCGCTTCCGTGCGCGAAACCTCCAGTTTGTCCTTACCCGTCGCCAGCGGAGCCTTGTCTTCCACTTTGGGCGCGATCTTCCCGCTGACGGCTTGTTTCGCGCCCTGATCCTTGGCCGGCCCGGCTGCGGCAGCCGTTGCCAACCGCTTGCGGTAGGCGTTGAAATCGGCTGCCTGAGCGACAATCTCCCCACGCGATTCAGCCGCGGAAACCTGGCTCGCCACCTCGGCATTGGGGATCGAAAGAATCTTGCCGGCCTTGAGGCGATTCATATTGCCGCCATCAAATGCGTCCCGGTTGCTGCGAAACAGCGAGACCAGCATTTGATCAAGGCTGACGCCCTCCGGCTTTGTCTGGGCCGCAATCTTGCCTAGTGTATCGCCCGAAACTACCGTGCGCGAATTGCCCGTGGCGGATTTTGCAATGCGCTTCTCGGTCGGCAGCATCGCCGGCAGCGAACGACCATCGACCACCGGACGCGTTTCCGCAGGTATCGTCGCCACTGTCTTTTCTGCTGGCCTGACCACCGGGGGTTCGCTCCTGCCCTGGGGTGCCGCAATCGGCGCCGGCGCCATTCTGGCGACCAGGTCGGGCGGATCAAGCAGGAAGGTGTACTCTCGAACCAGCCGCCCCGAAGCCCAGCTTAATTCGACCAGCATGTCGATAAAGGGTTCGTTCAAGGGGCGATCGGTGCTTACTTCAAGATAGCGACGACCGCCGCGTTCCTTGATGTCGCGCGAAAACCGCAAAGTAGCCAAGGCCGGCGAGTATTCGATTCCGGCTTGGCGGAAGGCGTCGGCGGCAGCTAGCTTGACTGCCAGAGAAAGCCCTTCGTCCTGAGTCGCGGTTACCTCGAGTTCCGCCCTGAGCGGCTGCCCCAGAGCAGAAAGCACGGTAATCTTTCCCAGCCCGGCAGCATGCGTCGCCAGAGGCAGGACAGCAATCGCCACCGCTATAACGGTGGCCTTGAGACGATTTCGCTTGTCAGTATTGCGCACTGTGACTCCCGACGGGCTTTTTATCATGTTATCAAAATAACATCATGGTGTTAGCGATGCAAGCTCAACCTTCCCATTACATTCTGGTCGCGTCCGCCACGCAGCATCAATGCAACAGGATGCGCAGCATGCGCCGCAAAGGCTCGGCAGCACCCCACAGAAGCTGATCGCCAACCGTAAACGCCGACAAATACTGCGGTCCCATGCTGAGCTTGCGCAGACGGCCCACGGGGACACTCAAGGTGCCGGTCACCGCCGTTGGCGTCAGCTCCTTCAGGGTGATCTCGCGCTGATTCGGCACTACCTTAACCCAATCATTGTGAGCTGCCAAGATGCCGTCAATCTCGTCCAGAGGGACATCCCTGGTCAGCTTGATGGTGAAGGCCTGTGAATGGCAACGCATGGCACCGATGCGCACGCAAAGACCATCGACCGGAATCTGAGCTTCATTGCGGCCAAGTATCTTGTTGGTTTCAGCCTGCCCCTTCCATTCCTCGCGGCTCTGGCCATTGCCAAGATCCTTGTCGATCCATGGAATCAGCGAGCCGGCCAACGGCACACCGAAGTACGCGGTGGGGAAACTTTCGTCACGCAGGATACCGGCAACCTGTCGATCGATATCCAGAATCGCCGAAGCAGGATCATCGAGCAGCTTCTTCACCACACGATGCGTCTCCCCCATCTGCGCCAGCAGTTCGCGCATGTTCTGGGCACCGGCACCGGATGCCGCCTGATAAGTCATCGACGTCATCCATTCGATCAGCCCCGCCTTGAACAAGCCGCCCAGCGCCATCATCATCAGGCTCACCGTGCAGTTGCCGCCGATCCAGTTGCGGCCACCCTTCGCCAGGCTATCCTCGATAACGCCAAGGTTCACCGGGTCGAGAACGATCACGGTGTCATCCTTCATGCGCAGGCTCGAAGCCGCATCGATCCAGTGGCCCTTCCAGCCCGCGGCGCGCAGCTTCGGGAAAACGTCCGTGGTGTAGTCGCCCCCCTGGCAGCTGATGATGATGTCCAGCGTCTTCAACTCAACGATGTCTTTTGCGTCCTTGAGTGGCGACGCTCCGGTGGCAAACGCGGGGGGCCTGCCGCCGGGATTCGACGTCGTGAAAAACACCGGCTCGATGAGGGCGAAATCATTCTCCTCCCGCATGCGCTGCATCAGGACCGAACCCACCATGCCACGCCAACCCACCAGACCTACACGCTTCATGATCAATCTCTCACTATAAGATTACAGCGCCGCAAGCACCGCGTCGCCCATTTCCCGGGTGCCGACCTGCTTCATTCCGGGTTCGTAAATGTCGCCGGTGCGGAAACCCTGCGCCAACACTTTCTTCACTGCATCCTCGATGCGCCGGGCGGCAGCGTCGTTAACAAAAGTGTAGCGCAGCATCATCGCCACCGACAGGATTGTTGCCAGGGGATTGGCCACCCCCTTGCCGGCGATATCCGGCGCGGAACCGTGACAAGGTTCGTAGAGCCCTTTGTTGTTGGCATCCAGGGAAGCGGACGGCAGCATGCCGATCGACCCGGTCAGCATCGAAGCCTCATCTGACAGAATATCGCCGAACATGTTGCCGGTGACCATGACGTCAAACTGCCTGGGGTTCTTCACCAGCTGCATTGCGGCATTGTCGACCAGCATGTGCGACAGTTCGACATCCGGATATTCCCGCCCGGTCTCGATGGCCACGTCGCGCCACAACTGGGTGCACTCGAGCACGTTCATCTTGTCAACGGAACACACCTTGCGGCTGCGCTTGCGCGCCGCCTCGAACGCCACGCGCAGGATGCGCCGGATCTCGCTCTCGGTGTAGTGCATGGTATTGAGGCCAAAGCGTTCGCCGTTGCGCACCTCGATGCCGCGCGGCTGGCCGAAGTAAATGTCGCCGGTCAGTTCCCGCACAATCAGGATATCCAGCCCGGCCACCACGTCGGGCTTGAGCGTCGAGGCATTGGCCAGTTCGGAATACAGGATCGCCGGACGCAGGTTGGCGAACAGTCCAAGCTGCTTGCGAATGCCGAGCAGTCCGCGCTCCGGCCGCTGCTCGCGCGGATAGCTGTCCCACTTCGGGCCGCCGACGGCGCCTAGCAGCACCGCATCGGCTGCCTGTGCCAGTTTCTGGGTGGCCTCGGGGTAGGGGTCGCCCGTGGCATCCACCGCACAGCCTCCCAGCAGGGCTTCTTCCATCTCTACCGCGAGGTCAAGCGCCTTCAGCACCCGCACGGCCTCAGCTGTAATTTCCGGCCCGATACCATCACCGGGAAGAACGCAAATCTTCATCGAAAATCCTCTATCCGAAAAGTCAGGGCCGTTTCGGCCATGGCGAAAGCCACTGATTATCGCACAGCCTCGTCCGCCGAATCACCCGGAACGCCGTGCCAGACCAGAATCAGGCCGACCAGCGCAAGCAGGGAAGCGGCACTGAAGGTGATCTCCGGGCCGACCCGTTCCCACAAGGCGCCGGCCAGCAAGGCGCCACCCAAACCGCCCGCGCCATAGGCAACGCTGCCGTACAGCGCCTGCGCCCGCGCCTGCTGGCCCGCCACGAACCAGCGATTGAGCGCTGCCATCGTCGCCGCATGGTGCGCACCAAAACTGGCGCCATGGAGCAACTGGGCGAACACCAGCAAGCCAACGAATTCGGCGGTCCAGCCGATCAGCAGGAAACGCAATGCCGCGAGCGCAAAGCAACTCAGCAGGATCTTCCGCATGGAAGCGATGGCCGAAATTCGAGGCATGAGCAGAAACACGACAATCTCGGCGACCACGCCCAGAGTCCACAGCAAACCGACCATGGTCTTGCCGTAACCCTGAGCCACCAGGTGGATCGAGTAGAAGACATACAGCGCGCCATGCGCAGCGGTCATGAACAGTCCGGCGCTCAGCAGGAAGACGACCTTGCGCTGGCGCAATACCTGCAGAATAGGACCCGCAACTTGGCCAGCGTGCCCCTTTATTTCCGTCAGCGTCAGCGCGCTGAGAAAAGTGCCCAAGAGCAAGGCCCAACTCACCCAGAGCTGGGAACTGATCGGTGTCGAATCGAGCAGGAAACCGACCCCCGTCACCGTGGCAATAAACCCGACGGAACCCCAGAGCCGGATACGACCGTAGCGCTCGGGATTGACCGCAAGATGTTCCAGCGTCAGCGCTTCGACCAGCGGCAGGGATGCGCTCCAGAAAAAGTGAAGAATCGCGAGGCCGATCAGCAGACCGACAAAATCCTGAGTCAGGAACACCACGGAAAAACTGGCCAGTGAAGCGGCGGTCGACGCAACAACGATGCGTACGCGCCTGCCGCCGCTGTCGGCCAGCCAGCTCCAAAGCAACGGCGCCAGCAGGCGCATGAACTGCCCGAGCGACATCAGCACCGCAATGCGGCCGGCAGAAAGCCCTATGGACTGGAGGTAGAGACCAAAATAGGGAAGGAAGGCGCCAATGAAGGCGAAGTACCAGAAGTACCAGACCGCGAGGCGCCCTTGCGGCGCGAAGATCAAGTCTTGTGTTTCTGGCCGGCGCGGAAAGCCAGCAGCAACTGGTAAATCTCGTCCTTGAGCTTGACACGCGCCTTCTTCATGTCCTCGATCGTGAAGTCGGCGACCGGCATGTCGTGCTCCTCAAGATTTTCGACCTTGCCGGTGAGGCGATCGTAGCGCCCGAACAGGCTGGCGAAATAGACGTTCGCGGCCCGCAGCGCATCGATCGCGTCGCGCATTTCGGGAAATTCGGTGTAGAGATCGTGGTGATCTACGCGCATGGCTTCCTGCCCTGTAGCTCGTTAATTTGAAAAAACCCGTCGAATTCTATCAGGCAACACCCGGAGCCCTGCCCGGAATTGCCGGTGTCGGACACGTCACGTCGGCGCACTGCGCGCGATGATGCAGGGCGGCGTCGATCAGCACCAGCGCCAGCATTGCTTCGGCGATGGGCGTGGCGCGAATGCCGACACAGGGATCATGTCGGCCGTGGGTTTCGATAACTGCCGGCTCTCCGGCGAGATTGATGGTACGACGCGGCAGACGGATGCTCGAGGTCGGCTTGACCGCCATCTTCACCACCACATCCTGACCGGTCGAGATGCCGCCCAATATGCCTCCCGCATTGTTGCCGAGGAAGCCCTCGGGCGTCAGTTCATCTCCATGTTCGCTGCCTTTTTGCGTCACTGACTTGAAGCCGGCACCGATTTCCACGCCCTTGACCGCATTGATGCCCATCATGGCGTAAGCGATATCCGCATCCAGCCGACCATATACCGGATCGCCCCAGCCGACCGGAACGCCGCGTGCCACCACGGTTATTTCCGCTCCCACGGAATCGCCCGACTTGCGCAAGGCATCCATGTAGTCCTCTAGCTGCGAAACAATTCCGGCGTTGGCGACGAAGAAGGGATTGGTATCGATCACCGCTTCATCCTGCCAGGGAATCTCGACACTTCCCAACTGGCTCATCCAGCCACGCACCGTCACCCCATAGCGCTGCCGCAGCCACTTTCTGGCAATGGCCCCGGCGGCAACGCGCACCGCTGTCTCGCGCGCCGAAGCGCGGCCGCCGCCGCGGTGATCGCGGACACCGTACTTCTGCCAGTAGGTATAGTCGGCATGCCCGGGACGAAATTTTTCGGCGTTGTCGCCGTAGTCCTTGCTGCGTTGGTCCTCGTTGCGGATCAGCAAGCCGATCGGCGTACCCGTGGTGCGGCCCTCGAACACACCGGAGAGAATCTCGACCGTGTCCGATTCGCGCCGCTGGGTCACGTGGCGCGATGTTCCCGGCTTGCGCCGATCAAGGTCGGCCTGAATTTCCGCTGCCGATATTTCCAGTCCCGGGGGACAGCCGTCCACCACACAGCCGATCGCCGGACCGTGCGACTCGCCGAATGAAGTGACGCAGAAAAGCGAGCCGAAGGTATTGCCGGACATGAAGTCTCAGCGTTCCAGCAACTTCAGCTTGCCAGGCTTTTCAACCCATTCGTCGGCATCGGGCGGCGGTTCCTTGCGCTCGATGATGACCGGCCAGGCCTTCGCCAGTTCGGCATTCAGCGCTATGAAGTGCTCCTGTCCAGCCGGAACATCATCCTCGGCACAGATAGCTTCTACCGGGCACTCGGCAACGCACAGAGTGCAGTCGATGCACTCCTCGGGATCGATCACGAGGAAGTTCGGCCCCTCATGGAAACAATCCACAGGGCAAACATCCACGCAATCCGTGTATTTGCATTTGATGCAGGATTCAGTGACAACGTAGGTCATGGTTACGCTCCGGTTTCAGCAGACAATGTACCATCGCCATGCACTATTGGCGCAAGGCAGAGTTCGCCATGACCGATTTTTTTTGCTAGGATTCGGCCATGCATGCGGCTGCTTCGCTGCAATTCATCGCGTCGCCCGGCCGCGGATGCGGCAACCGGAACGCAAAACTCCCCGAGGAATCCATGAGCGAACACATTCACCACGTCACCGACAGCACTTTCAAAGCCGAAGTGCTCGACTCCGCCTTGCCAACGCTGGTCGACTTCTGGGCCGAGTGGTGCGGCCCCTGCAAAATGATCGCACCCATCCTCGACGAGGTAGCCAAGGATTATTCCGGCAAATTGCGCGTGGCCAAGCTGAACATTGACGACAATCCGAAGGTTCCCGGAGAGTTCGGTATCCGTGGCATCCCGACGCTGCTTCTGTTCAAGGGTGGCAGCGTCGAGGCGCAAAAAGTGGGCGCCCTGTCCAAGTCGCAACTTACTGCATTCATTGACAGCAATCTCTGATCCCGTTACATTCCGGCTCGGAGTCTAGTTTCGGGCCGCTGACAAGCAAGGCAGGCGCCCACGCCCTGAGGGCGCCGATTCGATTCCCTCCCTGATCGAATTCTTTCCTGAATTCATCCCCTATACCCCTCTGTTCCGACGCTTCCCGCCGGAAATTCTGCGCAGGTAGTCCATGCACCTATCCGAGCTCAAAGCCCATCATGTCAGCCAGTTGCTGGAGATGGCGGCCGCCAACAACATCGAAGGCGCCAACCGGCTGCGCAAGCAGGAACTGATCTATGCGCTGCTGAAGAATCAGGGGAAGAAGGGCGAAACCATCTTCGGCGACGGCGTGCTGGAAATCCTGCCCGACGGCTTCGGCTTCCTGCGTGCTCCCGAGGAGTCCTACCTCGCCAGCACCGACGACATCTACATCAGCCCGAGCCAGGTGCGCCGCTTCAACCTGCGTTCTGGCGACACCATTGAAGGTGAAATCCGCTCACCCAAGGAAGGCGAGCGCTATTTCGCCCTGGTCAAGGTGGATCGCGTCAATGGCGAATCTCCCGAAGCGGCGAAACACAAGATCCTGTTCGAAAACCTGACGCCGCTGCACCCGACCGAGCACATGCTGCTCGAACGCGACACCCGCAGCGAAGAGAACATCACCAGCCGCATCATCGACATGATTGCGCCGATCGGCAAGGGCCAGCGCGGCCTGATCGTATCGCCGCCCAAGGCGGGCAAGACCGTGCTGATGCAGCACGTCGCCCACGCCATCACCACCAACCATCCCGATGTCACGCTCATCGTCCTGCTGATCGACGAGCGACCGGAAGAAGTGACGGAAATGTCGCGCACCGTCAAGGGCGAAGTGATCGCCTCGACCTTCGACGAACCGGCCACGCGTCACGTCCAGGTGGCGGAAATGGTCATCGAGAAGGCCAAGCGCCTGGTCGAGCACAAGCGCGACGTGGTCATCCTGCTCGACTCCATCACGCGCCTGGCGCGCGCTTACAACACGGTGCAGCCCGCCTCTGGCAAGGTGCTCACCGGCGGTGTCGATGCCAACGCGCTGCAAAAGCCCAAGCGCTTTTTCGGCGCCGCCCGCAATCTCGAGGAAGGCGGCTCGCTGACCATCATCGCCACGGCGCTGATCGAAACCGGCCCGCGCATGGACGACGCGATTTACGAGGAATTCAAGGGCACCGGCAACATGGAAATCCACCTTGACCGCAAGATGGCGGAAAAACGCGTCTATCCCGCGATCAACGTCAATCGCTCGGGCACCCGCCGCGAAGAACTGCTGCTGGCACCCGCCGTGCTGCAAAAAATGTGGATCCTGCGCAAGTTGCTGTACAACATGGACGACATGGAGGCCACGGAGTTCCTGCTCGACAAGGTCAAGGCCACCAAGAACAACGGC
>JAPLQZ010000234.1 GCA_026399415.1 Rhodocyclales bacterium | reverse complement strand
TCGGTTGTGCTTCTCGAATCCTCTGGTCGCTGCCAGCGTCATTTGCTTCATCGTCTTGTCCCTTGTGATCACAACTCTTTGTCTGACTCCATGACAAAGAAATCGTTCACAGCGCTTGATACTTATTCAGTGTTTCCCTAAGCGATAGACGAGCGTGTCGTGGTTGTCAGAAGCCATGGCTACACCAATTGATGGATTGATTTGGTCAAGTATCCGCAATGACGATGACAGGCTGTGTCGTTTTTGCTGGCTGAAGGAAATAATTCAAGCAGTCTCAGAAACGACACGACCTGTCACTGCTCTACCTCATCATGACTCCGTCAACCACAAAAGGAGATATTCAATGTTTTGGACATTCATGATGTTTACGGGTCTGGCAATCGTATTCGCCCAACTGGGAGCTTACTCAATTTTAGTTGCTGTGCTTGCCGGTGGTTTAAAACTAGCGCTGCTTGTAATCGCTGGCTTTGTGATCGTACTGCTGTGGCGTAAGGTTTTTCAGAAGAATACTTAAGAGCGTCAGTATTGGCCCAGCATTCTTATGGAATAATGAAAAGTTCAGGTGAGCACTGCATTTCGCAGGCTATCCGTAGTTTGTACGAAACTTCTGAGGGAGTACCTCTATGTCTGACGGCAATTTGGCATCAATCCTCGACAGCAACCAAGCAATGCTTGAACTGACAGTGCTCAGCGCAGAGACTTCGGGGAAAACTTTTGACGATGTCGTGCTAGAAGGGCTGCGAAGAGATATCCCTCCTGAACTCCTGACCCGTATGAAGAGCCTTTGGGAGACGACCAAAACTATTGGCAACGAGACAATCGAAGTCGGTAAGATAATTGTCTTGAAAATTGTCGAGTTTCTCAAGGCGAATCCAAAGTTGGCGGCAAGCTTGGCTCTTGGTGCTTCCGTATATTTATTAAGTCAGGCTGTTCCAGTTATCGGGCCTATCTTGGCTCCTTTGTTGGCGGTAGTCACGGCCATATACGCATTTGGAAGCATCGGCACATTCGATGATGTCATCAAGACAGCTAAAGAGTTTTTTGCGATGCTAGTGAGCATTTTCAACGCTGTTGCTGCACGCTGGTCAGCTGCCCTTTGATGAAGCTTGTTCTACCTTTCCACATACGAAGGTCATACAGTGTCTCAAGACCGTACAAATAGCGCGGACGAAGATATTCGCAAGCTCGATTCAAGAGATAAGGTAGGCGTGGCAGGGGAGATTCTTGCGGCATTGGGTGGTGTTGCTGGTGGAACCGCTGCAGCCGGAACGTTGGCAGCTGCAGCTGGAGTCACAACAATACCGGTATTAACTACTGCCGCCAGTTGGTTTGGTATTGCGGTGTTTTCCGCAACCCCCGTGGGATGGATTGCTGGAGTCGGTTTGGCGGGAGGTCTTATTGCATACGGTGTAGGTCGAATTATCCATTCTGGGGGAATGCAGGACCAGATTCGCAAAGATCTTATGGAGCGACTACGGGAAAAGATAATTGCTCGCCACGTTGATGGCCCGGTTGTCCTTGACCCAAAAGCCCTATCGTTCATCATTAACGACGCAGTCAAGCAAGGATCAATCGACCAAGTTATGGCAGACCGCATAGTATCTGTCGTGACCAACGGGAAGCTTGATCCCGCACTCGCAATTCAAAGAGTAGAGGCAATCATGGCGTCTAGTGCAGAAGCAGGGGTTCAAAGGAGGCCGCTGAAAAAGCTAAGGACGCCAAAGCAGGGGTTAAGGCAGCCAAGATAAGAGTTAAGGAGCACTTACAGGAGATCACGGTGCCGTCAGAAGTCGAGAAAGTCATTCACGACCTTATGGAGCGATTGAAGGTTGCCTCTATCCTTCAGCAAGAGAAGGTCGAACCTTCTCCGTCGGAACGCAAATGGATGGAGATCGCTGCAATGGTGGAAACGAAGGGATGGTCCAGACCCTTCGCAGCACTGTCATCAATGACTCCATTAGATCGAGAAAATATTCGTCAAACGCTTTGTTTCAAGTGGGCCCGAGAAACACTTGCATGCACCGATAGGAAGAAACGAGCAGAACTGGAGTCTTGGGAAATCATCAACTGCAACATCAGGGGTGTCGCAGCGCGACTTCATAGCATCACTGAACAACTCAGTCCCACGTACTACACGACCTGGCGAGGAGCACTAACCCGAATACTCGAAATGCTTAACAGACACTACAAGGCGACTGAACCAGAGAGTGGCCTTGAGAAAATGGTTCATGACGCACTGTCGTCCGACCGACGAATTGGCGAAAGGCAACAGACGGAGATTCCAATAGGTGCAGCCGGGAAGGTTGGTAAACCTGGTGGAATTGTCATTGCCGTCCTAAAGGATGTTACCGCTCTCTGGGACGACGTACTTGGCTCGGAAGATACGCCAGCGGTCGCAACTGTCTATGCGATTTGTGAACATCTTCATCCCAAGCGCTCTAACCCTGCGGCGCAGGGGACGCCGCGCGATAAAGCCGCGCCACGCCCCTGACCTTGAACGTTCCTGAGAGTCCACTTTCTCAAGCTAGCCACTTCCGCTTTGCGGTGGGAGCTGTGGTACGCCAACGGCCGCAATAGAGGAATTCGGTTAGAAACATTGGCGGTTTGCCCAACGGTGGCATCGGAGCAGTCGCCATGTCCGTTAAGGGCACTTATGCGGAAGTGTGAGTTCCACATGTCATAAGTACGGATTGGGTCGGGAAGCGACAGAGTGCAGTAGCTTTGTGGTCTCGCAAAGGGGCGCCGCTATACGTCAAGCCGTGGCGTTCCATGGTAGAAGGCGCGGTTTACCTCATGCTCGCGACAAACGGCAGCATCTCGACCCGGCTGGTCAGCGATTGGCGTGACAATCAACCTGACCATATTGGCACCATGAAATCCCGCATTTGGTTCGCGGAATTTCATGGTGAACCAGGTTGACGGAGGGGCACCTTCTCGCACCGGAGATATCCTCGCGTCACGTGCGTCTTGGCTACAATGAACGCATTACATGCTCCGGTGCGCTTCACAATGAACCAAAATCTCTATTCGTTCCTCGCCTCACACTTCCCCAAAAATCCCGCCGCTCCCAGCATGATCCTCCCCGACGGTCGGGTATGGACCTACGGCGACATCGAGCGCGCCTCCGGGCGCATGGCCAACCTGATCGTGTCACTCGGACTCAGGCCCGGCGATCGCGTGGCGGCCCAGGTGGAAAAGACGCCGGAAGCACTGGTGCTCTACCTTGCCGCGATCCGCGCCGGCATGGTGTTCCTGCCGTTGAATCCAGCCTACCAGCGCCAGGAACTGGACTACTTTTTGAATGATGCGACGCCCGGATTGTTCGTCTGCCGACCGCAGATGCGGGCGCTGGCTGATGAACTGGCAGCGAAAGCCGGCGTGCCGCATGTCATCGAGCTGGATGACGACGGACGCGGTTCGCTGATCGCCGCAGCCGCGCCGCAGCCGGACGGCTTTGACACCATTGTGCGGACCACGGCCGACCTTGCCGCGATCCTCTATACGTCCGGCACCACCGGGCGTTCCAAGGGCGCCATGCTGAGCCACGGCAACCTGGCGCACAACGCCCAAACCCTGCACGCCTACTGGCATTTCCAGCCGGGTGACGTGCTGTTGCACATGCTGCCGACCTTTCATGTGCACGGCTTGTTCGTCGCCTGCCATTGTGTTTTGCTGAACGGATCGGCGATGTTTTTCGAGCCGAAGTTCGACCTCGCCCGCGCCATGAAATTGTTGCCGCAGGCGACCGTGTTCATGGGCGTGCCGACCTATTACGTGCGTCTGCTGCTCAATCCTGCTTTCGGCCGCGACACCTGCCGCAACATCCGGTTGTTTGTCGCCGGTTCGGCACCGCTGCTGAAGGAAACCTTCGACGAGTTCAGGGCGCGCAGCGGCCATACCATTCTGGAGCGCTACGGCATGACCGAGGGCGGCATGTTCACCTCGAATCCCTATGATGGAGAGCGGCGCGGCGGCACGGTCGGCCACCCGCTGCCGGGGACCGCCATTCGAATAGTCGGCGCTGACGGTACGGCGGTCAGGACCGGCGTCGTCGGCAACATCCAGGTCAAGGGTGACAATGTCTTCGTCGGCTACTGGGGCATGCCGGAAAAGACGCGCGAGGAATTCACCGCCGACGGCTTCTTCAAGACCGGCGACATGGGCAGCTGGGACGCGGACTTCTACATCACGATCAGCGGCCGCTCGAAGGACCTGGTGATCACCGGCGGCCTCAACGTCTATCCCAAGGAAATCGAGGAACTGATCGATGCCATGCCCGGTGTGGTGGAGTCGGCCGTGATCGGACTGCCGCATCCCGATTTCGGCGAGGCCGTCAGTGCGGTGGTGGTGCGCCAGAAAAATCCGGCCGGCGCCGCTCTGACCGAGGCCGCCATCATCAGCGCGATCAAGGGCCAACTGGCCAACTTCAAGGTGCCGAAGTGGGTGTATCTGGTCGATCAGTTGCCGCGCAACGCCATGGGCAAGGTGCAGAAGAGCATCCTGCGCCAGCAGTATTCCGCGATGCCCGACAGATAGCGTTGCCATGCTGAATTTCCTGCCGGCGCCGCTGATCGGTCTCATCGCTTCGGTATTGCTGGGGCTCAATGCGCTGTTCTGGGTGCCGATCCTGCTGCTGTTTGCGATCCTCAAGCTGATCCTGCCATTCCAGGCCGTCCGTCTGCGGGTGGATCCGCTGCTGGTAACCATCGCCGAGGCCTGGATTGCCTGCAACAGCGGCTGGATGGCGCTCACCCAGCGCACCGGGTGGGATGTCGAGGGCATCGCCGGGCTCGATCGGCACAACTGGTATCTGGTCAACTGCAATCATCAGTCATGGGCCGACATCCTGGTGCTGCAGCATCTGCTGACCGGGCGCATTCCGTTGCTGAAGTTCTTCCTCAAGCAGCAACTGATGTGGGTGCCCGTCATGGGGCTGGCCTGGTGGGCGCTGGATTTTCCCTTCATGCGCCGTCACAGCGAGGAATTCCTCAGACAGCACCCGGAGATGCGCGGCAAGGATCAGGCCGCTACCCGCAAGGCCTGCGAGAAGTTTTCCTTGATCCCGACCAGCGTCATGAATTTTCTCGAAGGCACCCGCTACACGCCGGCCAAGCATCAGCGCCAGCAATCGCCCTATCGCCACCTGCTCAAGCCCAAGGCGGGCGGCATTGCGCTGGCGCTGAATGCCATGGGCGACAAGTTCCAGGCCATTCTGGATGTCACCATCGTCTATCCGGACGGCGCGCCGAATTTCTGGGAATTTCTCTGCGGAAAGTTGAAACGGGTGATCGTGCGGGTGCAGATCCTGCCGGTGCCGGAACACCTGATGAAAAGCGATTACGCCGGCGATCAGGCCGTGCGCGAGGCCTTCCAGCAGTGGGTGCAGCGACTGTGGCAAGACAAGGATGCGCAGATAACGCTACTGCTGGAAGCGGCGAAACGCTGAAGCGAGGAAAGATTGCCCTTTCAGGCGGCCTTGCGCCGGCCACCCAGGCGGTCGAGATAGAGATACACCACCGGCGTCAGATACAGCGTCAGAAACTGCGACAGCAGCAGGCCGCCAACGACCGCCAGGCCCAGCGGACGCCGCACTTCGGCGCCGGCGCCCCAGCCCACAGCAATCGGCAGCGTCCCCACCAGCGCGGCCATGGTGGTCATCATGATCGGCCGGAAGCGCACCATGCAGGCGTCGAAGATGGCCTGCGCTGCGGCCACGCCTTCATTGCGCTGTTTGTCGAGGGCGAAGTCGATCATCATGATGGCGTTTTTCTTGACGATGCCGATCAGCATGATGATGCCGACGAAGGCGTAAAGGCTCAGGTCGACCTTGAACACCAGCAGCGTGACCAGCGCGCCGAGGCCGGCGGCCGGCAGGCCGGAGAGAATGGTCAGCGGGTGCACGAAGCTTTCGTAGAGAATGCCGAGCACGATATACACCACCAGGATGGCGATCAGCAGCAGCACGCCGAGGCCCTGCAACGAGGCCTCGAAAGCCTGTGCCGCGCCTTGCAGGCTGGTGGTGAGCGAGGCCGGCATGTTCATCTCGCGCTCCATCTTGCGGATGCGATCGACCGCGTCGCCCAGCGAAACGCCGGGCAGCAGATTGAAGGAGAGCGTCACCGAGGGCAACTGGCCCTGGTGATTCACCGTCAGCGCCTGGGTGCTGCGGCTGATGCGGGCCACGGTGTCCACCGGGATGAGCTTGCCGTTGCTGGAGCGGACATGGATTTTCGACAGCGTCGCCGGATCGGCCTGGAATTCCGGCGCGACTTCGAGGATCACCTGGTACTGGCTGGTGGCGGCGTAGATGGTCGATATCTGGCGCGAACTGAAGGCGCTTTGCAGCGCGTCTTCGATCTGGCCGATGCTGATGCCCAGCGGGGCGAGCTTTTCGCGGTCGATGTCGAGTGCGATCACCGGGCTCTGGTTCTTCAAATTCGTATTGACGTCGATGAAGCCGGGCAACTGGCGCAGGTGGTCGAGCAGGGTGTCATTCCAGCGGTAGAGTTCGGCCAGATCGGTGTCCTGCAGCGTGTATTGGAACTGTGCATTGGTGACTTGTCCGCCGATGCGGATCGGCGGCGGATTCTGCAGAAAGACGCGAATCCCCGGCACCGCAGCAAGCTTGGGTCGCAGGCGGGCAATGATCTCGTCGGGCTTTTCCTTGCGTTCGCTGTGCAACTTGAGGTTGAGCACCAGGGTGCCCGTGTTCGAGGTCGGCCGCGGGCCGCTGGCGCCGACGAAAGATCCCAGTGTGCGCACCGCGGGATCCCTGGCAATGATCTCGGCCACCGCGCGCTGCCGTTGCATCATGGCCGGGAAGGAGATGTCCTGCGGGCCTTCAGTGGACGCGATGATCTGCCCGGTGTCGCCGCTCGGCAGGAAGTCTTTGGGCACGGCGCCGTAGAGGAGGACGGTGATGATCAGGGTGAGGACGAAGGACAGCATGACCCAGTGCGGCCGGGCCATGCACCAGCGGAGAGAGCCCTTGTAGGCGGCCAGCAGCGCATCGAAGAAGCGCTCGAAGGCCATGAAGATGCGGCCGTGCTGTTCGGGTTCGGCGTGTTTCAGGTAGCGGCTGCAGAGCATGGGTGTCAGCGTCAGCGAGACGAAACCGGAGACCAGGATCGCGGCGCAGATGGTGACGGCGAATTCGTGCAGCAGGCGGCCGACGATGCCGCTCATGAACAGCACGGGAATGAATACGGCGATCAGCGAGAGGGTCATCGACAGGATGGTGAAACCGATTTCGCGCGCGCCGCGAATCGACGCCTCGAAAGGTTCCTCGCCGTTCTCGATGTGGCGGATGATGTTTTCCAGCATGACGATGGCGTCATCGACGACGAAGCCCACCGACAGCGTCAGCGCCAGCAGCGACAGGTTGTCGAGGCTGTAACCCAGTGCGTACATCACGGCGAAGGTGCCGATGATCGAGATCGGCAGCGCGAGGGCCGGAATGATCGTGGCCGACAAATTGCGCAGGAACATCAGGATCACCAGAATCACCAGAAATCCGGCGAGGATCAGCGTGAATTGAACGTCGTTGATGGCATCGCGGATCGAGACGCTGCGGTCGTAGTGCACCTGGAGCTCGATCGAGGCCGGAAGATTGGCCTGGAAGGCCGGCAGCACGCGCTTGATCGCGGCGACGGTTTCAATCGTGTTCGATCCCGGCTGACGGAATATCGCCAGCATGATGGTGCGCCGGTCGTTGAACCAGGCGGCGACCTTGGCGTTCTCGACGCTGTCGATGACCTTGGCCACTTCTTCCAGTTTCACCGGAGCGCCGTTGCGCCAGGCCACGGTCAGCGGCCGATAGGCCGCGGCGTTCAGCAACTGGCCGTTGGCTTGCAGGGCGAAGCTCTGCCGCGTGCCGTCGAGCGTGCCCAGCGGCTGGTTGACATTGGCATTCCTGACCGCCGCCTGCAGCTCGTCGATGCCCAGCCCGCGCGAGCTGCGCTGGGCCGGATTGGCCT
>JAPLQZ010000151.1 GCA_026399415.1 Rhodocyclales bacterium | reverse complement strand
GGCCCCGTTTTGCACTTGGCGCAATTCTATTCAGTTTCCAATCCGGTAGATGCCGCACATTGCCCGATTCTTACTCGCAAGAGTCGGCGCTGGCGGGACGGTGACCGGGCAAGGGGGTCAGGCCCGAAACGGGAATCGCTACCTGAAGGGCGATTGCACCATCGCCAGAACCTCGCCGGATGTGTAGCCGGCAAGGCGCCGGGTCGCGCGCCTGACATCGTTTGCCCAGGGATCGTTGCCGAGCCGGTTCGAGTAGTCCAAAAGCGAGTCGGCGATTTCAGTGTCGCTCCATCCCTGCCGGAAGAGCAAATCGAGCGCGATCATGTCGGCCTCTCTGGCGCGCTCCGGGGTGCTGCCAGCCGTGATCATTTCCTGGCCGACTACGGTGGCAGTCGATGAGGCGACAAAGGCCAGGCCGCGGGCGAGATTGGCCGGTCCGAGCAGGACCTGGGCGAGCAGCGACGAAATGATCGTGGCGGCAGATTTCTCGTCATGGTGGCGGGCGATGACGCGTCCCATTTCCCGGGCGATCAGCCAGGCCAGCGTCTCCTCCTCCAGCGGGGCCTTGCGCACGCCGCGATAAATGACGATGGTTCCCGACGCATTGGATGAACTGCCGCCCTCGATTTTTTCCGCGACCACGAAGCTGAATCCGGGAATGCGTTGCTTCAGGTCCGGATAGGACGCGTAGGCCGTCTCGGCGAGACGCACGCCGAGCCTGGCGACCTGGCGCTCGAAGCCCTTGTCGACCTGGCACTGGATGCCCGCGCAGGAGTCGGTAACCGGGGCGAGGGCGGCGAGTGTCAGCTTGAGGTCGAGCGAGGAATACAGCGCGCTGATGGGCTCCGGCGCGGACAGTTGCGACCGGCCGCCGGGCGCCGTGCTGGCACAGGCGCCGAGCAATGCGGCCGCAACGAGCGGCAGGGCGCACCGGAAGAGCAGCGGCTGCATCACGGTGCGCGTTGTGGATCGCTTGCGGCCATTCCAGGATGAGGCGTGGCTGGCGAGGGATGTCATTGTCTTTTTCCTAGTAGCTCAGCGGGTTGTGGTTCTTGCCGTGGCAGGTCAGGTAGCAACTGCCCTTGTTGGTGCCGTTCGAGACGTACTTCAACTGCCCGCTCGAACTCGGCTTGCTGATCGTGGTGTCGAAATTGATCAGCTTGCTGTTGTTGGCGGCGTTGCCCTGCGACGAGCTGATGCCGTGCGGGTCGTGGCAGGCATTGCACGGCGTGCGCTCACCGGAGATGTGCTTGCTGTGTTCCTTGAAGGTGTTGTCGCTGAGGATGCTGTTGCGGTTGTGGCACTTGTAGCAAAGCGCGTAGGCAGTCGTACTCTCCGGCGTGCGGTCGGCCTTCAGGTACTGGCGTTCGAGCAGCGTCGGGTAGGTCGAGCCGTGCGGCCCCTTGGGACCGATGCCGCCGGCGCCCGGGCCGGCGTTGTTGTTGTGGCAGTCGCTGCACTTCATGCTGCTGGCCGTGGTCCACGGTGCGATCAGGCTCGGCACGTTGGTGTTGCGGCCAGGGCCGGCGACAGGATGGAAGGATGGATTGGTGGTGGCGAATTCGAGCCGCGTGTTGGTCTGAACGATCTGGCGCGTGGTGCGCGGCGCCGGCATGTTGGTGCTGTCGGCATGGCAGCGGAAGCAGATCTGGTACTCGGCTGTCGCTGGCTTGACTTCGGTGCCGCCGCTGTTGACGCCGCGCACGCCGGCCAGCGAGCCGGACAGCAGGCCGGTGCTGCTGTTGGTGGCGTGCGGGTTGTGGCAGTCGGCGCACTCGACATGCCGCGCCTGTATCACCGCCGGCTCCGCCGGATCGTGCACGCCGGTGGTCGCGGCTACCGGATGAATCGAGGCCTTGCCGGTGAATTCCGCCTGCACGTTTTTTGCCGCCACGTTGCCGTTGTGGCACGAGTAGCAGTTGTTTTCCTCGGCGGCGTTGTTGAGCAGCCGCTGCTTGCCCCCGGCGGTATGCGGCCTATGACAGTTTTCGCAGGCGTTGGCCGCCACCGTTGTGTTCGTCGTATGCGGCCAGGGATTGGCGCCGGCGCCATTCCAGGTCTTGGCCGACAGCCTGTGGTCGCTGCTGCTCCAGTAGTTCTTGACGTGGCAGGTCTGGCACAGTGCCGAGGCCTGGTTGGGCACCACGAGAAACTTGCCGTTGCTG
>JAPLQZ010000231.1 GCA_026399415.1 Rhodocyclales bacterium | reverse complement strand
GCGGATGCACAGCGTCTTGCGCTGTTGCTGAAGGATGCGGGCTTGCGCACCGAGGTGCTGCACGGCGCAGATGCGTTGGCGCAAGTTGCCAGCCTTGGCGAAGTCGATGCGGTGATGGCTGCCATCGTCGGCGCCGCAGGGTTGCCGCCGACACTGGCCGCCGCTCGTGCCGGCAAACGCGTGCTGCTGGCCAACAAGGAAGCGCTGGTGATGGCCGGTGCGGTGTTCATGGCCGAGGTGCGTCGTGCCGGTGCCCTGCTGCTGCCGATCGACAGCGAACACAACGCGGTATTCCAGTCGATGCCGCACAACTACGCCGGAGACATGGCGCACGGCGGAGTAAGAAGGATTTTGCTTACCGCCTCGGGCGGACCGTTTCGTACCACGCCGCTTGACGTGCTGGCTGCGGTGACGCCCGAGCAGGCAGTCGCCCATCCCAACTGGTCCATGGGCCGAAAGATTTCCGTTGATTCGGCGACGATGATGAACAAGGGCCTTGAAGTGATCGAGGCGCACTGGTTGTTCAACGCCCCGGCCGATCGCATCGAGGTGGTGATTCACCCGCAGAGCGTGATCCATTCCCTGGTTGACTACGAGGACGGTTCGGTGCTGGCCCAGCTTGGCAATCCCGACATGCGCACGCCGATCGCTCACGCCCTGGCCTGGCCGGAACGCATCGATTCGGGCGTGGCGGCGCTGGATCTTTTCGCCATCGCGCAACTCAACTTCGAACGTCCCGATCCGAAGCGCTTCCCGTGTCTCGATCTGGGCTATCGCGCGTTGCGTGCTGCGGGCAATGCGGCCGCCGTGCTGAATGCCGCCAACGAAGTGGCGGTGGCAGCCTTTCTTGAGCGCCGTTTGTCTTTCCTTGGCATCGCCGATCTGATTGCCGCCACGCTTGACACCGTGCCCCATGCGGCCGTGCCCGATCTTGCCGCCGTGTTGGAAGCCGACCGTCAGGGACGTGCGGCTGCCCTTGATCTGCTCGACCGCATCGGTGCCAGGTCAGCATGATGCAGACTGAACTTCTGGCATGGTATGCGGGTGCATTCCTGCTGGCGCTGGCGGTGCTGGTGGTGGTGCACGAGATGGGGCACTACCTGGCGGCGCGCGCCTGCAATGTCAAGGTATTGCGTTTTGCATTTGGCTTCGGCAAGGTGATCTGGATGCGGCGCCGCGGGCGCGATGGCACCGAGTGGGCGATCTCGGCGTTTCCGCTGGGCGGCTACGTCAAGATGCTGGACGAACGCGAGGGCGAGGTTGCTCCGCAGGAACTGCCACGGGCATTCAATCGTCTGTCCGTAGGCCGGCGTGCGTTTATCGTTGCCGCCGGGCCGGCAGCCAATTTTCTGCTGGCGATCGTGCTGTACTGGTTCTTGTTCATGCACGGCGTAACCGAACTCAAGCCCCGTCTCGGGCCGCCACCCGTCGGTACCCCGGCGGCAATGGCAGGCGTCAGAGAGGGAGGGACGGTCCGCGCGGTTAATGGCCATGCCATCGAGACCTGGCAGCAACTGCGCTGGGAAGTCATGCGGCGGGCGCTGGACAAGGAACTCCTGCAACTCGAGGTCGTCAGTCCGCAACGGGAGATTGGTATCTACCGGATCGCCAGTGATCGCTTCGATCTGGAAGAACTCGAAAAGGATCCCTTGCGGTCACTCGGGCTGGTGCTTTACCGGCCGCGTTTGCCTGCCGTGATAGGTCGTGTGCTGCCTGACTCGGCAGCCGAGCTGGCAGGATTCCGCGACGGTGACCAAGTGTTGTCGATCGACGGCAAGGCGATTGTCGAATGGGCTGAACTAGCCGCCATTGCGCGCGCCGCGGCGGGACGCCAGCTAAAATTCGGCATCGAACGCGACGGCCGACAACTGGAGCTTTCCGCCATCCCGCGTTTATCGGAGGAGGGCGGGCAAAAACTCGGACGGCTGGGTCTGATGGCCAGGGAAGGCAAGGGCGAAGCCTTCGAAATGACTACCGTCGTTAGCTACGGCCCGCTCGAGTCGGTCAGCCAGGCGCTGGCGCAGACCTGGGATACCTCGATCCTGAGCCTGCGCATGATGGGCCGCATGCTTACCGGTGAGTTGTCGTGGAAGAATCTCTCGGGGCCGGTAACCATCGCCGATTACGCGGGACAGTCGGCGCGGCTGGGCGCCAGCTACTACCTGCGATTTATCGCCCTGATCAGCATCAGTCTTGGCGTGCTCAATCTGCTGCCCGTGCCTGTTCTGGATGGGGGCCATTTGATGTATTATCTCGTCGAGTTTATCAAGGGTGGCCCAGTATCAGAGCGGGCTCTCGAAATCGGCCAACAGATTGGCTTTGCCTTGCTGGCGTTGCTGATGGCTTTTGCCTTCTACAACGATATCAACCGTCTTGTTTCCGGCTAATTTTCGTCTAAAAAATGAAGAAAAAATTTTTTCAGAGCAGACTAACACCGGCCTTGCCGACGTTTAGGGCAGCGGCGGTAACCAGAAATCTGTTCGCTGGCCTGGTCGCGACGCTGCTGGCACATTCTGTATTGGCGTTTGAGCCATTCCAGATCAAGGATATCCGGGTCGAGGGCATTCAACGCACCGAGGCCGGAACCGTTTTCTCCTACCTGCCGGTCAAGGTGGGGGACACCATGAACGACGAGAAGGCGGCGGCGGCGATCAAGACCTTGTTCGCTACCGGCTTCTTCAAGGATGTGCGTCTGGAGATCGACGGCCAGGTGCTGGTCGTGGTGCTGGAAGAGCGTCCGGCCATCGCCTCGCTTGAATTCACCGGCCTCAAGGCCTTCAAGCCGGAAGACCTGAAGAAGTCGCTGCGCGAAGTCGGCCTTGCCGAGTCCCGCATTTTTGACCGCGCCATGGTCGAGCGCGCCGAGCAGGAACTCAAACGTCAGTATCTTGCGCAGGGACACTATGCGGTGCAGGTGACGACCACCATCACGCCGCTGGAACGCAATCGCGTCGGCGTGAATTTTGCCGTCGATGAGGGCGACATCGCCAAGATCAAGCAGATCAACATCATCGGCGCCGGCTCCGTGACGGAGGCCGACTTGCTTGATCTGATGGCTCCTATTATCTCGATCGCGGTTACCTCGAATTCAATATCGAGTCGACCCAGGTGTCGATTTCCCCGGACAAGCAGGACATCTACATCACCGTCAATATCACCGAGGGTGAAAAGTACATTCTTTCCTCGGTCAAACTGGCTGGTCAGTTGCTGTTGCCGGAAGACGAATTGACGAAGTTGGTGAAGGTCAAACCCGGCGAGGTGTTTTCGCGCGAGCGGATGACTGAGACCACCAAGGCGATCAGCGAACGTCTGGGCAACGAGGGCTATGCGTTCGCCAACGTCAATGCCTCGCCGGAACTGGACAAGGAAAAGCGCCAGGTGGCGTTCACCGTTTTCATTGATCCGGGACGCCGCGTCTATGTGCGTCGCATCAATGTGTCGGGCAACACGCGGACACGCGATGAGGTGATTCGGCGCGAAATGCGCCAGTCCGAATCCGGCTGGTACGATGGCGACAAGATCAACAAGTCGCGTACGCGGGTGGACCGACTGGGCTATTTTGACGAGGTGACGGTGGAAACGCCGCCCGTCGCCGGAACCACCGATCAGGTCGACATGGAGATAAAGGTCAAGGAAAAGCCGACCGGCAACATCATGCTGGGGGCAGGTTTCTCCAGTGCCGAGAAGTTCACGCTGTCAGGCTCGGTGCAGCAGCAGAACCTTTTCGGTAGCGGCAAGCACGTCGGCGTCCAGGTCAGCACCAGCAAGTCGAACAAGGTCTACTCCCTTTCCCACACCGATCCGTATTTCACCGTCGATGGAGTCAGCCAGGGATTTGACATCTATACGCGCAACACCGACACCAGTACCCTGGCGGTCGGCAGCTTCGGTTCGAAATCGGTGGGCGGAGGCGTACGCTGGGGGCTTCCGGTTGCCGAAGACGACTACGTCAGTCTTGGTCTTTCGGCTGACCACACCACGCTCAAGGTCGATGCTAACAGCCCTCTGCGCTATCAGGACTATGTCACACGTTTTGGCGCGACGGGCAGCACCTTGCTGACCACCGTCGGTTGGCAGAAGGATGGACGCGACAGCTTGCTGGTGACTACTCAGGGTGTGTATCGCAGGGCAGTACTTGAGCTTTCACTGCCGGGCAGCGCGGCGACCTATGCCCGCGCGACCTACCAGCACCAGCACTTTTTCCCGCTGGATCGCAAGCTGACCCTGGCGCTGAATGGCGAACTGGGCCTGGCCAAGTCCTACGGCAACAAGGATCTACCCTTCTTCAAGAATTTTTACGCTGGCGGCATCGGATCGGTGCGCGGCTTCGACTCGAATTCCCTGGGCCCGCGCGATTTGGCCACCAATGAGGCGCTGGGCGGCGACAAGCGGCTGATCGGCAACGCCGAACTGCTGTTTCCCGTTCCCGGCATGGGACGAGACAATTCGATGCGCTTGAGCGCATTTTTCGATGCCGGCAATGTCTGGGGGTACGATACCAAGTTTAGTCTGAGCAGCATGAGATACAGCGCAGGTGTCGCCTTGGCGTGGAATTCGCCGATGGGCCCGCTGAAATTCTCCTTCGGCAATCCGTTCAACAAGAAGACTGAAGACAAGGTGCAGCGTCTGCAGTTTCAGATGGGTTCGGTATTTTGATTCTCTAATAGTGAGACAGTTATGCTAAAGAAATATATTCTTGCGAGTATCGTCCTGTTGTCATTTTCCGTTGGCGCTCTGGCGGAGGGCAAGATCGGCTTCGTCAATAGTCAGAAGATACTGAATGATGCCCCGCAGGCGGCACGCGCAAAGAAGAAGATCGAAAAGGATTTCGAAAAACGCGATCAGGACCTGCAACGCATCGCCAAGCAGTTGCAGGGGATGCAGGAGAATCTCGACAAGAACGCGGTGACCATGGCCGAGGGCGAACGTCGCACCAAGGAGCGCGAGTTCGCTGACCTCAACCGCGATTTTCAGCGCAAGCAGCGCGAGTTCCGTGAGGACTTGAGTCAACGGCAGAACGAGGAAATGGCGGCGATTTTTGAGCGCGTGAACAAGATCATCAAGCAGATCGCCGAAGCCGAGAAATACGACATCATTTTCCAGGAGGCGGTCTACACTAACCCGCGCATCGACATTACCGACAAGGTGATCAAGGCGCTGGGCGACGGCACAAAATGATTCCATTCCCATATCATCCGTGACTTTGTCGACTTCGCCTTGCCGTGCTATGCGCACTGTCTGCGGCTTGTCTTCGCGTCACAAATGATCTGGAAATGGAATAGGAAGCTTTGGCCGTGATGCTGCGGCTGGACGAGATAGTCGCCCGATTCGGCGGAGAAATAGTCGGCGCTGGCAATACGGTGGTTTTGCGCATTGCCACACTGGAGAACGCCGGTCCCGGCGATCTGGCCTTTCTTGCCAATCCAAAATATCGCTGTCAGTTGGAGACCACCCGCGCCGCGGCGGTGATCATGGCGCCGCCGGCGGTGGCCGGACCGGCCGCAGCGATTCTGACCCCGCAACCCTACCTCTATTACGCTCGTGTCGCACAGTGGCTCAATCCGTCACCCGAAACCGAACCCGGCGTGCATGAGAGTGCCGTGGTCGAGGGGGAGGTCGCGGCTACTGCCGACATCGGAGCCAACGTGTGGATCGGCGCCGGTGCGAAGATCGGCGATGCGGTCATGATTGCTGCCAACTGCAGCATCGGCGCCGGGGTCGAGATTGGTGCCGGCAGCCGGCTGGCGGCCAATGTGGCGATTTATCCGGGCAGTCGTCTGGGTCAGCGTTGCCTGGTCCATTCCGGGGCGGTGATCGGTGCTGATGGTTTCGGCTTCGCTCGCGAAGCGACGGGCACTTGGGTCAAGATTCCTCAAGTGGGGCGAGTACTGATCGGTGACGACGTCGAGATCGGTGCCGGAACCACGATTGACCGTGGCGCGCTGGGCGACACGGTCATTGCCGATGGCGTCAAGCTCGACAATCAGATACAGGTGGGTCACAACGTGCAGATCGGCGCCCATACGGCGATGGCGGGGTGTGTCGGGATTGCCGGCAGTGCCGTGATCGGCGCGCGGTGTACGGTGGGTGGCGGCGCGGTAATTCTCGGCCACCTGCACATCGTCGATGATGTCAATGTGTCGGCCGGTACGCTGGTGATGAAATCGATCGAGAGCGCGGGCACCTATAGCGGCGCTGTGCCCTTCCTTGAACATGGGGAATGGCTCAGAAATTTTTCGCGGCTGCGCCATCTGGATGCGATGGCCGATAAAATCCGTGCCCTTGAACAGCGGCTCGCCGCATTGGAGAAGAAATCATGAATCAAGCAAGCACAGGCGGGGTGGCCGATTCCTCCATGGATATTCACCAGATTCTGGACTACCTACCGCATCGCTATCCGATCCTGCTGGTCGACCGTGTGCTGAACGTGGTCCCCGGAGAGCGGATTACCGCACTGAAGAACGTCACCATGAATGAGCCATTTTTTCCCGGCCACTATCCTCATCATCCGGTGATGCCCGGCGTATTGGTGGTCGAGGCGATGGCGCAGACAGCGGCGATTCTCGCCTTCAAGACCATGGGCAGCAAGCCCGACGGCAAGTCGGTGTATTACTTCGTCGGCATCGATAACGCGCGCTTCAAGAAGCCGGTCGGCCCCGGCGATCAACTGGTGATCGATGTCGCGCTTACCGCCAACAAGCGCGGCATATGGAAATTTTCGGCGACGGCGAAGGTGGATGGTCAACTGGCGGCTGAAGCCGACCTGATCTGCGCCGTTCGTCCTACGCCCTGATGAGCATCCACCCTACCGCCATTGTCCATTCCGCGGCAAGGCTGGGCCAAGGGGTCGCCGTAGGACCTTATTCAATTGTCGGCGAGCATGTAGAGATAGGCGACAACACGCTCATTGGCCCGCACGTCGTTCTGTCCGGCCACACCAGGATCGGTCGCGAAAATCGCATCTTCCAGTTCTGTTCCATCGGCGAACAGCCGCAGGACAAGAAATATGCGGGCGAGCCGACGCGGCTGGAAATCGGCGACCGCAACACCATCCGCGAGTTCTGCACCTTCAATTGCGGCACGGCACAGGATGCCGGCGTGACGCGCCTCGGTAATGACAACTGGATCATGGCCTACGTACATCTGGCGCATGACTGTCAGGTGGGTAACCAGACCATATTTGCCAACAACGCGCAGCTGGCCGGTCATGTGCATGTCGGCGACTGGGCCATACTCGGCGGCTTTACGGTGGTGCATCAGTTCGTGCGCATCGGCGCCCACAGCATCACGGCGATGGGTACGATCCTGTTCCAGGATTTGCCGCCGTTTGTCATGGCCGCCGGCAATCCGGCCGCGCCACGCAGCATCAATGCCGAGGGTCTCAAGCGGCGCGGCTTTTCGGCGGACGCCGTCGCCGCAGTGCGGCGCGCCTACAAGACCCTGTACAAGAGCGGCATGAAGCTCGATGAGGCGCGTGCCGGCATCGAGGTCGAGTCGGCTGCCGTGCCGGAACTGGCCTTGCTCGCCGGGTTTCTCGCCACTCCCGGGCGCGGGATCATTCGCTGATGGCAAGGATTGCGATGGTGGCGGGCGAAGCCTCCAGCGACCAACTTGGAGCACATCTGATCACCGCCTTGCAGCAGCATCTGCCGGATGCGCAGTTTTACGGTATCGGCGGGCCCAAGATGCAGCGCGAGGGCTTCGATTCACTTTGGCCGGCAGAGATGCTTGCGGTCCGCGGCTATGCCGAAGTCCTGCGGCACTATAGGACCATCACCAGCATGCGGAGACAGCTTCTGCGCCGTTTGCTGAAAGACCGGCCGGATGTTTTCATCGGCGTCGACGGGTCCGATTTCAACTTGTGGCTGGAGAAGCGCCTCAAACGCAGCGGAATTTCCACCATCCACTTTGTCAGTCCATCGATCTGGGCCTGGCGCAAGAACCGGATGAACAGGATCGTCCAGTCGGTAAGCCACATTCTTGCCCTGTATCCGTTTGAACCCGAACTGTATCGGGGCACCGCGGTCAAATGCAGTTATGTCGGTCATCCGCTGGCCGATGTGATTCCGCTCGAAATCGACCAGCGGGTGGCGCGCGAGCGACTCAGCCTGCCGCCGGACCGGCCGGTGATTGCGCTGTTGCCGGGCAGCCGCCAATCCGAGTTGCACTTCATGGCCGAGACATTTGTCGAAACCGCCAAGCTGCTGCTGGCGCGCTATCCGAGCGTGCAGTTTCTCGTACCCCTGGTTTCGCGGGAAACGCGGTTGCAATTCGAAATCGCACTGTGGAAACTGAAAGCAGATGAAATGCCCTTCACCCTGATGTTCGGCCACGCGGCGGACGCCGTTGCTGCCAGTGATGCGGTGCTGGTCGCCAGTGGCACTGCAACGCTGGAAACCGCGCTGGTCGGCCGGCCGATGGTGATCGCCTACAAAATGTCGCCGTGGTCCTGGCGGCTGATGCGCGGCATGCGCTATCTGCCCTGGGTAGGCCTGCCCAATATTCTCGCCGGCCGCTATGTCGTCCCCGAGTTTCTGCAGGAGGACGCGACACCGGAGAACCTTGCCCAGGCGCTGGGCAACCTGCTGGTCGACCGTCAGGCGCGTGCCGCCATCGCCCGCGTCTTCGAAGGCATCCACCGGATGCTGCGCCAGGACACCGCACAGAAAGCGGCTGCAGCGGTGCTGCCTTACCTGCAAAGAGCATGATTCATTTGGTCTGCGGAGTCGACGAGGCCGGACGTGGTCCTCTTGCCGGACCGGTCTATGCCGCGGCTGTAATCCTTGATCCGGCGCGGCCTATTGTGGGTTTGGCCGACTCGAAAAAACTATCTGAACGCAAGCGCGAGCGTCTGGCCCTGGAAATCCGCGAAAGGGCTCTGGCATACGGTATCGGATTTGCATCAGTCGAGGAAATCGACAGTATCAATATCCTGCAGGCGACGTTGCTGGCCATGCGCCGCGCTGTTGAAGCGCTCCCTCTGCAACCCGCAGAAGCGCTGATTGACGGCAATCGCTGCCCGCCACTGGCGATGCCGGCTCGCGCCATCATCCGCGGCGATGCGACGGAACCGGCGATTTCGGCCGCATCGATTCTCGCCAAGACGACACGCGATGCTGAAATGCGGCGCATCCACGACATTTTTCCGCAGTATGGGCTGGATCGTCACAAGGGCTATGACACGGCAGCACACCGCGCGGCGCTGACGCTGCACGGCCCAGCCGACTTTCACCGCAAGAGCTTCGCACCGGTAAGAGCGCTGCTCGAAGGCGGCGGATGAGCGATCCTCGCCACATCAGCTCGCGCGACAATCAGAGCTTCAAGGAACTCCGTGCGCTGACGGATGATCCCCGCCGGCACGGACGTACAGTGGTGGACGGGATTCACCTGGTGGCGACCTGTTTCGCCCGCGGCGTCGGTATCAGGCAACTGCTGGTGAGTGAAAGCGGGCAACAGAATCCGGAAATCGCCTCCCTGTTGCAGAGTGCTTCCGGACTCGATTGCCTGATCCTGCGCGACAGCTTGTTCCGTGAGATTTCCGGGGTTGGCACCCCGACGGGTATTGCCGCCGTGATCGACATACCGCCAGTTCCTGCGGGCGAGATCCCGGGCGATGCCTTGCTGCTCGACGCGGTGCAAGATGCCGGCAATGTGGGTGCCATCCTGCGCACCGCTGCCGCCGCAGGTGTGCGTGATGTATTGCTGGGCCCGGGCTGCGCCGGTGCCTGGACGCCACGCGTGTTGCGCGCCGGGCAGGGAGCGCATTTCTCGCTGGCGATCCGGGAACAGGTCGATCTGGTTGCAATGCTGGCGTCCTGCTCCGGCAACTCGATCGCGACCGTCGCCCGCGGCGGTGCGAGTCTCTATGAACTCGATCTCACCGGCCCGATAGCCTGGCTGGTCGGCAACGAAGGCGCAGGGCTGTCTGCGGAGCTTGTCGCGGCGGCGAAGGTGTGCGCCACGATTCCGCTTGCAGGCGGCAGCGAATCGCTCAACGTGGCCGCGGCAACTGCCGTGTGTCTGTTCGAGGCGAATCGCCAGCGCCGTATCTAGCCTGATCCCACCAGAGGATATGTTCCCGGCGGGGACCGGGCTTTGCCCGCCGGGGACCGGGCTTTGCCCGCCGGGGATTCCCCTTCGCGGGCCGGCGATAAAAAACAGGCCCGCACAAGGCAGGCCTGAATGAAACCTGAAGCGCTGATTCCTACTTCTTCTTGGCGGCCTTCTTGCCGGCAACGGCAGCCTTGAAGTTCGCACCGGCCGTGAAGCGCGGCACGGTGGTGGCAGCGATCTTGAGTTCCTTGCCCGTTTGCGGGTTACGGCCAACGCGCGCAGCGCGCTTGGATGACTTGAAGCTGCCGAAGCCGACCAGGGTAACGGAGTCACCCTTGGATACAGCCTTGACGATGGCGGCTATGACAGCTGACAGTGCCTTCTCGGCAGCGGCCTTGCTGATATCGGCTTCTTTGGCGGTGATTTCAATCAGTTCAGACTTGTTCATGTGTGACCTCGTGGAAGTGATGATGGTAGCGGCGGTGGAATTCTAGGCGAATGGTAACGCAGAGTGTTAGACAATTCTTTACCAAGATCAAGCTTTTTGAAAATTGTATCAATAGTTCAGGGAATCAGACAAAAATCGTTGCACGCGTGTCGGTCAAATCTCCCCGATGCGTGATCAGTGTTTTGAATAATCTGTCGGATGGGGAAAGGTGCTCATGGCAAAGGCGATAAAATGACACTTTTCCCTATATTCCCATGCGCCTGTTGGCTTTCGAGACCGCCACGCGGCACCTGTCTGTTGCGCTGTGGCAGAACGGCGAGGTGATCGAACGTGCCGAGGAACTACCTAACGGGGGCTCTGAACGTCTGTTGCCCTGGGTGCATGAGTTGCTTGCTGAGGCTGGCGCGACGTTGGCGCAGATCGATGGCATAGCCTTCAGCTCCGGCCCCGGCGGCTTTACCGGGCTACGTCTGGCTTGCGGGGTCGCACAAGGACTCGCCTATGGACTCGATCTGCCGGTGGTGCCGGTGCCGACCCTGGAAGCGCTGGCACTGGCATCCGGCGAACGCGATGTCTGGACCTGTCTCGACGCGCGCATGAACGAGGTGTATGGCGCGGCCTATCGGGTGGAAGGGGAAACGGTCAGTCAGCTTATGGCGCCGGTTTGCATGCCGCCCGCCGTGGTACCAGCGCCGACTTTCGCCGGTGGCTGGGGCGTGGGTGATGGCTTTGGCAGTTATCGTCAGTTGCTGCTCGCGCGGAAACTCGACCTCGAGGGTGTGCGTGCCGATGTGTTTCCGACCGCCGCCGCATTGTTGCGTCTCGCCGCACCGGTTTTTGTGCGCGGCGCGGGGGTCGAAGCAGCACTGGCGCAGCCGGTCTATGTGCGCAACAAGGTGGCATTGACGACCGCCGAACGGATTGCGCGCGGCGGTGCAAAATAGTGATTCGCTACGCGCCGATGACGGAAGCTGATCTCGATGCGGTGGCCGAGGCGGAGCGGCGCATTTATGCCTTTCCCTGGACGCGAGGCAATTTTGCGGATTCGCTGGCGGCCGGCCATGGGGCTTGGCTGGCGCAGGAGAAAGGGTGCATGACCGGTTATGCAGTCATGATGCAGGCGCTGGACGAAGTCCACCTGCTCAACATCACAGTGCTGCCTGAAGCGCAGGGCGCCGGTCGCGGTTCGGCACTGCTGAGCCACCTGATTGATCTTGCCAGGATGAAAGCGGCGACGCGCATGCTGCTTGAGGTGCGTCCCGGCAATACTTCCGGCCAGGGCTTTTACCAGCGTCATGGCTTCGTCGAAATCGGGCGTCGCCGCGACTATTATCCGGCGCATGAAGGTCGTGAGGATGCCATCGTGATGGCGTGCGAGCTATGACAGCGGACGATATTCTGCGTGAAATGGGCCTGGGGCCTGTCTGGAAATTGCGTGCGGCGCCGGCGGCAACGCCGGTCGACGACTCCGCGGCGCCATCACCTGCTGCTGCCGGATCGGTGCCGGAGATTGCTCCGGCGGGTGCGCCGGCAGCGGACGCCGCCATGGCCTGGGACGAACTCGCGGAGGCCGTAGCGGCATGTCGCCAGTGCCGACTTTGCGAGGCGCGCAAACAGGCGGTACTGGGTGTCGGCGACGTCAATGCCGACTGGTTGTTCGTCGGCGAGGGACCGGGTGCCGAAGAAGATCAACGCGGCGAACCCTTCGTCGGCCAGGCGGGCAAACTGCTCGACAATATGCTGGCCGCAATCGGTCTCAAACGAGGTCAGAATGTGTACATCGCCAACGCCGTCAAGTGCCGGCCGCCCGAGAATCGTACGCCGATGCCCGAAGAGGCGGCTGCCTGCCGGCCGTATCTGGAACGGCAGATTGAATTGATCCGGCCGAAGCTGATTGTCGCGCTTGGCCGTCCGGCGGCACAGACGTTGCTGCAGACAGAAATCAAGATCGCGGCGGCACGCGGCAAGCTGCACGATTATCGCGGCATCCCGCTGATCGTCACCTATCATCCTGCCTACCTGCTGCGCACCCTGCTGGACAAGGCCAAGGCCTGGGAGGATCTTTGTTTCATGCGCCGCACGATGCAGGCGCACCTCGAACCCGACGCGCGCCGACACTGACGACCTTTTTTCGTGCACCTGGATCGCTACGTCAACACCCTCGGCAAGCATCTGAAGGCCCGTTTCGGACAGCGCGTACGAAAATTGTCGCTGGATGCGGGATTTACCTGCCCGAACCGCGATGGAACGCGGGGCCTTGGCGGCTGCACATTCTGCAGCGTTCGTTCCTTCAATGAAGGCGATTCGCGGATTCCGGTCAGCGAGCAGCTCGCTGCGCGCAGGATGGAACTTAAGCGCGCCAGCCGCTATATCGCCTACTTTCAGGCCTACACCAGCACCTATACAGAGGTGGAAGAATTGCGCCGTCTATACGCCGAGGCCACCGGCCAGGCGGATATTGTCGGTCTTTGCGTCGGCACTCGCCCCGATTGCGTGCCGGATTCGGTGCTGGACATCCTCGCCGACTATCGCCAGCGCGGCTACGAGGTGTGGCTGGAACTCGGTCTGCAAAGCGCCCACGACGAGACTCTGCGCCGGATCAATCGCGGACACGATTTTGCTGCCTATGCGGATGCCGTTTCACGCGCCCATCGGTATGGCATTCCCGTCTGCACGCACTTGATTATCGGTCTGCCGGGGGAATCGGCCGCCATGTGTCGCGAGACTCACGCCAGGGTTCTCGAACTCGGTGTTGCCGGCCTCAAGCTGCACCCGCTGATGATCGTCAAGGGCAGCACCATGGCCGTTCAGTATTCGCGCGGCGAGTTGTCGCCGCCGCTCATCGATGACTATGCCGCGACGGCAGCCGAATTGATCCGGCGTACGCCGCCGGAGGTGGTATTCCATCGTGTAACGGCCACGGCACGGGAACCGACGCTGGTTGCGCCGGGCTGGTGCCATACGTCCTGGCCGGCGATTCACGCCATCTGCGAGGACCTGATGCGCAATGGCATCCAGGGCAATCACACGAATCAGTGATGCGCTGCGTCGTCCAGATGTGCGACGTCGTCGCGCTGACGCTGGTTGATCTCGTGCTGGCGCTTGACCAGCCACATGGTGCCGGCGACGAACAGACCGAACAGGACAATGATCCAGTAAATCGATAGCTGAGCCTTGAGCAATACTGAGTAGGTGCTGGTCATGATCAGGATCGACAGATTTTCGTTGAAGTTCTGCACCGCAATGGAATGCCCCGCACCCATCAGGATGTGGCCGCGATGCTGCAATAGCGCGTTCATGGGCACCACGAAGAAGCCGGAGAAAATGCCGACCAGGATCAGCAGTGGCGCTGCCAGCCACATGTCGCGCACGCCGATCATGGCGATGACGCCAACGCCCATGGCGATGCCCAGCGGAATCACGCGCACCGATTTCTTCAGGGTGATCATGCGCGCCGCGAGTATCGCGCCAATCGCCACGCCGACGGCGACCACGCCCTGCAGCATGCTGGCCTTCGACAGATCCAGGTTCATGGCAATCTTGGCCCATTCCAGCACGATGAATTGCAGCGTCGCTCCGGCGCCCCAGAACAGGGTCGTTACTGCCAGCGAGATCTGGCCAAGCTTGTCGCGCCACAGCAGCTTGAGGCAGTGGTTGAATTCATGGAACAGGTACACCGGATTTTTCTTCAGCGGCTTGTGGTCGACTCCGGTATCCGGAATATAGAGATTGAACAGTGCCGCGATCAGGTACAGCGCACCGATGATGATCAGGGTCATCTCGGCCACGGTGTCGACGCCGGTGTCGATTACCGGAAAATCCAGCGAGAGCAGGCTGTGTGCGATCTCCGGCTTGATCAGCGCGCCGCCCAGCACCACGCCGAGGATGATCGCGCAGACGGTGAGGCCTTCGATCCAGCCATTGGCCACCACCAGCAGTCGGTGCGGCAGGTATTCGGTGAGGATGCCGTACTTGGCCGGCGAGTAGGCGGCGGCCCCGAGTCCGACCACGGCATAGGCCAGCAGGGGATGCATGTCGAAGAACATCAGGCTGCAGCCAAAAATCTTGATGCCGTTGCTGATGAACATGACCCGCCATTTGGGCATCGAATCGGCAAAGGCGCCGACGAAGGCCGCCAGAGCAACGTAGGACACCGTAAAGAAGGTCTTCAGCAACGGCTCGTATTCCGCCGGGGCGTGCATGTCGCGCAGGATGGCGATGGCGGCGATCAGCAGGGCGTTGTCGGCCAGCGCAGAAAAAAATTGCGCCGCCATGATGATGTAGAAACCTGTAGTCATTGATTAGGTCGGTGGTCCGACCATGTTTTGGCCTGCGGGTTTATATCATGAAAGGAGTGCCGCTATCAGGATGCTGCGGTGCCGCAGAGGTCATAAAGTACGCTCATGGTGTGCTATTTGTGATTGAATACTGGCAATACAACAGATATTCATTTCGGAGGTATTACCCATGGCAGATCGCCGCCTGCAGGTTTTTCATGCGGTTGCCAAGCAGTTGTCGTTTACCAAGGCGGCCGAAGTGCTGTTCATGACGCAACCGGCGGTGACTTTTCAGATCAAGCAACTTGAAGAGCACTTCAACACGCGGCTGTTTGATCGTGGTCACGGCCGTATCGCGCTCACGCCAGCGGGCGAGGTGGTGCTCGGCTATGCCGAAAAAATTCTCGGACTGGGTGCGGAAATGGACGTGCGCCTGTCGGAGTTGACGGGCGAGATTGGCGGATCCCTGATGGTTGGTGCCTCGACCACCATCGCCGAATTCATGCTGCCGGGTATTCTTGGCGAATTCAAGTCGACGTATCCCGGTGTGCGCTCGCGTCTGGTGGTGGGCAATTCGGAGTCCATTGAAAACCGCGTCATCGAACACACCATCGACATCGGCTTCATCGAATCGCTCTCGCACGAACCGAATCTCGAATGCGAGGTGTGCTGCGATGACGAACTGGTGGTGATCTGCCATCCGCGCTTTCCATTGGCGCGGCACAAGGAATTGACCCCGCAGAAACTGCTGGAGCATGCGTTTATTTCGCGCGAGCCGGGTTCGGGCACGCGCGAATTCACGGAAAGCTACCTGCGCCATTCGGGAATCGCACTCGATCAGATGAATGTCGTGATGGAACTCGGCAGCCCGATCGCTCTCAATGGTGTCGTCGAAACCGGGCTGGGTTTCGCCATCGCTTCGCGTGCCTCGGTAAGCAAGGAACAGCGGTTGGGGGATATCGTGGCGATACCGCTCAAACCGCGCCTGATCCGCACGCTCTCGATGGTCTATCCGAAAGAGAAATTCCGCTCGCGGCTGGTGGCTACCTTTGTCGAATTCGCCTCTGTGCGATTGCGGACCCTGATCTCCAAGAAGCAAGCTTAGGGCGGAGCATGTCGCGACCGATACGGGTACGCCTGGACTGGTCGGCGCTGCGCCACAATCACCATGTCGCAAGGCGCCACGCGGGCAGCGCCAGGGTCTGGAGCGTGGTCAAGGCCGACGCCTATGGCCATGGCTTGTTGTCCGCGGCGCGCGCCTTGATGGACGTCACCGACGGCTTTGCGCTGGTGGAACTGGAAGGTGCCATGGCGCTGCGTGATGCGGGAATTTCAAAACCGATCCTGATGCTGGAAGGCCCCTATCAGCCTGATGAACTTTTTTTGTTCGGTGAGCTGGAACTGACTCCTGTGCTGCACACGATGTGGCAGGTCGATGCGCTGCTCGACGCCGGCCTGCCGACGCGTCTGCCGGTCTATCTCAAACTCAATACCGGCATGAATCGTCTTGGTTTCAATGAGGATGAATTCACTGTGGCGCTGGCGAAGCTCGCCGCCGCCGACTGCATAGCGTCGGTCACGCTGATGACTCATTTTGCCGATGCCGACGAAGCGCGCGGCATCGAACATCAACTCGAACGTTTTCGCGCCATGTCCGGCGGTCGCGAGTTGCCAGTGTCGATGGCCAATTCCGCCGCCTTGCTGCGGTTTCCTGAAGCCATTGGTGACTGGGTGCGGCCGGGCATCATGCTCTACGGTTCATCGCCATTTCCAGCCATGCAAAGCGCCGCTGCGCTCGATCTGCGTCCCGTGATGACGCTGGAAAGCGAGTTGATCGCCGTGCGCGAACTTCAGCCCGGCGACACCATCGGCTACGGCAGCAGCTTCATTGCAGAAGATGCCATGCGCGTCGGCGTGGTGGCTTGCGGTTACGCCGATGGCTATCCGCGTCACGCACCGACCGGCACGCCGGCAATGGTGGCCGGGCGGCGCACACGCACTCTGGGCCGCGTTTCGATGGACAAGATCTGCATCGACCTGAGCGCGCTGCCGTCAACAGTCGGCGTTGGCGACACGGTGACTTTGTGGGGTGGCGCCGGAGAGATGTATCTGCCCGCCGACGATGTGGCAACCGTCGCCGGTACCGTGGCCTACGAATTGTTCTGTGGCCTCGCTGCGAGAGTGCCGGTTATCGAAGTCAACTGATGGCAAAGGCCAAAACGCAGTATTCCTGTACCGAATGCGGCGCCAGTGCGCCCAAGTGGCAGGGGCAGTGTCCCGGTTGCGGACAGTGGAACACCTTGGTCGAGGCGGTGATCGAAAGCGCTCAGCCGGCGGGACGCAACTTTGCCACACCGGGCAGTGCCAGCGGTGTGCAGATGCTGGCCGGGATTCGTCCACGCGAGGAACCGCGGCAGCCTACGGGGGTAGAAGAATTCGACCGGGTGCTGGGCGGCGGGCTGGTCGCCGGTGGCGTGGTGCTGATCGGAGGCGATCCGGGCATCGGCAAGTCAACGCTGCTGCTGCAAGCCCTGGCACGCCTGGCCCAGGCCAGCGAGAACGTACTGTATGTTTCCGGCGAGGAATCGGGCGAGCAGGTGGCTTTGCGCGCCCGACGCTTGCAGCTCGATGTCGGCGGCATGCAATTGCTGGCCGAAATCAACCTGGAAAAGATACTCGCCACGCTGGTCAGCCTGCGTCCGGCAGTGGCGGTGATCGACTCGATCCAGACGGTATGGTCGGATGCCCTGCAATCGGCGCCGGGCTCCGTGGCGCAGGTGCGCGAGTGTGCGGCGCAGCTGACGCGCTTCGCCAAGCAGAGCGGCACCTGCGTGATCCTGGTCGGCCATGTCACCAAGGAAGGCAGCCTGGCCGGGCCGCGCGTGCTGGAGCACATGGTCGATACCGTGCTCTATTTCGAGGGCGACACGCATTCGAGCTTCCGCCTGGTGCGCGCGGTGAAGAATCGCTTCGGCGCCGTCAATGAACTCGGCGTCTTCGCCATGACCGACAAGGGGCTGCGCGGCGTTGCCAATCCTTCTGCCCTGTTCCTCTCGCAGCACTCGCTGGACGTTGCCGGCTCCTGCGTGCTATGCACCCAGGAAGGCACGCGGCCGCTACTGGTGGAGATTCAGGCACTGGTCGATGGCTCCCAGGCGCCCAATCCGCGGCGGCTGACCGTGGGCCTCGAGCAGAATCGCCTGGCAATGTTGCTCGCGGTATTGCACCGCCATGCCGGCATCGTCTGCGGCGATCAGGATGTGTTCGTCAACGCCGTCGGCGGCGTCAAGATCGCCGAGCCGGCGGCCGATCTCGCCGTGTTGCTGGCCATCGTTTCCTCGCTGCGCAACAAGCCCTTGCCGGGCAAACTGGTGGTGTTCGGCGAGGTCGGCCTGGCCGGCGAAATCCGCCCCGCGCCGCGCGGTCAGGAGCGCCTGAAGGAAGCCGCAAAACTCGGCTTCACCCATGCCATCGTGCCCAAGGCCAATGCGCCGCGGCAGGCCATCAAGGGTATCGAGGTGATTGCGCTCGACCGCATCGAGCAGGCCATCGAGCAGATGCGGGCGTGGTGAATCCGGTTTCATCCATCAGACTGGCTCTGCGCATGCTTGCGCGCGACTGGCGTGCTGGCGAACTGACGGTGCTCGGCATCGCCCTGATGCTGGCGGTCGCCGCCCTGACCAGCGTCGGCTTTCTGACAGACCGCGTAGAGCAGGCGCTTAAGCTCGAATCGCACCAGCTGCTCGGTGGCGATCTGTTGCTGACCGCCGATCATCCCTGGCCTGACCGCTTTCGTCAGGAAGCGGCGGGACGAGGTCTGAGGCAGGCCGAGAGCGCGACATTCCCGAGCATGGTCAGCCTGGGCGGCGCAGCCCTGCTGGCCGAGATCAAGGCGGTCTCGGCGGGTTATCCGCTGCGCGGCACCTTGCGTACGGCGCCGCTGCTCAATACGCCGGATAACGAAACTACGCGTGTGCCGCAAGCCGGTGAAGCATGGCCGGACGAGCGCCTGGCGACCACATTGAGTCTCGCTCCCGGCACCTCGCTGGCGCTGGGAAAAATGGAAGTCGTCAGCGGCCCGGTGCTGACACTGGAACCGGACCGCGGCATGAACGTGTTTGCCCTTGCGCCGCGCCTGATGATCAACTTCGCCGATCTGCCGGCGACCGGTCTGATTCAGAGCGGCAGCCGAGTTCACTATCGTCTGCATCTGGCCGGCGAGACGGCGACGGTGGCGGCGTATGAAGCCTGGGCCAAGGCGCAGCTGGGGCGCGGCGAAAGGATCGAAAGCCTGGACAACGCACGGCCCGAGATTCGCAATGTGACCGAGCGGGCACAGCGCTTTCTGCGTCTGGCAGCGTTGCTGGCAGTGATTCTTGCCGCGGTGGCCGTGGCGCTGGCCGCCGAGCGCTACATGCGGCGACACCTCGACGGCTGCGCGGTGATGCGCTGCATGGGTGCATCAGGCCCGCAATTGCTGCTGATTCACGGCGGCGAATTTCTGCTGTTCGGTCTCGCCGCAACACTGGCGGGCTGCGCGGCGGGCTATGCGGTGCAGGCAGCGCTGCAACAACTGTTGGCCGGGCTGCTGGTGACAAAGCTGCCTGCGCCATCCTTGCTGCCCTGGTTGCATGGCCTGCTGGTAGGCCTCACGCTGATCATCGGCTTTGCCCTGCCGCCCTTGCTGCGCCTGAAGCGTGTGCCGACCATTCGGGTGCTGCGCCGCGAATGGAGCGGATCCGAGCCCGCTTCGGTCGGCGCCTATCTGCTGGGCGCGCTGGTGCTGGCTGCGCTGATGCTGTGGATGGCGGGAGAACTGCGTCTGGGACTGATCGTGCTCGCCGGCTTCATGCTCGCGCTTGGCTTCTTCGCGCTGATGGCGCGGCTGCTGCTTGCCGCCCTGAGCCGCCTGCGTCCGGCGGGCAGGGGTTATGGCTGGCGCCACGGGTTGGCCAATCTGCGCCGGCGGCTGGCCGCAACCATGGTGCAGGCGGTGGCGCTGGCACTGGGCCTCACTGCCTTGCTGCTGCTCACCGTGGCGCGCGGCGACTTGCTCGACAGCTGGCTGGCGCGTGTCCCGTCCAACGCGCCGAATCGATTCGCGATCAACATCCAGCCCGATCAGCGTGTCGCCATCGCCGACTTCTTCAAGGCGCGCGGCCTGCCGGCTCCGGAACTGGAGCCGATGGTGCGCGGTCGCCTGGTGCAGGTCAATGGTCGGGTGGTGGGGCCGGAGAGTTATGCCGATGATCGTGCCCAGCGTCTCGTCGATCGCGAATTCAACTTGTCGTGGTCGGCCCTGCTTCCCGCCGGCAACACGGTGAGCGGCGGGCGCTGGCATGGAGTGACGCAGGCCGCGGAGTTTTCGGTGGAGCAGGGGCTGGCCGAGACGCTGAATCTGAAACTGGGCGATCGCTTGGCCTACGACATCGCCGGCAATCGGGTCGAGGCGGCGATCACCAGCCTCAGAAAACTCGACTGGGATTCGATGCGCGTCAATTTCTTCGTCATGTCGCCGCCGGGTGTGCTCGACAATTTCCCTGTCAGCTACATCACCAGCTTTCATCTGCCGGCAGAGAAGGCAGGCGCCATCCCTGAACTGGTGCGGGCCTTCCCCAACCTGACCGTGATCGATGTCGCCGCATTGGTCAAGCAACTGCATGCGACGATCGATCAGGTGGCGCGCGCCGTGCAACTGGTGTTCGGCTTCGCCGTGCTGGCCGGGCTGGCGGTGCTCTACGCGGCGCTTCAAGCCAGCAGCGATGAGCGCCGCCACGAGCTTGCCGTGCTGCGCGCTTTGGGCGCCCGCAGGCGGCAACTTTCGAGTGCGTTGCTGGCCGAGTTTGCCGCGCTCGGCGCGCTTGCCGGGTTGCTTGCCGGCATCGCCGCCAGTCTCATCGGCTGGGGTCTGGCGCGCTTTGCCTTCCGTCTCGATTACCTGCCGCAGCCCGGGTTGTGGCTGATCGGCCTGCTGGTGGGCGCCGCGCTGGTGGTCGTTGCCGGCTGGCTGGGCGCTTCGTCAATGCTGCGCCAGTCGGCGCTGCCGGCCCTGAGGGCGGCGCAATAGGGAAGCTTGCCAGCGATGAGTCCGGACGTGCCAACCGGCGTCAGTTGGAGAGGTCTTGCTTGAGAGGTGGAGGGGCGGACCGGACAACCGAAGCACCTGACAGGATGTGTCGGGCGTAGCCCATGTCAGTTTGAAGAATGTGGATGGTCAGCCATTCGCGCAGAAACTCCAGCAGTTCATTCTCGGTCGAGTTGCGAAGGGAGTTGTTCTCAATTGCTGCCAGCCTGACAAAGAAATACTCATGGTCACTGCGATGCTCTTTGGCTTCCGGATAAGCAAACAGTCGCATCAATGCTTCTTCAAAAGTGAAATGCATGCGCGCCAGCTCTTTTAAACCGATGATGCTGTAATGGACGTTCGACCAGCCTTGTTTCAGCTTGATGGCCTCTTCAATTACCGAGAAGCTGCTTAGAAGCAATCTGTGCTGGTCATCGATTTCCTGGATTCCAAGCGAATATTCATTCTTCCATTTCACTGCCGCTACCTCCTGCGTCGAATGGCCTTATTCTGACTCAAGTTCATCGCGATCTCAAATCGAAGGTTCTCCACCCGCGCCGGCCTGATGTGACGCAGTTTGGTCTGATGCATAATGAAGCATGCGCTCGCCATCGAATCGCTCATTTATGCACGGCAGTCTGTCACCGCTGTGGACTCGCCCCGTGATCATGTTCGCCGTTGTTGCCCTTGGTGTGCTTGCTTCTTTCCTGACGGCATGGAGACAAGCCGACGTCAACATGCAGTCGGTGGCGCGTGAACGCGGTGCGTCGCTGTTCCGGTTGGTCGAGATAACGCGTGACTGGAATCACCGTCACGGTGGCGTGTATGTTCCGGTAACGAAGGCCATGCGGCCGAGTCATTTCCTTGGGCACAAGCGGCGCGACGTGGTAACGCAGGACGGACTTGCGCTGACGCTGATCGATCCTGCCTTCATGACCAGGCAGATCGCCGAGATCGCGCAGCAGGTTGAAGGCGTCCATTTGCACCTCACAAGTCTCAAACTGCTACGCCCGGCCAATTTTGCTGACGCGTGGGAGACCGATGCGCTCAACCGCTTTGAGGGCGGCTTGACCGAGATCATCGAACTGATTCCGGGTTCGACGCCGGTGCATCGCTACATGGCGCCGCTCAAGGTCACCGAACCGTGCATGGATTGTCACGGGGAACAGGGTTATCACTTGGGCCAGGTTCGCGGCGGTATTTCCGTCACCATGCCGGCCGCGGATCTGCTGGAAATTCGTAACAGTGTGCGCATCCGTTCAAGTGTCATTCACATTCTGATGTTTGCCGTGGTCTCCGCCCTGTTGCATTTGCTGGTGAGTCGCACGCGAAACCATGTGGCGGTCCTGGAACGGCTCGCTCGGGATCAGGAGCATGTGATCGCCGAGCGCACCAGCGCCTTGTCGAATGCAAATGAAGAGCTGGAACGTCAACTGGCCGATCGCGAGTTGGGTGCTGTCGTATTCGACAACGCGGCGGAGGCGATCATCGTTACCGATGAAGCGGGCCTCATCGTTCAGGTCAATCCGGCTTTTTCGATGATTACCGGCTATGACGCCAGCGAGGCGCTGGGCAAGGCAGTGTCGATCCTCAAGTCGAGCCGGCATCCGCCGGAGTTCTTCATCGACATGTGGCAAGTCCTGAAGCGCGACGGACGCTGGCAAGGCGAGGTCTGGAATCGACGCAAGAACGGCGAACTGTTCGTCGTCTGGATGTCCATTGGCCGAATCTCTTCCGGCGGCCAGGCGGTACGCTACGTGGCGACGCTGACCGACATCACGCGGCGCAAGGAACTGGAGGAGGAACTGCGCCACCGGGCCTATCACGACCCCCTCACCGACCTGCCCAACCGTGCGCTGTTTGCCGATCGCCTGCGGGTCGCCCTCTTGCAGGCGCAGCGCCATGGTCGCACTTTTGCGCTTTGCTTTATTGATCTGGACTACTTCAAGCCGGTGAATGACAAGTTCGGCCATGCCGCCGGCGACGACTTGCTGGTCGAGACTGCCGGGCGCCTGCGCAAGACTGTGCGCGCCGCCGATACGATTGCACGGCTTGGCGGCGACGAGTTCGCCGCGATCCTTACCGAAGTCGGCTCACGCGCCGAAGTTGAAGAGGTTGCCGCACGCATCGTCACCGATCTGGCGCGTCCCTTCGAGTTGAACGTCGGCACCGCGCACATCTCGTGCAGCGTTGGTATCGCCCTGTTTCCGCAACATGGCGTGGATGTCGAGGCACTGCAGCGCAACGCCGATGCCGCGCTCTACGAAGTGAAGAACTCGAGTCGTAATGCCTATCGCATTAGTGTGAAGGACGCAGCAGGCTGAACCAATCCCAGAAGTCGACGAGTACCCGGGTATGAAGTGACCCATCGACGATATTCTTTTGAAAGTCGGCAGCGCCAACATCAAGCGAAAACCGGTTCATGGCAGCCATGTGTGCGGTGCTTATTGTCGCCCTCGGTTTCTCAGGCTTGGTCTTTGAACGCAATTCTGCGGTCAGCCGATTCGTGAGGCGGGCTTTGGCGTGAGGGTATAATCCGACCCTTGTATTTCCATCCCGCCATTCACTCGCTCCGTTCCGTCCATCATGGCTGAATTCCTTGCCTTGCGCGGCTCTGCTGCGTTTTCGGCATCCCGCCTCGCGCGTCTGCAGAAGTCTGTCGGCGAAACCGTTCCCGGCGTCGGACTGACTGCCGAGCATTGGTATTTCATCGAGCTGGAAGGACCGTTGAACGCAGATGAAACTGCCCGGCTGAAGGACTTGCTGGGGATTCCCGTCGAACTGCCAGCGTTACCCGACGGTCAGTTGCTTCTGGTTACGCCACGCCTGGGCACCATTTCGCCGTGGAGTTCGAAGGCCACCGACATCGCACGCAATTGCGGGTTTGCCGCGGTGAAGCGTATCGAGCGTGCAGTTGCGTACCATGCGGCCTTCCATGTTTCAGGGATTCCCGGGAATGTTGGCCAGGAGTCGGCGCTGGCGGCACGCCTCCATGACCGGATGACGGAGTCCGTGCTGGCTTCGGTCGATGCGGCCAAGGCCCTGTTCCATCATGTCGTGCCGCAACCGCTGACCAGCGTTGACCTGCTGGGCGGCGGGCGCGACGCGCTGGTCAAGGCCAACACCGAGTTGGGCCTGGCGCTTTCCGACGACGAGATGGATTATCTGGTGGAGAATTTTGCCAAACTCCAGCGCAATCCGACCGACGTTGAACTCATGATGTTCGCCCAGGCCAACTCCGAACATTGCCGACACAAGATATTCAACGCGACCTGGACGGTGGATGGCGAGCGGCAGCCCCTGTCACTGTTCGGCATGATCCGCGAGACGCACAAGGCGCATCCCGAAGGCACGGTGGTGGCCTATTCGGACAATGCGGCGGTGATCGAGGGCGCAGTGATCCGCCGCTTCTACCCGCGTGCCGATGGCGTCTACGCCTACAGCGAGCAGACGACGCACATTCTGGCCAAGGTCGAGACGCACAATCATCCGACGGCGATTTCGCCGTTTCCCGGTGCGGCGACGGGCTCCGGCGGCGAGATTCGCGACGAGGGGGCCACCGGGCGCGGCTCCAAGCCCAAGGCCGGTCTGTGCGGTTTTTCGGTGTCCGACTTGCGCATTCCCGGCTATGCCCAGCCGTGGGAATCAAACTACGGCAAGCCGGAGCGCATCGCCTCGGCACTCGACATCATGATCGAAGGTCCGATCGGCGCCGCCGCTTTCAACAACGAATTCGGCCGGCCCAATCTGGCGGGCTATTTCCGCAGCTTCGAGCAGGAATTCTGCGGCGAGATGCGCGGCTACCACAAGCCGATCATGATCGCCGGCGGCATGGGCAATATCGCCGCCGAAGATTCCTTCAAGATCAAATTTCCCGCCGGAACCCTGCTGATCCAGCTCGGCGGCCCCGGCATGCTGATCGGGCTCGGCGGCGGCGCGGCGTCCTCGATGGCGACCGGATCGAATACCGCCGATCTCGATTTCGTTTCGGTGCAACGCGGCAATCCGGAGATCCAGCGGCGCGCGCAGGAAGTCATCGACCGCTGCTGGCAACAGGGCGACGGCAATCCGATCCTGGCCATCCACGATGTCGGTGCCGGTGGCATCTCCAACGCCATGCCGGAACTTGCGCATGATGCGGGCCGCGGCGCGGCCTTCGATCTGCGCGCCATCCCCAGTGAAGAGCCGGGCATGAGTCCCCGCGAAATCTGGAGCAATGAGGCGCAGGAACGCTACGTGCTGGCCATCGCCCCTGAGCGTCTATTGGAATTCCGCGCCTTGTGCGAACGCGAGCGCTGTCCCTTCGCCGTGCTCGGGGTCGCTACCGACGACGGCCAACTCACGGTGAAGGATGATCACTTCGGCAACAGGCCGGTGGATATGCCGATGGAAGTGCTGCTCGGCAAGGCGCCCAAGCTGCATCGCGATGCACGCCGCCATCGTGTCTCCATGCCGCCGTTGAATGTCGCCGGCATCGACCTGAAGGAGGCTGCGCTGCGCATCCTGCGCCTGCCGGCGGTGGCGTCGAAGAATTTTCTGGTCACCATCGGCGATCGCAGCGTCGGCGGTTTCACCGCACGCGACCAGATGGTCGGCCCCTGGCAGGTGCCGGTGGCCGACGTGGCTGTCACCACGATGGGTTACGACACGCTGCGCGGCGAGTGTTTCGCCATGGGCGAGCGCACCCCGCTGGCCCTGCTCGACGCGCCGGCATCGGGCCGTATGGCGGTGGGTGAGGCGATCACCAATCTGGCAGCAGCCGATGTTGGCGATATCGGCAGGATCAAACTATCCGCCAACTGGATGGCTGCGGCGGGCCACGGCCATGAAGATGCCGCGCTGTTCGATACGGTGAAGGCAGTTGGCATTGAATTCTGTCCGGCGCTGGGCGTGGCGATTCCGGTCGGCAAGGATTCCCTTTCCATGCGTACCAAATGGGAAGGAAGCGGGGATGAGCAGGGCGCACAGAAACAGGTCATCGCGCCGCTCTCCTTGATCGTCACGGCCTTTGCCCAGGTCGAGGACGCGCGCCGAACGCTGACGCCGCAACTGCGGCCCGACGCCGAGGCAGGCGAAACCGAACTGGTCCTGATCGACCTCGGCTTCGGTCAAGACCGTCTCGGCGGCTCGGCTCTGGCCCAGGTTTATGGCGTCAGCGGCGACGTTGCGCCGGATGCCGATGCCACCTCACTTAAAGCGTTTTTTGGCGCGATTCAACGACTGAACCGCGAAGGAAAAATTCTCGCCTACCATGATCGCTCCGACGGTGGCCTGTGGGCGACGATATGCGAGATGAGCTTTGCCTCGCATGTCGGCGTCTCGCTCAATCTCGACGAACTTTGCGACGACTCATTGATTGCCGCGCTGTTCAACGAGGAACTCGGCGCCGTGCTGCAGGTACGCCGGGCAGATCGCGCAGTCGTAATGCAGGCGCTGAGCGATGCCGGCTTGAGTCCGTGCACGCATGTCATCGGCACCACAAACACCTTCGACGAAGTGCGCGTCTGGTGCAACGCGAAGATGGCATTCTCTGCCCGTCGCACCGACTTGCAGCGCACCTGGAGCGAAGTCAGTTTTCAGATCGCAAGGCTGCGCGACGATCCCGTCTGCGTGCAGGAAGAGTTCGACGCGCTGCTCGAGGCTGACAATCCCGGGCTTTCCGTGCAGACGAGATTCGCGCCGGCTACCCCGTTCGTTGCGACCGGTGCGCGGCCCAAGATTGCAGTATTGCGTGAGCAGGGCGTCAACGGGCACGTCGAAATGGCGGCTGCCTTCGAACGTGCCGGCTTTGCGCCCTACGACGTGCACATGTCCGACCTGCAGGAGGGGCGTATCCATCTGGCGGACTTCAAGGGGCTGGCCGCCTGTGGCGGCTTTTCCTACGGTGACGTGCTCGGCGCAGGGCAGGGCTGGGCCAAGTCGGTGCTGTTCAACAACCGCCTGCGCGACGAATTCGCCGCTTTCTTCGGTCGTAGCGACAGCTTTGCCTTGGGTGTCTGCAACGGCTGTCAGATGATGGCGCACCTGGCCTCGATCATTCCCGGCGCCGAGGACTGGCCAAGCTTCCAGCGCAACCGCAGCGAACAGTTCGAGGCGCGCGTCGTCATGGTTGAGATTCCGTCATCGGCTTCGATTTTCCTCGCCGGCATGGCCGGCTCGAAGCTGCCCGTGGTGGTCAGTCACGGCGAAGGCCGCGCCGAGTTTGCCGATGGTGCGGATCGCGAGGCGTTGGTTGCGCTGCGCTATATCGACAACCGGGGCGCGGTGGCGACTACCTACCCGTTCAATCCCAACGGCTCGCCCGACGGTCTGGCCGGCGTAACGACCGCGGATGGCCGTTTCACCATCATGATGCCGCATCCGGAGCGGACCTTCCGCAGTGTGCAGATGTCATGGCAACCCCCGGGGCTGGGTGACGATGCGCCGTGGCTCGCGATGTTCCGCAGCGCGAGGCGCTGGTTGGGATAAGAGTCGGCGCTGGTGATACGGCGCTACGTGCATTGAATACTGCTGCGCTTGATGCAATGGTTGCCGGCTGACGATGACAGGTGTATCGTTGCCAAGCCGTACCAAAAAAAGCACCCAACCACCCAAAGGAGAGCTACATGCATTTCGAACGACTGATTGCACAGACATTTCTGATATTCGCAGCCGTGCTGGTTTCTTTTGCCGCACAGGCGCAGGCGCCCATGTATGGCATGAACCTCAATCTGGATACCGCCCGAAAAGTCAGTGCGGCCGCCGAGGCCGAGGCGCGCAAGAACAACTGGAACGTGGTGATTGCCGTCGTCGATGCCGGCGGCGCTCTGGTGATGTTGCAGCGGATTGACGGTACGCAGTATGGCAGCGTCGCCGTGGCGACCCAGAAGGCGCAGTCGGCCGTTGCCTATCGCCGACCGACCAAGGTATTCGAGGACGCAGTCAAGGTCGGCGGAAATCCGCAACTGGCCTTTCTGCCGGGCGCGATGCCTGTTGAAGGAGGTCTGCCCATTCTCATGGACGGCAAGATCGTTGGCGCCATCGGCGTCTCGGGCGTTACGTCGGCCCAGGATGGGATGGTCGCCAAGGCCGGCATGGAGTCGGTCAAGTAAGCGGCGGCCTGCGCCGACCCATTCGGCGCCAAACAAAAACGGGAGCCTCGGCTCCCGTTTTTGTTTGGGCATCGGCGCTTATTCGACCTTGGCCTTGGCGCGCAATTCGTCGATGTGTTTTTGCACCATGCGCTGCGTCAGTTGCTGGCCGATCTGGCCCTTGGCTTCGTCCATCGCCGGCAGCTTGAGTTCGCGGGTGTCTTCCAACTGGATGACGTGCCAGCCGAAGTCGCTCTTCACCGGGGTCTCGGTGAACTTGCCCTTTTCCAGCTTGGTCATGGCGGCCGAGAAAGGCGGAACGAAAGAGGCGGGATTGGCCCAGCCGAGATCACCGCCACGGTCCTTGGAGCCAGGGTCTTTGGAGTCCTTGGCCAGATCGTCGATCTTTTCACCCTTCTTCAGCTTTTCGATGATCGCCTTGGCTTCGTCTTCCTTTTCGACGAGGATGTGGCGGGCCTTGTATTCCTTGTTGCCGAGCTTGGCCTTGATGTCCTCGTATTCCTTCTTCAACTGGTCCTCGGTGACAGGGTGGCTACGCACGTAGTCGTTGAGATAGGCGCCGATCAGCACACCCTGGCGGGCCAGATCGATCTGTCCCTGGACCTCGGGCTTCTTGTCGAAGCCTTTCTTGATGGATTCCTGCGTCAGAACCTCGCGGCGGACGAGTTCTTCCGTCACGGCCTTGCGCAGGTCCGGAGAATCAGGCTGACCCTGCGCCGCTTGACCGGCAATCAGTGCATCGGCACGGACCTTGGGGATGGCCTTGCCATTGACGGTGGCGAATGTCGTGGATTCTGCCTTGTCTTTCTTCTGGGCAAAGGCGGGAGCTGCGCTTATCGACACGGCGAAGGCGAGCAGGAGAGCATGACGGAGAGTACGATTCATTTTGGTTCCTGAATTGTGTTGTGCGAAAAGTGTCATTATTCGTCGGGAGTTCTTGCGGTAATGCTGAGCGCGTGAATTTCGTGCTTCATCAACGGGCCCAGCGCATCATACACCAAGCGGTGTCGCTCCATTGTCCTGCAACCGGCGAATCGGGACGAGACAATGGCCAGCCTGAAGTGGCCGCCGCCGCTTCTGGCGCCGGCGTGGCCGGCATGTTTCTCCGAGTCGTCGGCGATCTCGATGGAAACAGGAGCGAGCGCGGCCAATCTTTCCCGCATGGCATCGATGACGCTCATGACTTGGGCAATACCTGTTTGAAAGGCCGCACCGTGACGCGGCCATAAACACCGGCGGCAACATAGGGATCGGCGTCGGCCCAGGCCTGCGCCGCGGCAAGCGAGTCAAACTCGGCCACGATCAGGCTGCCGCAAAAGCCGGCCGGCCCCGGATCTGCCGTATCAATCGCGGGAAACGGACCGCCCAGAACCATGCGCCCGGCGGCTTCGAGTTCAAGCAGGCGGGCGAGGTGCGCGGGGCGGCTGGCGAGGCGCCGTTCGAGACTGTTCGGCACGTCTTCGCCGACGATGGCATAGAGCATTACTGGTTTTCCTCTGGAATGTATTTGGCGAGCACGATGCCCTGGAGAACAATGAAGAAAATCATCAAGCCCATGCCGCCGAAGAGCTTGAAGCTGACCCAGGTGTCGGTGCTGAAGTTGAATGCGACGTACAGGTTAAGCACGCCCATCACCGCAAAAAAACCCATCCAGGCGAAATTGAGCCTGCTCCACAGTGTCTCAGGCAGTTGCACCTGCTTGTCGAGCATGGCGCGGATCAGATTCTTGCCAAAAAACCGTGCGGAACAGAACAACGTCACCGCAAACAGCCAGTAAAGCACCGTCGGCTTCCACTTGATGAAGGTTTCATCATGCAGGATCAATGTCGCGCCACCGAACACCACCACCAGCGCCAGACTGACCCAGAGCATGGTGTCCACCTTGCCGTGGCGATGCCAGACCCAGCCGATCTGCGCTGTCGTAGCCGCGATCACCACGCTAGTGGCGACGTAGATGTCGAACGCCTTGAAGGCAGCAAAGAAGAGGATGATCGGGAACAGGTCGAATAGAAATTTCATGGACGGGATTATAAGGTGCGGCAGCCGGTTGCCAATCGAGCGCAGCGAGCAAATCAGTTGCCCCCTTCCCCGGGGCGAAGGCGGGGTTGCGCGGAGCACTGCTCCGTGCCGCCGGAGCCGGAAGGCTTTGCAAAGCCATCCGTGGGGCAGGGGTTGGGGGATGGTTCTCCAACAGCTAAATTCAGCGAAGCTGAATTTATGCAGTAACGCAATCCTGTGGGTGCCGGTCCGTCGGGGAAGACGTGGCCGAGATGGGCGCCGCAATTGCTGCAGATGACCTCGGTGCGGCGCATGAAAAGGCTCTGGTCGTCAATCTCGGTGACGCCCTGGCTAGCCACGGGTGCCGTGAAACTGGGCCAGCCGCAGCCGGAATCGAATTTGGCGGCCGATTCGAACAGCGGCTCGCCACAACCGATACAGCGATAAGTGCCGGGATCCTTGCAGTCCCAGTATTCGCCGCTGAAGGCGCGCTCGGTGCCTTTTTCGCGAACGACGTGGTACTGCATGGGCGTGAGTTGTGCGCGCCACTCGGCATCGGTCTTGGTGATCTTCTTGCTCATGAGTTCCCTCCGGGGCGCTGACTATAATCCTGCCCATGGCGATTGAGATCAACGGTTGCACAATAAGGTTCAGGGCGATGCGATGCGCGTGACCGTGCTCGGTGCCGGCGTGGTCGGCGTGACGAGCGCCTGGTACCTGGCGGCGGATGGTCACGAGGTCACGGTGATCGAGCGCCAGCCGCTGCCGGCGCAGGAAACCAGTTTCGCCAACGGCGGCCAGATATCGGTCAGCCATGCCGAACCCTGGGCCAACCCGCAAGCCCCGCTGAAGGCGTTGAAATGGATGGGACGCGAGGATGCTCCCTTGTTGTGGCGTTGGCGTGTCGATCCGGCGCAATGGGCCTGGGGCTTGCGTTTTCTGCGCCAATGCACGGCGGCGAGGGCGCGGGCCAATGTCGGTGCCATCGTGCGTCTCGGGCTGGCCAGTCGCACCGCCTTGCAGTCCCTGCGGCGGGAACTGGCGCTGGAGTATGACCAGTTGGAGCGCGGTATCCTGCACTTCTATACGGATTCCCGCGAATTCGAGCATGCACTGCCGCAGGCGGCGCTGATGCGCGAGTTTGGTTGCGACCGGGTGCCTAAGACGGCCGCGGAGTGCCTTGCCATCGAGCCGGCGCTGACGGACTCAAGGGTGCCGGTGGTGGGCGGAACCTATACCGCCGGCGACGAATCCGGCGATGCGCGGCGATTCACCGAGGCCCTGGCACAACATGCCGTGGCGCGCGGTGTGCGCTTCCGCTTTGGCGAAACCGTGGCGGCGCTGCAGCGCGAAGGAGACCGCTTGGCCGGTGTGCGTCTGGCCTCCGGGGAACAGGTGCGCGCCGACATGACCGTGCTGGCACTGGGCAGCTACGCGCCGCTGCTGTTGCGGCCGCTGGGTCTGCGCCTGCCGGTCTACCCGGCCAAGGGCTATTCGGCGACGCTGGCGCTGCCCGACGGAGTGGTGGCGCCATCGGTGAGTCTTACCGATGATGGGCACAAGATCGTTATCTCGCGTCTCGGACAGTCGCTGCGTGTGGCCGGCACCGCGGAGTTCAACGGCTACGATACATCGCTCAACGCGGCACGCTGCGAAGCCCTGTTGCGCCGCACCTGCGAAATCTTTCCGGGGCTGGCGGCGGTGAGTGCTGTCGACTACTGGGCCGGGCTGCGGCCGGCGACGCCCGGCAATGTGCCGCTGATCGGCGACATGGCGGATGCCGGTCTGACCGGCTTGTGGCTCAACAGCGGCCATGGCACGCTGGGCTGGACACTGGCTTGCGGTTCGGCGCGACTTCTCGCCGATCTGGCGGCGGGCCGTGATCCGGGGCTGGACGCGGCACCTTACCGGTTCTGAAAATCGGCGTGCCGCCAGCGCCGACTCCTAATGCAGGTGCCGGGGGGCGGTTTCGGCCTGTTCTTCCGGCAATTCCGCGTGCACCGGTTCGCCTTCGGGATTCGGATACAGCGGGGCGCCGCAGTCGTCGCAGAACTCCAGCGGAAAAC
>JAPLQZ010000038.1 GCA_026399415.1 Rhodocyclales bacterium | reverse complement strand
CGATGCCGAAGCGGAAATCCGCCAACGCTACTGCGGCCAGCGCATTCTGGTGGTTGACGACGAGCCGATCAACCTCGAAATTGCCCGGCTACAGTTTGAAGCGGTCGATCTTGTGGTGGACACCGCGCAGGATGGCGCAGAGGCCGTCGCCCTGGCGCGGAAGAACAACTACGCGGCCATCTTCATGGACATGCAGATGCCGAAACTGAACGGGGTGGACGCGACGCGGCTGATACGCCAGATCCACGGCTACCGGAAGATACCGATCATCGCCATGACCGCCAACGCCTTTGCCGAGGACAAGGCGCGCTGCATTGAGGCCGGGATGGATGAATTCCTGATCAAGCCCTTCAACCCCGACGAGTTGTTTGCGATCTTGCTCAAAGCGCTAAGCCGGCGCGACGAGCAGGAGTGATCCCGCCTCTCCCGAGCACTGCTTAACCCGCCGCCACCTTCACTCCGGGCCCGGTCGCGCCATCGAATCCTACCGCGCTCAGCGTGGCGAACTCGGCTTCGGTGACCACGCCTTCGGCGATCACCCGCAGGCCGATGGTGTGGGCAATCGAGCTGACGCCCTTGAGGAAGGCCTGATTGCCGGGATTGGTGTCGAGGCGGCGGACAAAGCTGGCATCGACCTTGATGTAATTGAGTCCGAGGTCGTGCAGTTGCCCGATCTGGCTGAACTGCCGTCCGAAGTGTTCGACACCGACCTGACAGCGATAACTCCTGAGGACCCCGCACAGGCTGCGAAAGGCGTCGACGTGTTTCAGCACACCGGTTTCGGCCACCTCGATCCAGAGCCGGCCGGCGGCCTTCTGGTGTTTTTTCAGAAGGGCGTCGAGTTTTTGCTGGAAGCCCTCGGCAACCATCGAACTGGCCGAAAGATTGATGCCCAGGCCCTTCAGCGCGGGCTGTTGCTCGAGGTTCGCCAGCCCCAGTGCGAGAGCCGCGAGATCGAGCTCCGGCGAAAGACCCAGGCGCTCGGCAACAGCCAGGAAGCGGCCCGCCGGAAGCCATTCCCCCTCGGCATCGAACTTGAGCCGCAGCGGGCACTCCTCGTGCAGCAACCGGCTCTGCAGGTCGACTACCGGGAACGAGACCAGGCGCACCCAATTCTGATCCAGCGCCTGACGGATCAACACCGACCACTGCCCGGCGCTCCTGGGTACGTCGTCGCCAGCCTCGATCGCCGCTTCACGGACAGCGTTGACGCCATCGGCCTCGGCGCCGATCAGCGCCGCGTCGACTTGCGACAGCACCACGCCCAGGCCCGTGCCGTGCTTGAAGACACCCATGCCGATAAAGGCCGAGGGGCCGTCGACGACGAACGCTTCCATGGTGTCGATCAGCGACTTCAGCAGCTTTTCGGCGACATCGCGGCCGGCCATATATCCCGGCAGCAGCAGGGCGAAGTCGGCGCCGTTCATGCGCGCGGCGAGGCCCTCCACATTCGCCGTACCGCCAGCGCCGACTGTCTCGCCCACCCGCCGCAACAGATCGTCCGTAGCCTCGCGCCCCAGTCGCTTGTTGATCCCGACCAGATCGGCAACGCGAACCAGGAACAGCGTGCCGCCAGTCGAGTTTTCGCCCTCCAGGGAAGAGCGCAACTGGGAAATGAACGAGTCGCGATTGGCCAGCCCGGTCAAGGGGTCGAAGTTGGCTTCGCGGCGCACCGTTTCGAGCCGCGCCGCCTCTTCTTCAAACATCGTCTTGAGCCGCGCCACGGTGGTGTTCATGGCGATCGCGAGCTGACGCAGTTCGGGAACCTTCGGCTCCGGGATGGTGACAAAGCGCCGGTTGGTGATCGCTTCGGCCTGGTCGATAACGGCCTGCAAGGGCCGGCGCAAACGCCGCAGGATCAGGCTGCCCAGATAGCCGCCGATGATGCTGGCCAGGGCCAGCGCGGCGATCATTTCCTGAGTGCTGGTCCATAGCGCTTCGTAGCCAAAGCGGCTGTGACTGACCAGGGTCACCGTGCGGTCACCGTGCCGAACTGCTTCCAGCCGCTGGTGATCTGCGCTTCGCCCGGGTCGGCGTCGATCGGCAGGCGCTTCACGAACCATTCGGGAGCACCCATATTTCCAGTCGGGGCCACGCGTTCGATGATTAGCTTGCCATTCGGGTCATGAACGCGGATGGAGTCGTAATGGCCGCTGTCGAAGAGTGCCGCAACGGCCAGTTCGACCGTGACCGCATCCGGGTTCTGCTGGCTCAGGGAAAGCGCCAGTGCCGAGGCGTTATCGGCATTTTTCTGGCTCAGTTGCTGCTCGAGATAGGCACGGGCCGAGAGCAGCGAGGCGAACAGGCTTCCCGTCAGCGCCAGCAACATGCTGACGATGATGGCGAGCCATAGTTGGCGGTACATCGACATGGCGATTCCTCCCTTAATTCTTCGTATGCGGCATGGTCAATCGAATCCTTCCTTGCGGGCTCTTTGCAGCAGGTCCTGCCAGCGAGTGAGCTGCCCCGTGCCGCCGGCGCCCTTCGCGGCATTGCCGCCGGCGCCGTTCCAGATGGCCTCGCTGTTGAAGCTGAATACCGGTTGCAGGTCTCTGCGCTGCGAAGCCGGCCTGATTTCCGCTATCAGGTTGTCCAGCACCAGCGGTTCCGCATTGGGTGTCGGGTAATAGGCCAACACCATGTGCGCTTGCTGGTAGGGCCCGGCGGGGCCGTTCAAGGTGGCCTTGACATAGACCAGGCGCAGCTTCGCCAGAGGAACTCCGGCATCCCTCAGCGAGTAGTACTTGATGATGGCAAAGTCCTCGCAGTCGCCGCGACCCTG
>JAPLQZ010000229.1 GCA_026399415.1 Rhodocyclales bacterium | reverse complement strand
GGCTCGGGACGGCTGATCCGCGACGAGGATGACCGCGGCGTGCTGATGATCTGCGATCCGCGCATGCTTGGAAAGCCTTACGGCAAGTCCATTTGGCGGTCCTTGCCGCCGATGCGGCGCACGCGCGAGGTGGCCGAGGTCGAAAACTTCTTCATGCGTGCGCTGCCGGTAGAATCGCGGCATGAATAGTCTTTCCAGCATCGAACTGGCGAACCGGCTGAATGCCGGCTGCCACTGCATTTCGCTCGACCGCGAGGGGCTGGAAGCGGAACTGGAGCGTGTCAGCCCCGGCTTTCACGACGAGGTGATGGCGGGGCGGCCGCACTTGTTCTCGGATTCCGTGGCCTTTGTCAGTGCCGAGCATGTGCGGCGCATGGCGCGCCTGATTGCCGCCGTCGAGCGCGTCGTCGCGCTGCCCGCGTATCGCGAGCACGTGCTGAGCTATGCGCCGGAAATTGCGCGGCATCCGACAGCGGCGCGCGGGGTTTTCCTCGGTTACGACTTCCATTTGGGTGCCGGGGTTGGCAACAGCGGACCACAGCTTATCGAGATCAACACCAATGCCGGCGGCGGCCTGCTCAATGCCTTGCTGGCGCGCGCGCAGAAGGCCTGCTGCGACGATGTCGAGGCCCTGCTGCCGGGCGACCTGGGCGGCGATACGGCGGAGCACCTGTTCCTTGAAATGTTCCTTGCCGAATGGCGCGCGTTCGGCCCAGGAGTCGGCGCCGGTGATACGCCGATCCAGGTCGCCATCGTCGATGAAGCGCCGCTGACGCAATATCTGTATCCCGAATTCGTGTTGTTCCAGCGCCTGTTCGAGCATGCCGGGATTAGAGCGCTGATCTGCGATCCGCAGGAGCTGGCCTTTCGCGATGGCGCGCTGTGGCATGGCGCCACGCGCATCGACCTGGTGTACAACCGGCTCACCGATTTCGCCCTCGAAGCGCCGGCCAGCGCCGCCCTGCGCGCCGCGTATCTGGCCGATGCGGCGGTGGTGACGCCGCACCCGCAGGCCCATGCCCTGTATGCCGACAAGCGCAACCTGGTGGCCTTGTGCGATGACGCGCTGCTGGCCGGGTGGGGCGTCGATGCCGAGACGCGCGCGACGCTGGCGGCGAAGATTCCGCGCACCGAGCTGGTGGCGCCGCAGCATGCCGACGACCTGTGGGCGCGGCGCAAGCAGCTCTTCTTCAAGCCGGCGGCAGGCTATGGTTCCAAGGCCGCCTATCGCGGCGACAAGATCACCAAACGCGTCTTCGATGAAGTGCTGGCCGGCAACTACATCGCGCAGGCGCTGGTACCGCCTTCCTCGCGCACCTTGCAGGTGGACGCGGCGCCGGTCGAACTCAAGCTCGATTTGCGCAACTATGTCTATGCCGGGCATGTCCAAATGATTGCCGCGCGTTTGTGGCAGGGGCAGACCACCAACTTCCGTACGCCCGGCGGTGGCTTCGCCTCCGTGCTGACGGTGCCTTCGATAGAGGAAGCGGCATGAAGGTCTTCGGTCTTGCCGGCTATTCCGGCTCGGGAAAAACCACGTTGCTGGAGGAACTGATTCCGCGCCTGGCGGCGGCCGGGCTGAGCGTCTCGCTGATCAAGCACGCGCACCACCGCTTCGACATCGACCAGCCGGGCAAGGATTCCTACCGACTGCGCGAAGCCGGATGCTCCGAGGTGTTGCTGATATCCGAACAGCGCTGGGTGCTGATGCATGAACTGCGCGGCGCACCGGAACCCTCGCTCGACGAGCAGATCGCGCGTTTTTCCGAGTGCGACCTGGTGCTGGTCGAGGGCTTCAAATACACGCCTATCCCCAAGCTGGAAGTGCACCGGCCCTCGGTCGGCAAGCCGCTGATCGCCGGCAGCGGGGTCGAGACGATCGTTGCCGTGGCGACCGACGAGCCGGATGTGGTGGCGCAATTGACCGGGCTGCCGGCCGGCTTGCCAATACTCGACCTCAACGACCGCGATGCCATCGCCGATTTCATTCTTCGCCACATGGGATTTCGAGATGCTTGATTTCGACGAGGCCCTGGCGCGCCTGCTGGCCGGCGCGAACCCGTTGCGCGAGACGCAGGCCGTGCCGACGCAGGCAGCAGCGGGGCGGGTCCTGGCGCAGGGCCTGCGCTCGACGCTCGACGTGCCGCCGCTGGACAATACCTCGATGGACGGTTATGCCGTGCGCTGCGCCGATGTTTCCGTCGCGGGTACGCAACTCGCCGTGGCCCAGCGCATTCCGGCCGGCAGCGTTGGCCATGTGCTGGCTGCCGGAACGGCGGCGCGGATATTCACCGGCGCGCCGCTGCCGGCGGGCGCCGATGCCGTGGTCATGCAGGAGTCGTGCACGGTGGAGGGCGACCGCGTGACGGTGAACCATCTGCCGCGCGCCGGCGAGTGGATACGCCGCCGCGGCGAGGACATCGCGGCCGGAGCCGAGGTGCTGGCCGCCGGAACCCGATTGTCGGCCGCGCATCTGGGGGTGGCGGCCTCGGTCGGTGTGGCGGAACTCAGTGTTTTTCGTCGCCTGCGGGTCGCCCTGTTCTCGACCGGGAACGAACTGGCAATACCCGGCGAAGCGCTCAAGCCCGGCGCCATCTACAACTCGAACCGTTACACGCTGCGCGCCCTGCTCGAAGGTCTCGGCTGCGAGGTGGCGGATTTCGGCATCGTGCCCGACCAGCGCGATGCCACGCGCGCCGCTTTGCGCGCAGCGGCGACCGGCAACGATCTGGTCCTGACCAGCGGCGGCGTTTCGGTGGGCGAGGAAGACCACGTCAAGCCGGCGGTGGAGGCGGAGGGCGCGCTCGACCTGTGGAAGATCGCCATCAAGCCGGGCAAGCCGTTGGCGTTTGGACAGGTCGGCGCGGCGGCCTTCATCGGACTGCCGGGCAATCCGGTTTCCAGCTTCGTGACCTTCGTCATGCTGGTGCGGCCCTTCATCCTCAAGGCGCAGGGTGCATCATGCGTGACACCGCGCGCCCAGGCGCTGCGCGCCGATTTCGAGTTCAAGGGCGATTCGCGCCGCGAGTTCCTGCGCGCCCGCATCAATGCGCAAGGCGGGCTGGAGCTGTTCGCCAACCAGAGCTCCGGCGTGCTGACTTCCTGCACCTGGGCCGACGGCCTGATCGACAATCCGCCGGAGCAGGCCATCCGGCGTGGCGATGTCGTGCGTTTCCTGTCTTTTGGCGAGCTGCTATAGTCAATTCATGGTCAAGATACTTTTCTTTGCAGGTCTGCGCGAGGCCCTGGGCACGGGTTCCGAATCGCTGGCGCTGCCGGCGGGAGTCGGCAGCGTCGGCGCCCTGCGCGACCATCTCGCGGCGCGCGGCGAAGCGTGGTCGGCCCTGGCGACGACGAAGAACCTGCGCGCCGCGGTGAATCAGCAGGTGGTGGGTCCTGACGCACCCGTCAAAGCGGGCGACGAAGTGGCCTTCTTTCCGCCGGTGACCGGAGGCTGAGATGTCGGTTAGCGTGCAGGAAGCCGACTTCGATGCGGGTGCGGAGATTGCCGCGCTGTCATCGGGACGCGAGGACGTCGGAGCGGTAGCCAGTTTCGTCGGCCTGGTGCGAGCCGACAAGGCCGCCGCAGGAGTCGGCGCTGGCGATACGGCGCCAGTTGTCGCCATGACGCTCGAACATTATCCCGGCATGACGGAGAAGGCGCTCGAAGCCATCGTCACGGAAGCGCGCGGGCGCTGGGACATCCACGGCGTGCGGGTGATCCACCGCGTCGGCCGCTTGCTGCCGGGGGATCGCATCGTTCTGGTGGCGGTCGCCTCGGCGCATCGCGGCGAAGCCTTTGCCGCCTGCGAGTTCATCATGGATTACCTGAAGACGCGGGCGCCCTTCTGGAAGAAGGAAGAGACGCCCGACGGTGGTCACTGGGTCGATGCTCGCGAGAGTGACGACCACGCCGCCGGGCGCTGGGAGGGAGCGCAGAAATAAAAACGGCCGACCCCTCGCGGGGTCGGCCGTTGGCCGGGAAATGTCCTATGCCTACTTGCGCTTGCTGCCGGCGGCGGCCTTCTTGACGGTCTCGCCGGCGCTGGTCATGGCGGCTGTCGACGCTTTCGTGATTTGTTCGAAAGCCGCGTTGGCGGTCGCGATCGCCTGCTGGAACGATTCCATCATGTTCGGCGTTTGACCGGGCAGGCTCTTCATGAAGGTCTGCATGGACTCGGTCATGTCCTGGCTGCCGGATGCCAGTTGCTCGGTTACCAGCCGCGCAAACTCGGCGCGGGCGGCGTTGCCGATTTCCGCAATCTGTTGCGCCGCGGCCACCATGCGCTGGGTGGTTTCCTGCGCGTATTGGGTGCGCAGTTGCATCATCGTCTGCGGATCGCGGGCGCCGGTCTGCGCCTTGGCGTTTTCCACGCCGCTTTGAAACATTTCCTTCGCCAGCTCGGTTTGCAGCGCCATGATGCGCTGGGAATTCTCGATCGAAAGCTGTGCCATGCGCATCGCGGCTTCCATGTTCTTGCGGGGCAACTCGCTGAATTGTTCCATCTTGCCTACCATGATATTTCTCCTGTGATTTACGTAGCAGAACCAATGTACCACCAATGGCTTACGGAACTCTGACCCAGGTCAACCGCCTCTCGGTTTTGGGCTTGTGCCGGATCGCCATGTGAACGATACTGAATATAGTTTGTTCTCACCTGAAAGGATGAATCATGAAAATTATAGGTATGGTTCTGGTGTTGGTGGTGGCGCTGGAGCACTTGTATTTTCTTTACCTGGAGATGTTTCTCTGGACCAAGCCAAAGGGTCTCAAGACCTTCGGCAACACGGCCGAGCGCGCCGAGGCGTCGAAGGTGCTGGCGGCCAACCAGGGGCTCTACAACGGCTTTCTCGCCGCCGGATTGCTCTGGGGGTTGATCTATCCGAATGCCGTCGCCGGCGCTCATGTCCAGATGTTTTTTCTCGCCTGCGTGGTCGTCGCCGGCATTTACGGCGGCTTCACGGTGAACATGCGAATCATGTACTTGCAGGCGGGTCCGGCACTGCTGGGGCTGCTGGCGCTGCTGCTGGCCTAGCCGATTTTCAGGAGAGACGCGATGGCGATTCCCAGTACCCAATGGAAAGAGAGTGTTGCTGCCGACGAAGGCGAACGCCATGCCGGCTACGCGCGCGACTTCGAGCAGATTCAGGCGCTGAAGTCGGCGAAATACGGCAAGGGTCGCGCCTTGCATCGCAAGCAGCAGCTTGGTCTGCAGGGCACCTTCGAGGTCTTGTCCGGCCTGCCGGGGCATGTCCGACATGGATTGTTTGCCGAGCCGGCAAGCTACGAGGCCTGGGTTCGACTGTCCAATGGCGGTACCGATCGCCAGGCTGATCGCAAGCCCGATGTGCGTGGCTTTGCCATCAAGATTCGCGGCGTCGACGGCCCTGGCGCGCTGGGCTCAGGCCCCGCCGCGAGCCAGGATTTTCTGCTGATCAATCATCCGGCCTTTGCTTTTGCCGGCGCCGACGAATTCGTCGGTCTGGTAAAAAGCCTGACTAGGGGACCGGGCGCCCTGCTCGGCTACCTGATCTCGCGCTACGGTTTCCTCGGCGCGCTGGGCATGATGAAACGTTTCGCCAGGACCTTCAACGCACCCTTTACCGGGTTCGCTACCCAGCCGTTCTATTCCGCGGCGCCGCTTGCCTGCGGCCCCTATGCGGTTCGGGTACGCCTGCAGGCCGCCAGCGACGAGGTGAAGCCGGGAGCGTCGGCGGATTGGGCAGGGGATTTTCGCAGCCGCCTGGAGCGCGGACCGTTGCGTTTCGAACTGCAACTGCAATTCTTTGTTGATGAGGCCCGCACGCCGATCGAGGACGCCTCGGTGGACTGGCCGGAGGACGTCGCGCCCTATGTCACCGTCGGGGTGCTCACGCTGCCGGTGCAGGATGCGCAGAGCGAGGCGGGAAAGGCGCTGGCGGTGGCCATCGAATCGGCCGCCTTCGATCCGTGGAGTGCGCTGATGGACCATCGCCCCCTGGGCGAGGTCATGCGGGCCCGCAAGGTGGTGTATTACCAGAGCCAGAGCGGACGGCGTTAAGCGCGGTCCGGGGGCCGGGCATTGAAATCCGCCCGGCAATCCCCATGTTGTGCCCAATGACAATCTTTTTGGGCATCTACCATGCGCTTTGACAAATTCACTACCAAGTTCCAGCAGGCTGTTTCCGACGCCCAGAGTCTGGCGGTCGGCAACGACCAGCAGTTCATCGAACCGCAGCACCTGTTGCTGGCCCTGATCAATCAGGAGGACGGCGGCACGGCGTCGCTGCTGGGGCGCGCCGGCGCCAATGTCGGCGGACTGAAGGCGGCGTTGGCCAAAGCTATGGATCGCCTGCCCAAGGTCGAAGGCTACGGCGGCGAGGTCAGCATCGGCCGCGACCTGACCAACCTGCTCAACATCACCGACAAGGAAGCGCAGAAGGCGGGCGACCAGTTCATCGCCTCCGAGATGTTCCTGCTGGCCCTGACCCAGGACAAGGGCGAAGCGGGGCGCCTGCTCAAGGAGGCGGGGCTCAATCGCAAGGCGCTGGAGGAAGCGGTCAAGGCCGTGCGCGGCGGCGAGAACGTCGGCTCGCAGGATGCCGAGGGCCAGCGCGAGGCGCTGAACAAGTATTGCCTGGATCTCACCGAGCGCGCGCGCATGGGCAAGCTCGACCCGGTGATCGGTCGCGACGACGAGATTCGCCGCACCATCCAGATCCTGCAACGGCGTACCAAGAATAATCCGGTGCTGATCGGCGAACCCGGCGTCGGCAAGACCGCCATCGTCGAAGGCCTGGCCCAGCGCATCGTCAATGGCGAAGTGCCGGAAACGCTGAAGAGCAAGCGCGTGCTGGTGCTCGACATGGCGGGTCTGCTGGCCGGCGCCAAGTACCGCGGCGAATTCGAGGAACGCCTGAAGGCGGTGCTAAAGGAAGTCGCACAGGACCAGGGCCGCATCATCCTGTTCATCGACGAGATGCACACCATGGTCGGCGCCGGCAAGGCCGAAGGCGCCATCGACGCCGGCAACATGCTGAAGCCGGCCCTGGCGCGTGGCGAACTGCACTGCATCGGCGCCACCACGCTGAACGAATACCGCAAGTACATCGAGAAGGATGCAGCGCTGGAACGCCGCTTCCAGAAAGTCCAGGTCGACGAGCCTTCGGTCGAGGCGACCATCGCCATCCTGCGCGGCCTGCAGGAGAAATACGAGCTGCATCACGGTGTGGACATCACCGATCCGGCCATCGTCGCCGCCGCCGAACTGAGTCATCGCTACATCACCGACCGCTTTCTGCCGGACAAGGCCATCGACCTGATCGACGAGGCCGCGGCGCGCGTCAAGATGGAAATCGATTCCAAGCCGGAAGTCATGGACAAGCTCGACCGCCGCCTGATCCAGTTGAAGATCGAGAGCGAAGCGGTGAAGAAGGAGAAGGACGAGGCCTCGAAAAAGCGCTTGATATTGATCCGCGACGAGATCGCCAGGCTGGAGCGCGAATACGCCAATCTGGACGAGATCTGGCGCGCGGAAAAGGCCCAGGTGCAGGGCTCGGCCCACATCAAGGAAGAGATCGACAAGATTCGCGGGCAGATGGCCGAGTTGCAGCGCAAGGGCGCGTTCGACAAGCTGGCCGAGTTGCAATACGGCACGCTACCCAAGCTCGAAGCGCAACAGAAGGCGGCGGAGAAAGTCGGCGCTGGGCAGGATGGCACAGGCGCGGCGAAACACAGGCTGCTGCGCACCCAGGTCGGCACCGAAGAGATCGCCGAAGTCGTTTCGCGCGCCACCGGCATTCCGGTCAGCAAGATGATGCAGGGCGAGCGCGAGAAGCTGCTGAAGATGGAAGACAAGTTGCATAGCCGCGTGGTCGGCCAGGACGAGGCCGTGCGCCTGGTGTCCGATGCGATCCGCCGCTCGCGCGCCGGCCTCTCGGAAGAGAGCCGGCCCTACGGCTCCTTCCTGTTCCTCGGCCCCACCGGCGTCGGCAAGACCGAGCTGTGCAAGGCGCTGGCCGAATTCCTCTTCGATGCCGAGGATCATCTGATCCGCATCGACATGAGCGAGTTCATGGAGAAGCATTCCGTGGCGCGGTTGATCGGTGCGCCGCCGGGCTATGTCGGCTACGAGGAAGGCGGCCACCTCACCGAACAGGTGCGGCGCAAGCCTTACTCGGTGATCCTGTTCGACGAAGTGGAAAAGGCGCACCCGGACGTCTTCAACGTGCTCTTGCAGGTGCTCGACGACGGCCGCATGACTGACGGCCAGGGCCGCACCGTGGACTTCAAGAACACTGTCATCGTCATGACCTCCAACCTCGGCAGCCAGATGATCCAGCAGATGGCCGGCTCGGACTACCAGGTGGTCAAGATGGCGGTGATGGGCGAGGTAAAGACGCATTTCCGCCCGGAGTTCGTGAACCGCATCGACGAGATCGTGGTGTTCCACGCGCTGGACGAAAAGAACATCGCCGGCATCGCCCGCATCCAGTTGAAGTACCTGGAAAAGCGCATGGCGAAACTGGACATGGCGCTGGAGGTCTCCGACGCCGCGGTGACGCTGCTCGCGGAGGCCGGCTTCGATCCGGTGTTCGGCGCGCGACCGCTGAAACGGGCGATCCAGGAACGTATCGAGAACCCGCTGTCGAAGCTGATCCTTGAAGGCAAGTTCGGACCGAAGGACAAGGTGAGGGTCGGTGCCAGCAAGGGACAACTCACTTTCGACAAGGGCGCCGGCAAGCCCTGAAACCGGCCAGGCTCCGGCGTAGTATGGCAAGTTCCATAGCTGCGCCGGAGTCCATTCGCATGTCCTCGAGTTTCTCCGAAACGGGTAAAGTCGCCGAGAACGGCCGAGCGTAACGATTTCTTACAATACGCATCGTGTTTAGAGCAATTCTGTTACACGCGCGGAGTCGAATGGGGCATCGCAAGGAAAGGATGGATATCGTGAAAACGGCCAAATTGGTAATTGCGCTGCTGCTTCTGGGAGCAGGCGGCGCAGGCAATGCATGGGCAGACCATGGCCACGTGCGTTTCGGCGTGATGATCGGTCCGTACTGGGGCGGTCCGTGGCACTACCCGCCGCCTTACTACTACCCTCCTTACTATCCCCCCTACTATCCGCCGGTGGTGGTCGAACGCCCGGTCCAGCAGGTGTATATCGAACAGCAGCAGGCGCCGGCTGCACCTCCGCCCGCGCCCGTTGCCGCCGCGCCGGCCAATTACTGGTACTACTGCGCCGCGGCGCAGGGCTATTACCCTTACGTCAAGGAATGTCCTAGCGGATGGCAGAAGGTAGTGCCGCAGCCGCAGGGCCAACCTTAAGCCGGGACAGGAGTCGCCATCATGAAATTGCCAACGTCTTCTCTCGCGGCCGCGTCGGCCTTGCTGCTGCTCGCCGGATGCGCATCCGTGCCAACCGGTCCCAGCGTGATGGCACTGCCTGGCACCGGCAAGAACTTCGATCAGTTCCGCAGCGACGACCTCGACTGCCGCCAGTTTGCCCGGCAGCAGATAGGCGGTGCTGGCGCCGATCAGACCGGCGTCGATGCCGGCGTGCGCAGCGCAGCCGTCGGTACCGTGGTGGGTGCCGTTGCCGGAGCTGCGATCGGCGGGCGCGATGGAGCCGCTGTCGGCGCCGGCACCGGGCTGCTGGTCGGCAGCATGGCCGGCACCGGCGCCGCCCAGAGTTCCGCCTACGGAACCCAGCGCAATTACGACAATTCCTATGTCCAGTGCATGTACGCCAAGGGAAACCAGGTGCCGGTCTCCGGTGCGATGACGCGCAGCCGGGCGCCGACGCCGGCTCAGCCGGCAGCGCCGGCGGCTTCTTCCTATCCGCCGCCACCGCCGGCCGGGAATGTCCCGCCGCCGCCATCTGGCTATCCGCCGCCGCCTCCTCCGGGATATGCCCCACGCTGATCGGGAGATGAACATGAGTTATCTCAAACATGCCCTTGCAGTTGTCCTGTTGCTGCCCTGCCTGGTCGGTGCGGGCCTGGCCGATGATCGGGGACATGACCGTGGTCGTCACGTGGCCCCGCGACCAGCGTGGCACGGCGAAATCGGCCGCTTCCACGAACACGACATGCAACTATGGCGCGGCGGACGCTGGCACCACGGTCACCATGGCGGCCGTCTCGGATGGTGGTGGATCGTCGGCCCCACCTGGTACTTCTACCCGGCGCGGGTCGAGACTTATCCCGATCCCTACCAGCCGCCCGTAGTCGTCGTGCCGCCCGCACCCGCGTCGGTGCAGTACTGGTATTACTGCGCCAATCCGGCGGGGTACTACCCATATGTCGCCCAGTGCGCCGTCAACTGGCAACGGGTGCCGGCCACGGAGCCGCCCCGCTGATCAATTACTCAGGAAATTATGAACATGGAAACCTCTCCCAACGCTACTTCGTCTTCGTCCCTGCATCCCCTGTTGTGGGTCGCCGGTGTTTCGGTGACCCTGCTGTCCCTGGCCGGTATCGCTTCGCTGACCGGACTCTTGCCGACGAAGACGGCTCCGGTTCCGGAGCGCCCGGCCATCGTTGCCACGGCGCCCGCAACCGAGCCGGTCGTCGCGCCCGTCGTGCCGGCGGCTCCTGTGGCCGCGCCGCAGGCGCCGGCGGTTGCGGTCAGCAAGACGATTCATCAACCGACGGCCAAAAAGAAAGTCGAGCGGGAAATTCCTGCGAGTTCGGTAGCGATGTCGCCTCCCGTCGCCAGCGGCGTTCCGCGCGACTATGTGCCGCCTTCCGCTGGCAGCGGCGTGCCCCCCGATTACGTGCCGCCTCCCACCGCGGTATCTGCGCCGCCGCCCTGCATCGATTGCGGCGTCATCACCAACGTACGTCAAGTGACCAATGAGGGCAAGGGAACCGGTGCAGGCGCCATCATCGGCGGTATTGCCGGCGGGGTACTGGGGAGCAACGTCGGCAGTGGCAACACGCGCACGCTGGCGAGCATCGCCGGCGCGGTCGGCGGTGGAATGCTCGGCAACTCGATCGAGAAATCCCAGCGCCAGACCACGAGTTACCAGGTCAACGTGCGCATGGACGACGGCTCTACCCGCACGATTGCCGCCGACACCTTGCCATCCTGGCGCATCGGCGACAAGGTCAAGCTGGTCGGCGGGGCCATCGTTTCGCGCTGACTCGCGCGCTCAAGAGTTGAAGAACAAATAGGCACTCGTTGCGCTTGCGGAGCGGACGGCTCCGGGCGCCTGGTTCGGTCGCGGATTTCGGTTAGGATCGGCCGATGACGCCGACCTCTACCCTACGTGCCGATGCCGCAGTGATTGCGCTGGTGGGTGTCGCCCACGCCACTTCGCACCTGTTTCATCTCTTGTTGCCTCCCTTGTTTCCGCTCCTGATGCCGGATTTCGGTTTCGGCTACACCGAGGCCGGCTTCCTGATGACGGTGTTCTTCACCATCTCCGGTCTGGGTCAGGCCTTTGCCGGGATACTGGTCGATCGCTACGGCGCGCGTCGCGTGCTGATGGCGGGGGTGAGCCTGCTGGCGGCTTCCGGCGTGGCGCTCTCGGTGGCGGCTAACTATCCGATGCTGCTGCTGGCGGTGGCTCTCGCCGGAATGGGCAATTCGGTATTCCATCCGGCGGATTTCTCATTGCTGAACAAGAAGGTTTCCGCCTCGCGTCTGGGGCATGCTTTTTCGGTGCACGGTCTGTCGGGCAATCTCGGCTGGGCCATCGGCGCGACGATTTCAGGCACGGCGATGGCCTGGGCCGGTTGGCGCGGTGCCGGTCTTGCGGCGGCGCTGGTGGCGTTGTGCACGGTAGCTGCGTTGCAGTTGGCGCGGCCCTTGCTCGATGACGACCTGGCAAGAGTCGGCGCCGGCGGTACGGCGACGAGGGCGACTTTTGCGTTCCTCGGCACTCCGGTGATCTGGCTGGCCTTCGCCTTTTTCCTGTTGATTACCGCTGCCTTTGGTGGCCTGCAAAGTTTTTCGGCGCCGGTGCTGGGTGGCATCTACGGCATTTCCGCGGCGGCCGGAGTGGCGGCGCTGACAGGCTATTTGCTGGGTTCGGCGGCGGGCATGGTCGTCGGCGGCTTTGTCGCGGTACGCGTGCAGCTACACGAGCGCGCGGTCGGCACCGCGCTGGTCAGCGCCGCCGTTTTCGCCTCGGTGCTGGCCAGTGGATTGCCGCCGGCCTGGAGCGTGATTCCGCTGATGGTCGGCATCGGCATCGGCGTTGGCCTTGCCGGCCCCTCGCGCGACCTGCTGGTGCGTCGCGTCGCCACGGATTCGCTGGCGGGAGGCAAAGCTTCGCCGGCGTTCGGCCGGGTCTATGGCTTCGTCTATTCGGGACTGGATGTCGGGCTGGCGTTGGGACCGCTGGCGTTTGGCGCCTTGCTCGATGCCGGCGGTCGTGATGGCGTATTGCCGGGCGTGGCGTTGTTGCAGGTGCTGGCGGTGCTGACGGTCTTGTCGATGGGCCGCGTCAGCCCGCCCGTCAAATCTGCCTAGCGCGTCCGGCCCAGTAGGGATTGAGGTAGACCGGCTTTCCCGGACGGTTTAATCAAGACACACCGTCCGTTCCTCGAATTTCTCCGGACTCTACACCGTTAAAGAAAGTAAAAGGGGCCAGGCTAAAAAAGTAAAAGGAAAAAGTAAAAGGGGCCAGGCTCGCATTATTTTCCAGCGCCCCCACCGACGTTCGAGCCTGGCCCCTTTACTAACCGTTAAAGAAAGTAAAAGGGGCCAGGCTAAAAAAGTAAAAGGGGCCAGGCTCGCATTATTTTCCAGCGCCCCCACCGACGACGACGCCAGCAGTATTGCCAGCCCGACACCATGCCGCCGTACTCCAGACTTCCCCATTTCGCTTCTTCCCCGCGCCGTCTCGCCGGCGCCGACTTTCAGAATTCCGCATTTAATTCGAGCCTGGCCCCTTTACTATTGGCCCCTTTACTACGCGCATTCTGTAGTGACCGGCCGACCCCTGTCGAGGACACCGGTGGCGGATGGCGGCGGACTACTTGGTATGCATGGTCCAGACGCCATCCCATTCCACGGGCGGCGGGGTGTTGCGGTAGACTTGGCAGCGTTCGAGGTAGATTCTTGATGGCCCGTCGGCAGGGTTGGCGGCCAGTGCCTGCTTGAAGCAGCGCTCGGCGCCGGGCCAGTCGCGCTGGCGGTAGCGGGCCAGTCCTTCGGTGAAGGCCCCCAGCAATTCCGCGGAGTGCGGGAAGCTGTCTTCGGAGTGATGGCCGAGCGCCTCGTAAATTGCTACCGGCGTATCCCGGCCGCGCACGCGAATCAGGTCGATCTCGCGGGCCGAGGCGTGATCCTTGATGGCGGCGTAGGTCGCGTCGCAAATCAGGATCGAGGTGCCGTAGAACTTGTTCGCGCTTTCGAGTCGTTCCGCCAGATTGACCCGGTCGCCGATCACGGTGTACTCCATTCGCTTGAGCGATCCGATGTTTCCGGCGACAACATTTCCGGTGCTGATGCCCACCCCGATGCGGATCGCCTCGCCGCCGCGCTCGGCACGGCGGCGGTTCAACTGGTGCAGGCCGGTCATCATCTTGTTGCCGACCATGACCGCATTGCTGGCGTCATCCGCGCTCTGCAGCACCGAGCCGAATACCGCCATGATCATGTCGCCGATATATTTGTCGAGCACCCCGTTGTGGGCAAACACGATATCCACCATGTCGGTGAAATACTCGTTGAGCAAGGCCACGGTTTCCTTGGCGCCGAGACGTTCCGAGATCGAGGTGAAACCGCGAATATCCGAAAACAGCACACTGACGTCGCGTCCCGTGCCGCCCAGCACTGATTCTCCGCTTTCCAGGAGCTGGTCCACCACCGACTTGCTCATATAGCGCGACATGGTGTTGCGCAAACGTTTCTCGCGGGTAATGTCCTCCATCATCAGCATGTAGCCGATCAACTCATTGCGCATGCTGGTCAGCGGTACCGTGGCAAGGTTTATCGAGATCACCTCGGCGCCATCGACAAACAGATCGGTATCGACGGTGAGGTCGGTCTTGCCCGAGGCGCGGACTTTTTCCAGGCTTTTTGCCACCCAGTTGTTGCGGCCGGTGAAATGCTCATGCAGCGTATGGCCGACCAGATCCTCGGCACTGCGGCGCAATATGCGGACGGCCGTTTCGTTGACTTTCCTCAGCACGCCGTTGGCGTCCAGCGTCAGCACGGCATTGTTCATGCTGTGCAGGATGGCCTCGTTGTAGTTGCGCTCGGCGCTGACTTCCTCGAACAACTGCGCATTCTCGATGGCTACCGCGGCCTGCGCCGAGAAGGCCCGCAGCCGTCTTTCGTCGGCGCTGCCAAACATGCCGCCCTTGCGATTCAATATCTGCATCACGCCTATCCTGCGCTCGCCCCTGGCGAGAATCGGCATGCACAGCAGGCTGTGGGTGCGGTAGCCGGTGTGCCGGTCGAACTCGGGATTGAAACGGGAATCGCTATAGGCGTCGCAAATGTTGATCACTCCGCCGGTACTGAAGCACTCCCCGGCAATACCCGCATTTGCCGAGAAGCGAATCTCCTCGCCGCCAATACCGCCGGCGACGCGCGAAAACAGCTCATCACGGGTGGCGTCGTAGAGAAACAGGGTGCCGCGGTCGGCTTCGAGCAGCGTGGTCGCCGCCGCCATGATTTTGGCCAGCAGCGGATCGAGGTGGATCTCGGAGACGATCGAGATGCTCACTTCCAGCAGCATCGCCTCTTCGCGTTGCTGGCGCTCCACCTTCTCGAACAGGCGCGCATTCTCGAGTGCCGCAGAGGCCTGCAGCGACAGCCCTTCGAGCAGCCGCTGGTCTTCGCTGTCGAAGTCGCCGACATGCTTGTTCAGCGCCTGGGTGATGCCGATTACTTCGCGATTCTTGTTGCGGATCGGCACGCAGAGAATATTCCGGGTACGGTAGCCGGTACGCCGGTCAACCTCCTGATTGAAGCGGGGGTCGGCATACACATCTGCAATGATTTCGGCCTGGCCGCTGGTGAATACCGAGCCGGCGACGCCGAGGTGGCATGGAAAGCGAATTTCTCCAATGACATCGCCCTGCATGACCCGCGAGAACAACTCATTTGTTTCCGGGTCGAAAAGAAAGAGGGAACTGCGGTCGGCGTTCAGCGCCTCGGTAACCACTTCCATCAGGCGCGGAAACAACACATCCAGGGAGAGGCTGTCGGATACGCGATTGGCAATGTCGGCCAGCGCCGTGGTGCGGCGTAAAAGCTCGGTAATGCGGTAGAACAGCTGGGCCTTGCCGGCTTCGTCAAGTCCGTCCAGCAGCCGCTCGATATCCTCCTGGTGCAGGCGGTGTTCGAGGATCTCGCGAATGGTTTCAAAGCCGAGTTGCATACGCAATGTGAGCAGAAGCCCCGTTGGCTAAAAACTTTTCTATTCTAACCATCCGGAGTGGCTTTGCTCGCGTCTTTTGCGGGCTTAGCCCACTTCGCAGGGGCATCATCAGAATCGGAAAGTCGGAATCAGGTGCCTAGTTCAGCGTGGCGCGGACAAGAGACGAGATGATCATTGACCATGCCGGTTGCCTGCATGTGGGCGTAGATGACCGTGGGGCCGATGAAGCGGAAACCGCAACGCTTGAGTTCTTTCGACAAGGCTTCGGCCTCGGGGGTGATGGCGGGAACTTCGGCCAGTGTGCGCCAGTGGTTGATGCGCGGGCGGCCATCGACAAACTGCCATAACAATTGATCGAGGGAACCGCCTTTTTCGTAGAGTTCCAGTGTGGCCCGGGCGTTGCCGATGCTGGCCGAGATCTTCAGCCGGTTTCTGACGATGCCGGCATTACCCAGCAGTCGCGCCAGATCCACCTCGTCGTAGCGGGCGATCCTTGTTGCATCGAAGTTGTCGAAGGCACGGCGATAGTTCTCGCGCTTCCTGAGGATGGTGATCCACGACAGTCCGGCCTGCGCGCCTTCAAGAACCAGGAACTCGAACAGCGTCCGTTCATCATGGCAGGGCACGCCCCACTCTGTGTCGTGATAGGTGGTGTAGAGCGGATCGGTGCCGCACCAGGGGCAGCGTTCTGTCATATAGTCAAGCACCCGTCCACCACGCTTGAGACCGTGTTTCTGGATAGTGATTCAAGGAATGCATCACCAGCGGACATCGCCGGGCTCAGGCCGCCGCCAGTTCCTCGCCACGCCGCTTCCGTGTCGCCTTCGGCTTCTTGATGGTGACATGGGGCTCCAGGCCGGCGACGGTGGCCATGTCGATCAGGCAATCCAGGGAGAACAGATTGATCTTGCCGCGCATCAGGTCTGAGACGCGAGGCTGGGTGACGCCGAACAGGGTGGCGGCTGCCGCCTGAGTCATGCCGCTCTGCTTGATGATGCTCTCAAGCTCCATCATCAGCGCCGACCGGGCGCGCATGCTGGCGGCCTGTTGCGGCGTGTCTTCGATGGCATCCCACACACTGGCGAATCGCTGTTCCTTGCTCATGGCTGCTCCTTCATCAAGTCCTTGAAGCGTTTTCTGGCCAGCTTGATGTCCTTCTCGCTGGTCTGCTGCGTCTTCTTCTGGAAACAATGCAGGATATAGACGGCATCGACCAGCTTCGCCAGGTAGATCACCCGGAAGGCGCCGGCCTCGTCCTGTATCCGAATCTCCTTGACGCCCGTGCCTATCGTTTCCATCGGCTTCCAGTCGGTAGGCTCCTTGCCGTTTTGCACCTTGTCCATCTGGTAGCCGGCTTCCCGCACGGAGAGCGCCGGGAACTTGCGCAGATCATCAAGCGAACTTCCGCAAAAACGCAGTTCTTTCATGGAGTAGATTATATAAAATATTGTATTTTACGCAAGGGGGTGCCGAAAGAAAAACCCCGACCGGAGCCGACATAAAGAGGGTCGTCGCCGCACCAGGGACAACGTTTCATTTCGCGGCGCTAGTTCAGCACCAGCACGCCGCGCTTTAGCCCGTGGTCTTCCGGATGTGCTGCAAGGACAAAGCCCAGGCTGGCGACGAAGGCCAGCATGCGCGTGTTCTCGGCGAGGAAATCGCCGTGCATGTATCGGAGGCCGCTGCTGCGCGCCGTATCGATCAGGGTGCCCATGAGGCGGCGCGCCAGGCCCTTGCCTTGCCAGTCGTCGGCAACCACGATGGCAAATTCGCAGGATTCGCCGTCCGGGCTGGTGGCATAGCGGACGACGCCGACTTCCTTTTCGGCACCCTCTTCTTCGATGGTGGCGACAAAGGCCATTTCGCGGTCATAGTCGATTTGCGTGAGTCGGGCCATCTGCGCCGGCGAGACTTCGCGGATGGTGTTCATGAAGCGCATGTAGCGCGATTCGGGCGACAGGGCCTTGACGAATTGCTGTTCCATGCGGACGTCTTCGGGTCTGATCGGGCGGATCGTGACCAGCGAGCCATCCTTGGCCTGAAAGCCGGTCTTCAGGTGCGACGGGTAAGGATGAATCGCCATGTGATCATAACGACCCGCGGTGATTGGCGTGTTTTCGATGGCGATCCGCGCGTCAACCGCTACCGCGCCATTTTCGTCGACGATCAGCGGATTGATGTCCAGTTCGCTGATCCACGGCAGTTCGCAGACCATGGCTGAAACGCTCAGCAGCACGGCTTCGATGGCGGCCATGTTGACCGGCGGCATGTTACGGAATTCGCCGAGTCGTGCCGTAGTTCGGGTAGAGGCCAGCATATCGGCCACCAGGACGGAATTCAGCGGCGGCAGGGCGACAGCGCGGTCGCTGTTGTAGGCCTCGACGCTGATCCCGCCGGGGCCGAAAACGATGGTCGGGCCGAAAATCTTGTCACGCACCATGCCGACCATCAGTTCCCGCCCATTCGGTTTCTGGATCATCGGTTCGATGGCGATGCCGTTGATGTGCGCGTCGGGCCGGTTCTTCTTCACGTCCTCCATGATTTCCAGCCACGAGTCGCGCACGGCGGCAAGGCTGTTCAGATTCAGGCGCACGCCGCCGGAATCGCTCTTGTGCGATATCTGGGGTGAATCGATCTTCATCACCACCGGCAAGCCGAGTTCCTCGGCAAGTATCATGGCTTCGGAAGCGGAGCGTGCGACCACGGTTTGTGCGATGGGAATCCTGAAGGAGGCCAGCACCGCCTTCGATTCCATTTCGCCGAGTACCTTGCGCCCTTCCATCAGTGCTGTTTCGATGACCAGGCGCGCCGATTCCAGTCGCGGTGGCGCCTGCTCGGAAATCGAGGGCGGTGTCTGCATCAGCAATTGCCTGTTTCTGTAGTAGTTGGAAATATGCGAGAACAGGTCGACCGCCGGTTCCGGCGTGCGGAAGGTGGGAATCGCCGCGCCGCGGAACAGCTTGCGCGCTTCACTCACCTGTTCTTCGCCCATCCAGCAAGTCACCATGGGTTTGTCGCTTTGCCGCGCGATCTCGATCACGGTGCGCGCCGCCTGTGTCGGGTCGGTCATGGCTTGCGGCGTGAGGATGACCAGCACGCCGTCGATGTTATCGTCGTCGATGCAGGCCTGAAGCGCGGCACCGTAGCGCGCCGGATCGGCGTCGCCCAGAATGTCGATGGGATTGGACTTGGACCAGGTGGCGGGCAGCAACTCGGTGAGGCGGGTGAGGGTGGCCGCATCGAGTTGCGCCAGCGGAATGCCGATGTCCTCGGCGTGATCGGCTGCCATGACGCCGGGGCCGCCGCCATTGGTGATGATGGCCAGACGTTTGCCGCGTGGTTTGAAGTGCGAGAACAGGGCGGAGGCCGCCGCATACATCTGGCCGACGTTGGCCAGACGAACGACACCGGCGCGCCGCAGTGCGGCATCGAATACGTCATCGGCGCCGACCAGGGCACCGGTATGCGAGAGGATGGCTTTTTCGCCGGCCGGATGCTTGCCGACCTTGAGTAAAGAAAAATGTTCTCGGTGCGCGGGTCGGAAACCATGTAGTCGAGCACTTCGCCGAAGTCGATGTCGCTTTCGGAGCCGAGCGAGACCACATTCGAGAATCCGACCTTGTTCGGCAGCGCCCAGTCAAGAATTGCGGTACAGAGTGCGCCGGATTGGGAAATGAGGCCGATGGTGCCTGGGTTCGCACTGCCGTTGGCAAAGGTGAGGTTGAGCTGGCTGCCCGGGCGCATGATGCCGAGGCAGTTGGGACCGATCACTCGCATGTTGTGGCGACGGGCATTCTCAAGCGCGGTGCGTTCGAGTGCGCGGCCATGGGGGCCGGCCTCGGCAAAGCCGCCGGAAATTATGATGGCGTTTCTGCATCCGGCGCGACCACAGGCATCGATGATGTCGGGCACGGTATCCGCCTTGGTGCAGATCACTGCGATATCGAGCCGCTGGGGAATGGTATCCACGGACGGATAGCTCTGCTGTCCGAACACGGTTTCGTGTTTTGGATTGACGAAGAACAGCTTGCCCTTGTAGCCGGAATCGAGCATGTTGCGAACCAGCGTGACGCCGATCGAGTTGGGTGTTTCCGAGGCGCCGACGATGGCGATCGATTCCGGTTCAAAAAGGGTGTGCAGGTAGTGTCGTTCGTTGTTCATGGCGGCGCCTCGTGGCGTCGATCAGACGTGTTTCAGAAGGGTTGGTGCGATGCAGCAAAAGCATAACACCTTCCGGCTCTTCGTGCCTGTCGAAGTGATTTACAGACGCATCGATTCTCGGCGCCGGCTGTCTCGATAGTGGCTGTAATGGCGGTCGGCGCTGAGGATGTGGTTGATCAGCCAGCCAGTCAATAAACGCCTGACGCGGAAGGCCAAATAGACGCGATTTTCCTCGCCGCGTTCGATTTCACGTCGCAACTCGCCGAAGTATTCAAAAAAGCGCTGGTGTTGGCGGGTGTGCAGGTCGACGAAGGGGTATTCGTCTTCCTGCATCAGTTGTTCTTCGATCGTGAAGTCGTGGGTCGCCGCGAACTGGATCTGTGCCAGGAGCGGCGCCGTCAGATTCAGCGCGCTGACGTTGACCGCGCGGGCCAGGGCATTCATGTCGGCAAGCAGGTTCTTGTGTTCCGCATCCAGAATCGGGTGACCAAAAGCGTACTCCTCGCGCCAGATGGAAACCAGTTCGGCCCGCTGCTCACGCAGACCTCCAGCAGGAGTCTCGCAGCGCTCGAGATAGACGCGGGCGGCGTCATCGTCGGGTACCAGTGCGAGGTAGGCAAGGAGCCGCTCACGCGCAGTGACGATATCGTCGACGTGGTAGCAGGCCAATGCCTCCTCGAAAATCTTCCGGGTCCCTATCTTGGCCTCTCTCACGGGGGCTGGATCGCCGTCAAAGACTTCATATACCGATTGGGTACCCTGCTTGCCGCGTACATGGGTGCGATCAAGGAAGCGGATCGACCAGAGGTCGGGCTCGTCCAGGCTGTACAGGGTGTATTCGCTGATCAGAATGGGCACTCCGTATTCCCCCACCTTGATCGAGCGGTAGCCGGCGCGCTCACGGCCGGTGTTGTATTCGTCGAGCTGTTTCAGCATCGCCTGCGAGCAGTGCAATGCCGCATCGGGCGAATCCGGAAACAGTGCCATGATGCCGTCGCCGATGTACTTGTCGATGAAACCGCCATGAGCGGCAATTACCGGCTCCATGTGAATCAGATAAGAGTTCAAAAAGTTGAAGTTCTCCTGCGGGCTCATCGACTCCGACAGCGAGGTGAAGTTGCGGATGTCGGCGAACAGGATGGTCATCTTGCGTTCGACCTGCTGTCCGACTTCAACCTTGCGAATATCGTCGATGCCAAGCAAGTGGAGGAACTCGCGCGGCACGAAGCGGCTGTAGGCATCTGTTGTCGTGCTCAGCCGTTCGCGCAAGGCCTCGGTGTCATCCTGTGCGTTGCCAGCAAACGTCTGCGGTGGTACGAGCATGAGGTGTAAAGCCGGCGAAGTGGCTTGCGCCCTGATTTGGAGTCAAAATGATACCCGACATGACACCGCACATGAGCGAAAACACATCACTTTGGGTTGAACGCTTCTCGCCACTGATCAGGGCGGGCGGTTCCGTACTCGATCTTGCCTGCGGCAACGGCCGGCATTCGCTGCTGCTGGCGAGACTCGGCTACAAGGTGGATGCGGTTGACCGCGATGTCGAGGCTCTGGCGGGTATCACAGCCAATGCGCCGGGCATCGTTACGCGGCTGGCCGATCTCGAAGGCGGTCCCTGGCCGTATCACGGGCGTGCATTCGACGGCATTGTCGTCACCAATTACCTCTTCCGGCCGCTGCTGCCGATGCTGCTCGATGCGCTGGAAGTAAATGGTGTGTTGATCTACGAGACCTTCATGGCCGGCAACGAGCGTTTTGGCAAGCCCTCCAATCCGAATTTTTTGCTGCGCCGGGACGAATTGCTGGATTTGGTGCGGCCGCGCCTGACCGTGGTGGCGTTCGAGCAGGGTGAAATTGATGTCCCGCGACCCGCCGTGGTGCAGCGTTTGTGTGCTGCCAGGCGCATCGAGCCGCTGCTGCCGTCGTAGCAGGCCGGTCGCGGATCAGGCAGATGTAGCGAGGATTTCAGCAGCCAGTTTGTCGAGCGCCGCGGTATCAAGCCGGTCGGTGGCGTAGCGGATAGCGGCTTCGAACGAGTTGTAGTTGGACGCTTGCGAACGCTGGTAGAGCGGGTCGTAGTGCAGCGTCAGCAGTTGCTCCACCAGGGTCGCAAAATCCTGTTCGGCGATCAGCCCCCGCCAGTGTTCCAGCGTCTCCTTGCTTTGCAGACCTTTGAGATGCTCCAGTCGCTCGACCAGCCAGGCCGGATCGGCAATGGCATAGTCGTAGTCACGCAGGAGAAATTCAACACGCGCCTGCAGCGATGCCTCGATGCGCAGGCCGGGAGCGCTGCGGATGGCGTCCAGCAGTGCATCGGGTAGTTGCAAACGGCCTATCTTGCGGCTCTCGGCTTCGACATACACCGGCTTCGTCGGGTCCAGTGCGGATAGCGCCGCCAGCAGTTGCGACTCGAAACCCTTTTGCGTGGGTTGCGGCTGGCCGGGCAAATTGCCCAGCACCGAGCCTTTGTGCGCCGCCAGTTCTTCGAGATGCAGCACCTGCCCGCCGCGTGCCGTCAAAGCTTCGAGCAGACGACTCTTGCCACTGCCGGTGGCGCCGCTGACCACGCGAAACTTCAATTGCGGCGGCAGTACCTCCAGTCGCACGATGACATGTTGGCGCCAGCTCTTGTAGCCGCCCTGGATGCGATGGGCATCCCAGCCGATTTCCCGCAGGATGTGGGTGAAGGCGCCGCTGCGCTGGCCGCCACGCCAGCAATACACCAGCGGCCGCCAGCTCTTGGGCTTGTCGAGCATGTGCTCTTCGATGTGGCGCGCGATGTTTTTCGAGACCAGCGCGGCGCCGAGCTTCTTCGCTTCGAACACCGACACCTGTTTGTAAAGCGTGCCGACGCGGGCTCGCTCCTCGTCGTTCAGCACCGGCAGGCTGATCGCGCCGGGCAAGTGGTCTTCGGCAAATTCGCCCGGCGCTCGGGCGTCGATGACGGCGTCGAATTCGGCGAGCTGTGCTACCGTTGCGACGCCCTTGTGCAGTTTTTCGGACATGGGCGTCTACTTGAGCAGCGGTTTGAGCGCGTTCCAGACGTGATCGAGAATTTTCGGTTGTGCGGCGGCGGTCGGATGCAGGCCGTCGGTCTGGTAGGCGTTTTGATCAAGGGCGATGGGCTCAAGCAGAAACGGCAGCAAAGGGACTTTTTCGCGTCTGGCGAGATCACGAAATGCGGCGTCGAATTCCTGAATATATTTTGGCCCGTAGTTGGGCGGCAGACGTATGCCGACCAACAGCACCCGTGCGCCGTGCTGCCTGGCCTGGCCAAGCATGAAGGCAAGATTGTCCTTCATTGAGCTTACCGGCAGGCCGCGCAAGCCGTCGTTGGCGCCAAGTGCGAGAATGACAACGGTGGGCCTGAAATGCGCCAGCGCCGCGGTGAAACGGGCCCGTCCACCGGCTGTCGTTTCGCCGCTGATGCTGGCGTTGGCGACGCTGAAGCTGGAACCAGTGGTCCGCAGTCGCTGCTCCAGCAGGGCTGGCCAGCTCTGGCTGACGGCGATGCCGAAACCGGCGGAGAGGCTGTCGCCGTAGACCAGAATGCGTTGTTCGGC
>JAPLQZ010000254.1 GCA_026399415.1 Rhodocyclales bacterium | reverse complement strand
GCCAGCATTTTTTTCCGCGCGGCGATGATCGGCACCATCATCATCGCCTACGTGATCAAGGTCCTCGCCAGCAACAGCGGCATGGCGATCGATTTTCTGGTGTATGCCGTGGTGCGCGAAGTCGGGCCGCTGCTGACCGCGATATTGCTGATCCTGCGCAGCAGCGTGCTGGTCACCGGCGACGTGCTGCAGATGGTGCGGCGCGATGAGCTGGCGCGCATGCGGGCGATGGGCATGTCGCCGCTGGTACACGTCTTTCTGCCGCGGATCGCGGCGCTGGCGGTGGCTTGCGTGGTGGTGACCTTCTACTTCGAGCTGATCGCCGTGCTGGGGGGCATCCTGCTGGCGTCCCTGTTGCTGGATATTTCCCTCGTCGGCATGCTGACGGGATTTGTCGATACCCTGCACCTGGTCGATCTGGTGTACTCGCTGATCAAGAGCGCAGCTTTCGGCGTCCTGCTCGGTGTCGTGCCGTGTGTTGTGGCCTTGCGCTCGGGGCGCACGGCGAGCGATCCGGTGGCCGTGGTCTCGCGCTCGATGATGACCACCCTGATGTATGTCACCCTGTTCAATGCGCTGTTTGCCTGGCTGATTTACGGCGTGTTGCTGTTCGGCATCGTGAAAAACGGATGATGGACAAAGACGCCATCTCCTTGTGGTTATCCGGGTTGAGGGGCGCTCATGCGCTGCAGTTCGACCGCGAGACGGAACGGGCGGACTTCCTCGCCGCCCTGCTGCGCTCGCCGAGCGCCGGCTCGTGGTGGGCGATTCCGACTGACGGTGGCTTGCTCAGTGATTTCGAACTGCTGGAGAACGTCCTATTGCCGGCGCAGGCGAAGGGCGACACCCGGGCCGGAACACGCCTCCGGCGCTGGCTGGAGAGGCTCAAGACATGCGGTGTGGCACCCATCCCCCTGGCTTCGCCGCTGGCTGCGCTGAGTCCGTGGCAGGCGCGGGTAGCGGCATTTCTGCGGGCCGTGGTGGCCGATGCTCCGGCGCTGGTTTTCGACGATACTTGCTATGGCCTGCACCGGGAAGAACGGTGGCAGGCGATCCTGCTGCACGGCTTCTTTCGCCACTATTTTCCGTTTCGGCCTAGCGTCTACATCACGCTGTCCGCGCCGCCTCCCGAACTGAACATTCCCGCCGGAAATTGCCATCGCCATGACACCGTCTTTGCCTGATGACTTCGCTGAACTTCTCGACCGGCCGGCCGTGCGCCGGCGGGCCTGGCGCTTCATTATTCCAGCGGTGCTGGGCCTGCTGCTGCTGGTAGCCGGCGCCCTGGTAAAGCAGGGCTACTTCGTGCGTCGGGCGCAGATGGATTTCTATGCGCCGACCGCCGATGGTGTCGCCATCGGCACCCGCATCAAGCTGCTCGGCTTTCCCATCGGCGCGGTCTCGGCGGTCCGCTTCATCCCCGCCAGCGACGGCCAGGCGCGGCGCGTGAAATTCGAGGCGCGCATCGATGCCGAGTACCTGGCCCATATCCCCAGCGGCTCGCGGGCGCGGCTGGCGCAGGAAGGCGTGATCGGCGAGCGCATCATCGAAATCCTGCCGGGAACGGACAGCGCACGACCCATGGCGGCAGGCGAGTCGATCGAGCTGACCAAGGGCGGCGGCCTCGGCGAACTGGCAGCCACTGTCGAGGCCCGCGTTCTGCCGGTGGTTGATGAAGCCCGCGAACTGCTGCATGCGCTCAACGACGAGCGCAGCGGCGTCAAGCCGCTGATCGCCGACTTCAAGGCCGTCGCCGGCGATGTCTCCGCTTCGGTGCAGCAGGCCGGAAAGTTGCTGAATCATGTGGACGCGAAGGTGGACAAAATCCTCGGCGAAGGCGAGGCCGCCATGAAATCGGTGCATGCCGTGGCCGATGCCGCCGAGCGGCGCTCCGCCGAATTGCTCGACGATGCCCATGCCACGCTGAAGAACGTGCGCGCCGTGGCCGAGGATGGCGCGGGCATCGCACGTGACATACGCGGCGCGGCGCCGGGGCTGATTGCCGAGGGGCAGAGCGTTGCCGCCGACGTATCCGACATTACCCGCGGCGCCAAACGCAGCTGGCCGATCCGGCTGTTTGTCAATGAACCCGCCACCGAATCGCTGGGCGTGGATACCGGACGCCTGCCGCAAAAAGCCAGGGAGCCGGCCCAGTGAAACTATTCGGCAGCCTGATTCTGGCAATGGTGCTCGCCGGCTGCGCCGGCGAGAAGGTCAGGGAGCGCCCGCCGCGCGCCCAGCAGGTGATCGATCTGGGAACACAGGGGCAGTCCGCCTATGCCAAGGGCGATTTGCCGCGCGCCGGGCGACTGTTCGAGCAGGCGCTGGCGGATGCAATGCGCATCGAAGACAGCGAAGGCGTCGCCGTCATGTCGATCAATCTGGCGCGGGTAAGGCGCGAGTCGGGCGAGAGCGCCGGGGCCCTGAAAATACTCGAAGCCGTATCCCCTTGGCATCGCGGCAACCTGAACGCCAGGAGCGCCCAGGAAATGGACCTGCTCGCCGCCGTGCTGCTGGCCGACCTTGATCGACGCGACGACGCGCTGGCACGTCTGCAGGCGTTGCGCGACCGGTGCCAGGCGGCGTGCGAGACGGCCATCGGCATCGACAGCCTGCAAGCACGGCTGTTGCTGGAGGAAGGCGACGCCGGCAACGCCGTTCAACTCGCCAGCGCTGCCATCGAACGCTTTCGCAGCCACGGCAATCAACTGGAACTCGCCAATCTATTCCGCGTGCAGGGCGAAGCCCATCTCGCGCTCGGCGATTTTCAGGCCGCGCTGAAATCTCTGGAGAGCGCGCTGGGCATCGACAAGTCGCTCAGCCAGCCGGCCAAGATCGCGCAGGACCTCGAGGCCCTCGCCCGCGCCGCACTGGCCGCCGGAGACAGGGCGGCGCATGCCGGCTACCTGGCGCGGCTGGAGGAAGTGCGGCAGGCGCGAGCCGGCAAGACGTCCAGATAGGACGGGTGTTTCAAGCCCGGGAGTCGTTCAGAAACCCGGCCAGCAGCCGATTCAGGAACCGTCGGCCGCGCGGTGTCGGACGAATAGGCCCGTCCGCGTTCTCCAGCAGCCCCTCGCGCCGTGCCGCCAGCACCGACTCTTCGATGACGGCCAGGGGCAGGCCGGTGCGTTCGGTGAACAGCCGGGGCAGAAAACCTTCGTTGAGGCGCAAGGCATTCATCATGAATT
>JAPLQZ010000036.1 GCA_026399415.1 Rhodocyclales bacterium | reverse complement strand
CCCCGATGGCAAGCGCATCATCCTGCTGGCAAAGGGCCGCCTGGTGAATCTGGGCTGCGGCACGGGGCACCCGAGCTATGTGATGTCGTCGTCATTCGCCAACCAGACCATTGCGCAAATCGAGCTGTTCACGCGCAACGCCGACTATCCGGTGGGCGTCTACACCCTGCCCAAGCACCTCGACGAGAAAGTGGCGCGCCTGCAACTGAAGAAGCTGAATGCGCAGTTGTCGGAACTGACCGACCAGCAGGCCGCCTACATCGGCGTGCCCAAGAACGGGCCCTACAAGGCCGACCAGTATCGTTACTAGGAGACCGTCATGCGCCTGCTCGCTGTCTGGCTGATCAACGCCCTCGCCCTGCTGGCTTTGCCGTATCTGCTGCCTTCGATCCACGTCGCCAGTTTCACGACGGCGCTGGCGGTGGCGGTGGTGCTCGGCCTGATCAACGCTGTAATCAGGCCGGTGTTGCTGTTGCTGACGCTGCCGGTCACGCTGCTGACGCTGGGCCTGTTCATCTTTGCCATCAACGGCATGATGTTCATGCTGGCGGCGTGGCTGCTCGAGGGTTTTGTGGTGGATGGGTTTGTCGCCGGCGTCATCGGCTCGGCGCTCTACAGCCTGATCTCGTGGCTGCTAACGCGACTGTTGCTGAGTTCGCCAAAGTCATGAAAGACATTCAGGAACCGTGCATGAATCTTGAGCTATCCATCGAGTTTTTCCCGCCGCAAACCACCGAGGGCATGGCAAAGCTGCGCAGCACGGTGGCCCGGCTGGCGGTGCTGAAGCCGGAGTTCTTTTCCGTGACCTACGGCGCCGGCGGTTCAACGCGAGATCGCACGCTGGCCGCAGTGATGGAAATCGCCGCCGCCGGCCACCCGGCTGCACCGCACCTGTCCTGCATCGGCTCCACGCGTGAAGGGGTCCGCGAGATGCTGGCCATCTTCACCAAGCGCGGCATCCGCCGCATCGTCGCCCTGCGCGGCGATCTGCCATCGGGCATGAACGACGCCGGCGAGTTCCGCTATGCCAATGAACTGGTGGCCTTCATCCGCGCCGAAACCGGCGACCGGTTTCACATCGAGGTGGCGGCCTATCCCGAATGGCATCCGCAGGCGCGGAGCCCGCGCGACGACCTGCTGAATTTCAGGCGCAAGGTAGATGCCGGCGCCAACTCGGCCATCACGCAGTATTTTTACAATGCCGACGCCTATGAGCATTTCGTCGATCAGGCGCGAGCGCTCGGCGTCGCCGTGCCGATCGTGCCTGGCATCATGCCGATCGGAAATTTCTCCAAATTGGCGCGCTTTTCCGACGCCTGCGGCGCCGAGATTCCGCGCTGGATGCGGCGCAAGTTCGAGAGCTTCGGCGATGACTCCGAATCCATCCGGGCGTTTGGGCTGGATGTAGTGACGGAACTCTGTCAGCGCCTGATCGAGCGCGGCGCGCCGGGCCTGCACTTCTATAGCATGAATCAGGCGGGGCTGACGCTAGAGCTCTGCAATCGGCTCGGGTTGGGGCCTGCCCGACAGGCTGCTTGACCGTGGCTTGAGCAAGATCCCCGATCGGACGGCTTCGCGCCGCGCGTTACCGACGACGCCTCGCCCCTGACCGGGCGGGGCGTTTTTCATTCAACCCGTAGCTGGAAATTGGCGGCGTTTTCACCTCCTGTATCGCCTGAATATTCTCGGCCAGAGGGTTAGGCTAGATCGTAGTAGTCCGGCGAAGAGGTGCCTATCGGTCTCCGCCTTTCTTCGACCGCCATTGCCAATCTTTCGACCGGGGAATCTCCATGGCTAGTCCAGGACTTGCATTTCTAGCGCTGGCACTCGCGGGATATGCGCTCTCACCAGCGGACTCTGTAAGCCCCGGCAAGCGGGTCGAAAGCGAAAGCTTTACCGAGCCCGCAAAACTGGCCCGCTGCATTACCTACAACATCAACAGGAAGATGGCCAATCTGAGCGTCCGCAATCGTCCAGCCGACACTCCGGAAGACAGCATCTTCCTGATCCTGACCAACCCGGAGCCTTCACCGACGACGTTTGGAGTGATCCGCGTCGATCAGAGCGAATCCGGATCGCGGCTGACCACATGGCTGCCGGAGAGCTCCCTGGCCGCAGCCCCTGCCGAAATCGCGCAAAGACTGATTGCCGGTTGTTGAGGCGCATGGCGGTATACGCTGCCTCCGGGACTACCTGCGACTCACCGCCGCCACGCCGGCGATGACCAGCACGACACCGACCATCTGCGCGGTGGAGAAACCTTCATCGAGCAGCAGCCAGGCGAAGACGATGGTCAGTAGCGGCCCCACCATGCCCACCAGCGCGGCCTGACCGCTACCGACGCGGCGTATCGCCGCCGACTGGGCGAATACCGGCACGACGGTGCTGAACAGGCCCATTGCGGCGCCCAGCGCATACACCGGCCAGGGCTGAACCAGTGCCGCCAGCGGCTGCGTCGCCAGAAAGTGGCTGCCGGTGGCGGCGGTCGACACCAGCATGGCCAGTGCGGTGAAGCGCGCCGCGCCGAGTTTGGCGATCATGCCGGCGCTGCCGGACAGATAGAGCGCATAGCTGACCGAGGAGGCGAAGACGAAGCCGCCGCCTATCCAGACCACGGCGGAGTCACCGGCGAATTGCAGATCGTGGGCGAAAGCCGCCGCAATGCCTGCATAGCACAGCGCCAATGCAATGCCCTCGCGCCGTTTAATGGCTCGGCCATGGAGGACCACGCCGAGCAGCAGGGTCAGCGTCGGATAGGTGAACAGGATCAGCCGCTCCAGGCCCGCCGAAATGTACTTAAGGCCGAGAAAATCCAGAATGCTGGCGCCATAGTAGCCGAGCACGCCGAGCGCCGCGACCACGAGCCAGTCGCGCCGGCTCAGCGCCGGCGCATTCTTCGAGGCGGAAAAGCCGACCCAGAGGAATACCGGCAGGGCGAAGGCCATGCGCAGGGCCAGCAGCGTAATCGCATCGACGCCATACGGGTAGGCCAGCTTGACCAGGATCGCCTTGAAGGAAAAGCCGAACGCCGCAAGGACAGCGAAGGCGATTCCTGCCCGATGCGAAGCCCCGGCGCCGGCGACGATCACCGGCGGCGACCGCCCATGATCGAGCCGAGCACGCCACGCACGATCTCGCGACCGAGTGAGGAGCCGATGGCGCGCACCGTGCTCGACACGGCCGCCTCGACCACCGTCTGCCGGCCGCGGGAACCGGTACGCGCGCCGCCGCCGAGCATGCCGCCCAGCGTGTCGCCGAGGCCGCCGAAGAAGCCCGCCGGCGCAGCCGCCGTACCGCCAGCGCCGACTCCTGATGCGGCGGCTGCACCGGCGTCCTTCTGCACCGCAGCGCCCGCCAGTTTTTCGTAGGCGGATTCGCGGTCGAGCACCTGTTCGTAATGCCCGGCGATTGGCGAGGCGGCAATCGCGGCACGGCGTTCGTCCGCCATCAGCGGCCCGATGCGCGACGCCGGCGGCAGCACCATGCCGCGTTCGACCACGGTCGGCCGGCCCTGTTCGTCGAGGAAGGACACCAGCGCCTCGCCGACGCCGAGTTCGGTGATCACCGCAGCGGCGTCGAAGGCCGGATTGGCGCGCAAGGTGTCGGCCGCCGCCTTGACCGCCTTCTGGTCGCGCGGCGTGAAGGCGCGCAGCGCATGCTGGACGCGGTTGCCCAGCTGGCCGAGCACCGCGTCGGGAATGTCGAGCGGATTCTGCGTCACGAAATACACGCCGACGCCCTTCGAGCGGATCAGGCGCACCACCTGCTCCACTTTTTCCAGCAGGGCCGGCGGCGCGTCGCTGAACAGCAGATGCGCCTCGTCGAAGAAGAAGGCCAGCTTCGGCTTGGGCAGGTCGCCCGCTTCGGGCAATTGCTCGAACAGTTCGGCCAGCAGCCAGAGCAGGAAGCAGCCGTAGAGGCGCGGCGAGTTCATCAGCTTTTCGGCCGCCAGCACATTGATCACGCCGCGTCCATCCTGCGTTTGCATCAGATCCTCGATGTCGAGCATCGGTTCGCCGAAGAAGCTGGTGCCGCCTTGCTCTTCCAGCGTCAGCAAGCCGCGCTGGATGGCGCCGACCGAGGCCGCCGAGACGTTGCCGTACTTGGTCTTGTATTCCGCCGCGTGTTCGCCGACATGCTGCACCATGGCCCGCAGGTCCTTGAGGTCGAGCAGCAGCAGGCCCTGGTCGTCGGCGACCTTGAACACCAGTTGCAGCACACCGCCCTGTGTGTCGTTGAGATTGAGCAGGCGCCCGAGCAACAGCGGGCCCATGTCGGAAATCGTTGCGCGCACCGGATGCCCCGATTCGCCGAACACATCCCAGAACAGATTGGCCTGCGGCTGCCAGTCCTTGATGCCGAGGGCATCGAGCCGCTTCTGCAACTTTTCCGACGCGACGCCGGCGGCGCCGAGGCCGGACAGGTCGCCCTTGGCATCGGCGAGGAACACCGGCACGCCGGCATTCGAGAGTTGCTCCGCCATGCGCTGCAGGGTCACCGTCTTGCCGGTGCCGGTGGCGCCGGTGATCAGGCCGTGGCGGTTGGCAAACTGCGCCAACAGGACAAGTTCGGTGTCGCCGCTCCTGGCGATGGGCAGGGGTTGGGTCATGGCTGGATTTCCGAGGATGCTAAAATTTGCAATTCTATGACGCAACCAGGGAAACAACTATGGCCGGACATTCCAAATGGGCCAATATCCAGCATCGCAAGGGGCGTCAGGACGCCAAGCGCGGCAAGGTATTCACCAAGCTGATCAAGGAAATCACCGTCGCGGCGAAGATGGGCGGCGGCGACATCAGCGCCAATCCGCGGCTGCGGCTGGCCATCGAAAAAGCCAAGGCGCAGAGCCTGCCCAAGGACAACATCGACAACGCCGTCAAGCGCGGCACCGGCCAGCTCGAAGGCGTTAACTACGAGGAAGTTCGCTACGAAGGCTACGGCATCAACGGCGCGGCGGTGATGGTGGATTGCCTCACCGACAACAAGGTGCGCACCGTCGCCGAAGTGCGCCACGCCTTCGCCAAGCACGGCGGCAACATGGGCACCGATGGCAGCGTGGCCTTCCTGTTCACCCACTGCGGCCAGATGATCTTCGCTCCCGGCACCAGTGAAGCGGCGCTGATGGACGCGGCCATCGATGCAGGCGCCGACGACGTGATGACCAACGAAGACGGCTCGATCGAGGTCGTCACGCCGCCCAACGATTTTGCCGCGGTCAAGGATGCACTGGAGAAAGCCGGCTTCAAGGCGGAATTCGGCGAAGTAATTCAGAAGCCGCAAAATGAAACCGAGTTTGCCGGCGATGACGCGCTGCAAATGCAGAAGCTGCTCGATGCGCTCGAAGCCCTGGACGACGTGCAGGAGGTCTACACCACGGCGGTGATGGACGAATAGGCGGCCCTGCTCCCTACTTTCCGGCCGTCTTTGCCTGCAGCGCCTTCAGGTCGGCGGCGATCTCCTTCGAATGCCGCGCGGCGTCGACCGTCAGATAAACCTTGGCAATACGGCCCGCCGGGTCGACGAGGAAGGTATAGCGCTTCGCCACCTTGACCACCAGCCAGTCCGACAGCGCGCCGTACTGGCGCGCGACGTCCGCCGTGGCGTCCGAGAGCAGCGGGAAAGGCAACTGGTATTTTTCGGCGAAGGCCTTGTGCGAAAGCGTGTCGTCGACGCTCACGCCCACCACCTGCGCGCCCAGCGCCGTGATCAGGGAGATGTCGTCGCGAAAGCTGCAGGCTTCCGTGGTGCAGCCCGGTGTGTCGTCCTTGGGATAGAAGTAGAGCACCACCCACCGCCCGCGCCATTCCGCCAGGCGCCGCGGCGCGCCGGTCTGGTCGGGCAGCGAAAACTCCGGCGCGACAACGCCGATCGCCGGCACCTCGGCCCGCACCGTGGCGACCAGAACGAACGCGGTCACGAGTCCCGTAACAAGTTTGCGGATCATGGCATTTCTCCTTGGCCGGTGCCGACCATCATAGCGCCGCGCCGGTGGCCGCAGGGCTTGTGAATCGGTTACCCTTGCGGGCTGAATTTTCGACCGCGCTTGTCATGAACCGTTCCATCCCCCTGTTGTTTGTCCTGCTCTGGAGCACGGGCTTTATCGGCGCCAAGCTGGGCTTGCCGTATGCCGAACCGCTGACCTTCCTGCTGATCCGTTTTTCGCTGGTGCTGGTGCTGATGACCCTGCTCGCGCTGGCGATGCGCGCGCCCTGGCCGCGCGATGCGCGGCAGTGGTTTCATATCGGCGTCACGGGTCTGCTGGTGCATGCCGTCTATATCGGCGGCGTTTTCGTCTCGATTTCGAAGGGCCTGCCCGCCGGCGTCACCAGTCTGGTGGTGGGCATCCAGCCGCTGCTGACCGCGGTCGCCGCCGGTTGGGTGCTGAACGAAGCGGTGCTGAAGCGGCAGTGGTTCGGCCTCTCGCTGGGATTCATCGGCGTCGCATTGGTGGTATCGGGCAAGCTCGGCACCTCTTATGGCCTCGATGCCCTCTGGCCATCTCTGGCCGCGTTGCTCGCGATCACGGCCGGCACCCTTTACCAGAAGCGGTTTTGCCCCCATTTCGACTGGCGCACCGGATCCGTCGCCCAATTCCTGCCGACGGCCGTCGCCACGGGAGTGGCCGCCAGCCTGACCGAAAGCCTTCACGTCGAATGGGCGCCCAACTTCATCTTTGCCCTGGCCTGGCTGGTGCTGGTGCTGTCACTGGGAGCGGTGTCCCTGCTCAACATGCTGATCCGGCGCGGCAGCGCGGTGAATCTCGCCAGCCTGTTCTACCTGGTCCCCCCCAGCACGGCGCTGATCGCCTGGCTGCTGTTCGACGAACGCCTGTCCGGAATGGCACTGGTGGGCATGGCGCTCGCGGTGTGGGGCGTGTATCTTGCGCGGAAATGACCCCCGCCGCCTCGACCCCTATCCGCATCCTCGGCATTGATCCGGGCTTGCGCTCGACCGGATTCGGCGTCATCGACAAGTCCGGCAACACGCTGGCCTATGTCGCCAGCGGCTGCATCAAGACGGATGCGGCAGGCAGCCTGCCGCAGCGGATCAAGACCATCCTCGACGGACTGGTGGAGATCATCGCCACCTACCAACCGCAGCAGGCGGCAGTCGAGATCGTCTTCGTTAATGTCAATCCGCAATCCACGCTGCTGCTCGGCCAGGCGCGCGGAGCGGCAATCGCCGCGCTGGTGACGGCCGACCTGCCGGTGGCCGAATACACCGCACTGCAAGTCAAGCAGGCCGTAGTCGGCCACGGCAAGGCGGCGAAGGAACAGGTGCAGG
>JAPLQZ010000267.1 GCA_026399415.1 Rhodocyclales bacterium | reverse complement strand
TCGGTTGTGCTTCTCGAATCCTCTGGTCGCTGCCAGCGTCATTTGCTTCATCGTCTTGTCCCTTGTGATCACAACTCTTTGTCTGACTCCATGACAAAGAAATCGTTCACAGCGCTTGATACTTATTCAGTGTTTCCTTAGAGAATTCCTGCCAGTTTATCAAAGGTTAAGCAGCAATTCGTGTTCTTCCGGCAGCGGGCCGAAGCCACGCGTTTCGTAGTGATCGAAGATCGCCGCCACCACCCGCTCCGGATCGTCGATGACCTGGAGCAGATCGATGTCTTCCGGATTGATCATGTGCTCTGCCACCAGACGCTCGCGGAACCAGTCGAGTATCCCCGCCCAGAACTCCGTGCCGACCAGGATCAGCGGGATGCGCGGGCTCTTCCCGGTCTGGATCAGCGTCAGGGCCTCGAGCAGTTCGTCGAGCGTGCCGAAGCCGCCGGGCATCACCACATAGGCGGCGGCCACTTTGACGAACATGTACTTGCGGGCGAAGAAGTGGCGGAAGCTCTGCGAGATGTCCTGATACTGATTTTTCTTCTGCTCGTGCGGCAACTGGATATTGAGCCCGATGGACATGCTCTTGCCTTCGAAAGCGCCCTTGTTGGCCGCCTCCATGACGCCCGGACCACCGCCGGAGACCACCGAAAACCCTGCATCCGACAGCAAGCGGGCAATTTTTTCGGTCTGCTGGTAATAGCTGGAATCCGGGCCGATGCGCGCACTGCCGAAGATCGACACCGCCGGGCGTATCGTGGCCAGACGTTCGGTCGCCTCGACGAACTCTGACATAATGCCAAACACCCGCCAGGCTTCGCGTGCGCTGGTCGCGGTCTGCCGGGCAGAGGCTGAATCAACGCTCTTCGCTCCCTGCCACCGGCCCTTGGACAGCTTTTCCTTCTCATTCATTTCGACCTGCTCCTCCATGCCCACGTTGCTACTCGTCGACGGCTCGTCCTACCTGTATCGGGCGTTCCATGCCCTGCCCGATCTGCGCACTGCCGCCGGCGAGCCTACCGGCGCCATCCGCGGCGTACTGTCCATGCTGCGCGTGCTCGAAGCCGACTATAAGGCAGATTTTCGCGCCGTGGTGTTCGACGCCAAGGGCAAGACCTTCCGCGATGACTGGTATCCCGACTACAAGGCCCACCGCCCGTCGATGCCGGAGGACCTGGTGGCGCAAATCGAACCCCTGCACCAGTGCATTCGCGCGGCCGGATGGCCGCTGCTGATGATCGATGGCGTCGAAGCCGACGACGTGATCGGAACCCTGTCGCAGCAGGCCGCGGCGGCCGGCATAGCCTGCGTGATTTCCACCGGCGACAAGGATCTGGCCCAGCTGGTAAATCAGCACGTCACGCTGATCAACACCATGAACAATGAAACGCTGGACCCGGCCGGCGTGAAGGCCAAGTTCGGCGTACCGCCCGAGCGCATCGTCGATTACCTGGCGCTGGTCGGCGATACCTCAGACGGCGTGCCGGGGGTGGCCAAGGTTGGCCCCAAGACCGCCGTCAAATGGCTGGACGCCTACGGCTCGCTCGACGCCATCGTCGCCCATGCCGCGGAGATCGGCGGCGCGGTGGGCGAAAACCTGCGCCAGCACCTCGATTTTCTGCCGCTCGGCGTCAAGCTGGTCACCGTGGTTTGCGACGTGCCGCTGCCGCAGGCGGTGACCGATCTGGCGCCGCTGGCGGCGGACACGACAAAACTGGCAGAGCTCTACACGCGGCTGGAGTTCAAGGGCTGGCTGCGCGAGTTGAACGGTGAACAACCGGCACTGCAAACCCGGCCGAAAAACGCCGTACCGCCAGCGCCGACTCTTGAGGCGATACCAAGCGAAGAGCCCGACCGCAGCGGCTACGAGTGCATTATCGAGCCGTCACAACTCGATACATGGCTGGCCAGCCTCGACGCCGCCGAACTGGTTTCGCTCGATACCGAAACCACCGGCCTCGACCCGATGCTGGCGCAACTGGTCGGCATTTCCTTCGCCATTGCCGATGGAGAAACGCTTAAGGCCGCCTATCTGCCGCTCGGCCACAACTATGCCGGTGCACCGACCCAGCTGCCCTTCGCCGAAACATTGGCGCGACTCAAGCCCTGGCTGGAATCGGCGCGCCACGCCAAGCTCGGCCAGCACCTCAAGTACGACCGTCACATCTTCGCCAACCACGGCGTGCGCCTGGCCGGCATCGTCGAGGACACGCTGCTCCAATCCTATGTGCTGGAATCCGACAAGGCGCACGACCTGGGCTCGCTCGCGGCGCGCCATTGCGGCCTCGCCACCATCAGCTACGACGCCATCACCGGCAAGGGCGCCCAGCGCATTTCCTTCGCCCAGGTCGATGTCGCCCATGCCGCCGAGTATGCCGCCGAGGATGCCGACGTCACCCTGCGCGTGCATCAGGTACTGCGCCCGCAACTTGCGGCGGAGCCGGAACTGGAAAGCCTCTACCGCGATCTGGAGCTGCCGGTGGCCGAGGTGCTGTTTCGCATCGAACGCAACGGCGTACTGATCGATGCCGCAACGCTGGTGCAGCAGAGCGACGAACTCGGGCGCAAGATCATGGTCCTCGAAGCGGAGGCGCAGCAGCTTGCCGGCCAGCCCTTCAACCTGAATTCGCCGAAGCAACTGGCCGAAATCCTGTTCAACCAGCAAGGCCTGCCGGTGGTGAAGAAGACGCCTTCGGGCGGGCCCTCAACCGACGAAGAGGTGCTGGAAAAACTCGCCGAAGACTATCCGCTGCCGAAGAAGATTCTCGAGCACCGCAGCCTGGCCAAGCTGAAGAACACCTACACCGACAAGCTGCCAAAGATGATCAACCAGGCCACCGGCCGCGTCCATACCAGCTTCGGCCAGGCCACGGCGGTCACCGGCCGGCTGGCCTCGACCGACCCCAACCTGCAGAACATCCCGATCCGCACACCCGAGGGCCGCCGCATCCGCTCGGCCTTTGTCGCGCCGGCCAATCACCGTATCGTCAGCGCCGACTATTCGCAGATCGAACTGCGCATCATGGCCCACCTCTCCGACGATCCGCGCCTGCTGGAAGCCTTCGCCCAGGGCGAGGATGTGCATCGCGCCACGGCGGCGGAGATCTTCGGCGTGACGCCGATCGAGGTCAGCAGCGAGCAGCGCCGCGCGGCGAAAGTCATCAACTTCGGCCTGATCTACGGCATGAGTGCCTTCGGCCTGGCCAAGCAGATCGGCGTGGACCGCAGCGCCGCTGCGGCCTACATGGACCGCTACTTCGCCCGCTATCCCGGCGTCGCCCGCTACATGGAAGAAACCCG
>JAPLQZ010000195.1 GCA_026399415.1 Rhodocyclales bacterium | reverse complement strand
CGCTGAGGTCTTCAGCAAGCCGTCAGCCGGCGCTGCGCCGACTATTGGCGGAGGAGGCGAAGGAGAGCCACAGCCATGAACGCACTTCACGACATCCCCTTGTCCATGCTCGACATCGTTGCTGCAGCGCGCGCAACGTAAGGTTCCGGGGAACACGAAGAAGCCAAGAGGGCGGATTCTGCCTCGACAAAATCCACCCTCCTCTTTTTATGCGGTCTTGATGCCGTCGACCGTTACCGGGTCAGGATCCACTGCACGGCATTCTTGATCTCGGCAGCATCGCTGCTCTTGATTGCCTTGTGCTCTTCCTTTTTGCCGTCAATCTCGATCATGGGCTTCAGGGTGATGTGCTTGACCAGTTTGGTTTCCGCATCCGCCTTGCCCATGTATTTCTTGGCGACTTCCTTGTAGGACGGACCGTCCTTCTTCTTGTCGATGGCGTGGCACTTGAAGCAGTCGCTTTTTTTCAGGAGCGCCTGAGCGGCTTCCTCGTCGACCGCCGCCTGTGCCGGTACCAGGCCGGTCAGGGCCAACAGCAGGGATCCTGCAATCAAAAGTGAGGTCTTGCTTTTCATGATCTTGTTTCCGGTTAGTCGGCGTGATGCCGCACACCCCGAATAACGCAGGCCATGATCTATTGCTGACGATGAATTGTTTCAGCGTGTTTCACAGTCAAGGCATACCGAGCCATCGCGACGACAGGCCAATTACTGCGCAAGAATCCACTGCGCCACGTTCTTCAGTACCCTGGGATCCTTGATGTCGAGAATCTTGTGATCTTCTTCCTTGCCATCATCCAGCTTGATCCGCGGACCCTGAGCCATGTGTTTAAGAATTTTCTGTTCGCCGTCGGCCTTGCCCTTGTACTTATCCGCGATCTTCTTGAGGGAAGGACCGCCTTTCGTTTTAACCGGATCGTGACATTTGCGGCAGTCGTTCTCCTTGAATACGGCCTTGGCCGCCTCGACGTCGACCTGGACCGTGGCAGCAAGCGAGGAAGAAGCGGCGGCAACAAGGGCAGTCGCCACAAATACTGAAAAACATGGAGATGAAGAGTTCATGGTTGATTTCTGAATGGGTTAGGGATGTCTTGCGATTCATGGGTTCCTGATCGCGCGGTACTGCGGGTCGGCATTCTACTGCCAGACGTCTCTTCGTCAGTTTTGGCGTGCGGGCTTGCGCATCAGCAACCAGAGTCCGAAAACAATCATCGGCAGACTCAGCCACTGTCCCATGCTGACCACGTAGGACAGACCGAAGATGCCGTGATCCGGCTCGCGGAAATACTCGGCGACAAAGCGCAGTACGCCGTAGCCGATCATGAACATCCCCGAGATCTGGCCCGGCCCGCGCTGCCGCGCGGAGAACAGCCAGAGAACCACGAACAGCAGCAGCCCCTCTCCTGCCGCCTGATACAGCGGCGACGGATGGCGCGGCAGCTGGTCGACCTGCGGGAAGACCATCGCCCAGGGCAGCGTGGCATCGGCCACCCGGCCCCACAATTCGCCGTTGATGAAATTGCCGATGCGCCCGGCCAGCAGGCCCAGCGGCACCAGCGGGGCGATGAAGTCGGTCACCTGGAAAAACGTCTTGCCAGCCTTGCGGGCCCATAGCGCCATCGCCACGAACACGCCAAGCATGCCACCGTGAAAGGCCATGCCGCCTTTCCACACCGCAAGGATCTCCAGCGGCTGTGAAAGGTAGTAGCCCGGCTCGTAGAACAGCACCTGCCCCAGGCGGCCGCCCAGGACCACGCCGAGCACGCCGTAGAACAGCAGATCGTCGATGTCCTGCGCAACCATGCCGTGCCACGGTTGCGCCGCCGCACGCCGCCTGCCAAGCCAGAGAAAGGCGACAAAGCCGGCCAGATACATGAGGCCGTACCAGCGCACGGCCAGCGGGCCGACTTGCAGGGCGATGGGATCGAACTGGGGGTGGATCAGCATGGTGGCCGGATTCTAACCGTCGGCCAGGAGTCGGCGCCGGCGCTACGGCGATACAATTGCAAATTCGCTCTCACCCCATTGCGTTGGAGAATCCCATGCCCATCTATCGTTCCCGCACCTCTACCCACGGTCGCAACATGGCCGGCGCACGCTCCTTGTGGCGTGCCACCGGCATGAAGGATGGCGACTTCGGCAAGCCGATTATCGCCGTGGTCAATTCCTTTACCCAGTTCGTGCCGGGCCACGTGCATCTGAAGGACATGGGCCAATTGGTCGCCCGCGAGATCGAAGCGGCAGGCGGCGTGGCCAAGGAATTCAACACCATCGCGATCGATGACGGCATCGCCATGGGCCACGGCGGCATGCTGTATTCGCTGCCTTCGCGCGAATTGATCGCCGACTCGGTGGAGTACATGGTCAACGGCCATTGCGCCGATGCGATGGTGTGCATTTCCAACTGCGACAAGATCACTCCAGGCATGCTGATGGCGGCGCTGAGGCTCAACATTCCAGCCGTGTTCGTCTCCGGCGGACCGATGGAGGCCGGCAAGGTCAAGTGGCATGGCGAGTACCGCATGGTCGACCTGATCGACGCCATGATCGAATCTGCCGACAGCAAAAACAGTGACGCCGAAGTGGCCAGCATGGAGCGTTCCGCCTGCCCGACCTGCGGTTCCTGTTCCGGGATGTTCACCGCCAATTCGATGAACTGCCTGACCGAGGCGCTCGGCCTCTCACTACCGGGCAACGGTTCGCTGCTGGCGACGCACGCCGACCGCGAAAAGCTGTTCCTCAAGGCTGGCCGCGTGATCGTCGATCTTTGCCAGCGCTGGTACGAACACGGCGATGCCTCCGTCCTGCCGCGCAGCATCGCCAGCTTCGCCGCCTTCGAGAATGCGATTGCGCTCGACATCGCCATGGGCGGTTCGACCAACACCGTGCTGCACCTGCTGGCCGCCGCGCAGGAAGCCGGCGTCGATTTCAACCTGGCCGACATCGACCGCATGTCGCGCAGGGTGCCCTGCCTGGCCAAGGTGGCGCCGTCGACGCAGAAGTACCACATGGAAGACGTGCATCGCGCCGGCGGCATCATGGCCATTCTCGGCGAACTCGACCGCGCCGGCCTGATCAACCGCGCCTGCCCGACCGTGCTCTACCCGACACTGGGCGAGGCGCTCGACTGCTGCGACGTGAAGCGCAATGAGGACAAGGCCGTGCACGACTTCTACCGCGCGGCGCCGGGCGGCGTGCCGACGCAGACCGCCTTTTCGCAGAATCGTCGCTACCCCAAACTCGATCTCGATCGCGCCAACGGCTGCATCCACGACATGGCTCATGCCTTCTCGCTGGACGGCGGCCTGGCCGTGCTGTACGGCAACATCGCGGAGAAAGGCTGCGTGGTCAAGACCGCCGGCGTCGATGACTCGAACCTCAAATTCACCGGCCGCGCCCGCGTCTGCCAGTCGCAGGAAGAAGCCGTGGAGAAGATCCTCGCCGACCAGATTGTCGCCGGCGATATCGTGATCGTGGTCTACGAAGGCCCGAAAGGCGGCCCCGGCATGCAGGAAATGCTCTATCCGACCTCGTACCTGAAGTCGAAGGGCATGGGCAAGGTCTGCGCGCTGCTGACCGACGGCCGCTTCTCCGGCGGCACCTCGGGGCTTTCGATCGGCCACGCTTCGCCCGAAGCGGCTGCCGGCGGCGCCATCGGCCTGGTAGAAGAGGGCGACACGATCGAGATCGACATTCCCAAGCGGCGCATCCATCTCGCGGTGCAGGAGTCGGTGCTGGCGGCACGGCGCGCCGCGATGGAAGCCCGCGGTGCGAAGGCCTGGAAGCCGGTCAATCGCCAGCGCCATGTCTCGGCCGCACTCCTGGCCTATGCCGCAATGACCACCTCGGCGGACACGGGGGCGGTGAGGGACGTCAGCCAGCTCGGGTGAGCACCGCAGCCACGTCGGGCAGTGAATTCCCGGGCCTTTGCAGCGGCCGACGCTGGCCAGTGACGGGATGGAATCGACCAACGACACTTCGACCGGGCTTGCGCGGAGATAGCTAGGCGGTTCCCGCCCGTATTCACGGTTTTAGCCCCTTCCCGCTTAAGGCATAGTGCGTGCTATTCGCTATCCGCACGGACCAGACCATGCCCGATCGCACCTCACTCAAGTTCCTGGTGGTCGACGACTTTTCGACCATGCGCCGCATCGTGCGCAATCTGCTGAAGGAACTCGGCTTCACCAACGTCGAGGAAGCGGAAGACGGCGCGGTGGCGCTGACCAAGCTGCGCGAAGGAGGATTCGAGTTCGTCGTATCCGACTGGAACATGCCGAATATGGACGGACTCACGCTCTTGCAGAATGTACGGGCGGACGCCCGGCTGAAGACCCTGCCGTTTCTGATGATCACCGCCGAAGCGAAGAAGGAAAACGTTACCGCGGCGGTACAGGCCGGAGCCTCGGGCTATATCGTCAAGCCCTTTACGGCCGCCACACTGCAGGACAAACTCGACAAGATCTTCGGCAAGATGGGAATCTGACCACCCTGCCTGGCGGGCAGGACGGCGCGGAAGCTATACCCGACTAATTTTATCGGGTATAGTTCGACCTCTTTTCCGAGACCAGCCATGTCATCAGCACTCGCCAACCGGCTTTCAGCCGAAACCTCACCTTACCTGCTGCAGCATGCCGACAACCCTGTTCAATGGCAGCCATGGGATGAGCAGTCGCTGGCGCTCGCCCGCCAGGAGAACCGGCCAATCCTGCTTTCCATCGGCTATTCGGCCTGCCACTGGTGTCACGTGATGGCCCACGAATCCTTCGAAGATGCGGATGTGGCGGCGGTGATGAACCGCCTGTTCGTCAACATCAAGGTCGACCGCGAGGAGCGTCCCGATCTCGACCAGATCTACCAGACCGCGCACCAGATGCTGACGCAGCGCAGCGGAGGCTGGCCGCTGACGATGTTCCTCGCCCCGGACGGCACGCCCTTTTTCGGCGGCACTTATTTCCCCAGGGAACCGCGCTACGGGCTGCCCGGCTTTGCCGGCCTCTGCGAACGCGTCGCGGAAGCCTTCGGGGAGCGCCGCGCCGATATCGAAACGCAGAATGCCGAACTGCGCCGGGCCCTGGCCGGCACGGTGCCGGCAGCAGAGGCGATCGGCGAATTCGACCTCAAGCCGCTGGCGGAGGCCGAACAATCACTGGCCCGCGCTTTCGATCGCACGCATGGCGGATTTGGCGGCGCGCCGAAATTTCCTCATCCAACTGACTTGGCGTTTCTCCTGCGCCGCAACGAGGCAAGCCTGCGCCAGATGGCGCTGATCACGCTGAAGCGCATGAGCGAGGGCGGCATCTACGACCAGATCGGCGGCGGCTTCTGCCGCTACAGCGTCGACGAACGATGGGAAATCCCGCATTTCGAAAAGATGCTCTACGACAACGGGCCGCTCCTCGCACTCAGCGCCGATGCCTGGGCGCAAACCGGCGATCCGCTCTACGCCCGCGTCGCCGAAGAAACCGCGGCGTGGGTCATGCGCGAAATGCAGGCGGCCGACGGCGGCTATTTTTCCTCGCTCGATGCCGACTCGGAGGGCGAGGAAGGCAAGTACTACGTCTGGGATCGCGGCGAGGTGGAGCGACTGCTCACGCCGCAGGAGTCGGCGCTGGCGGCACGGCGCTGGGGCTTCGACGGGCCGCCGAATTTCGAGAATCGTCATTGGCATGCAAAGGTCGCCGGCGATCTGAGCGACGCAGAAATCCCACTGCTCGAATCGGCACGCCAAAAGCTCTTTGCCGCACGCGAATTGCGCATTCGGCCCGGCCGCGATGACAAGGTGCTGACCAGCTGGAACGCGCTGATGATCGAAGGCATGGCCCATGCAGCGCGCGTGTTCGAGCGTGGCGAGTGGCTGGCTTCGGCGCAGCGCGCAATGGATTTCATTCGCCGGACGATGTGGCGGGACAAGCGTTTGCTCGCGACGGCAAAGGACGGCCGCGCCCACCTCGATGCCTATCTCGATGATCACGCCTTCCTGCTGGCGGCCCTGCTGGAACTGATGCAGGCAGAGTTTCGCAACGATGACCTGGCCTTCGCCATCGAACTTGCCGATACCCTGCTGGCCCGGTTCGAAGACCGCGAGGCAGGCGGGTTCTTCTTCACCGCCCACGACCATGAGGTATTGATCCATCGCCCCAAAACCGGCCACGACAACGCCACTCCCTCGGGCAATGGCATCGCGGCATTTGCCCTGCAACGTCTCGGACACCTGCTGGGCGAGGCTCGTTACCTGACCGCCGCCGGGAGAACCCTGCGGCTGTTCTGGCCGCAGATCTGCCGCTCACCGGCCGGCTTCGGCAGCCTGTTGCCGGCCCTTGAAGAAGGGCTTACTCCGCCGGACATTATCATTCTGCGTGGGCCGACTGACCGGATGGCGAAATCGCGCCAGGCTCTGGACGCCGACCCGCGCCGCCTTGTGCTGGCCCTGCCCAACGGAACCGCGGGCCTGCCCGAGACTCTCGCCAAACCGGAGAGCGATCAGGTCAACGCCTGGGTGTGTCGCGGCGTTACTTGCCTGGCCCCGACAGCGAATCTGGACGAGTTGATTTATTGATTTGAAGCATTTCCGGCACAAACCGAATCCGGTAGCATTCGCGGTGTTTGCCCCTATTCACCCTATTCATTCTTATCCCCACAACAAGGAATTCAACATGAAATCGGTATTGATCTCCGCGCTGGTTGCTGCCGGCGTAATGGTGTCGGCTCCGGCTTTCGCCAACAAGGAACTGGCCACCAAGAGCGCCTGCCTGGCCTGCCATGCAGTCGACAAGAAACTGGTCGGCCCCGCCTATCAGGACATAGCGAAGAAGTACAAGGCCAGCGATGAAGCCATGCTGATCGCCAAGGTCAAGGCGGGCGGCAAGGGCGTTTGGGGTCCGATCCCGATGCCGCCGAATGCCGCGGTCAAGGATGAGGACATCAAGACCCTGGTCAAGTGGATTCTCGCCGGCGCCAAGTAATTCGGGTTGCAACAACAAAAAGGCCGGTCCCGCCACTCGCGGGACCGGCCTTTTTTATCGTCGGTCGGCATTTTCTTTCTGAAAAGAGAAATATTGACTGCTTCCCGTTGACAGAAGCAGGTGCAAGTTGTGACAATCGCGGGGCGCTACGGCTCGAAGTCAAGTGTTTCTTTCTTGGCTGCCCTTACTCTCATTCCTACGGAGTCCCCCAATCATGAACCTGCAAATGAAAGCCATTTCAATTTCCGTTATCGCCGCCGTCGCCGTCATTGGCTGCGGCAAAGAAGCCCCTGCGCCGCAATCGGCTGCGCCGGCACCGGCACCTGTTACCGTGATCAAGATCGGTCACGTCGGTCCGCTGACGGGTGGCATCGCCCACCTCGGCAAGGACAACGAGAATGGCGCCCGTCTGGCGATCGACGAAGCCAACGCGGCAAACCCGATGGTTGGCGGCCAGAAGGTGAAATTCGAGATAGTTGCCGAAGACGACCAGGGTGACCCGAAAGTGGGCAACACCGTGGCGCAGAAATTGGTTGACGCCAAGGTTGCCGGCATTGTCGGCCACCTGAATTCGGGCACCACGATTCCGGCTTCGGCGATCTACAACCAGGCCGGCATCCCGGTGATCTCCGGTTCGGCGACCAATCCTGCCTACACCGAGCAGGGCTTCAAGGTGGCCTTCCGCGTAGTCGGTCGTGACGACCAGCAAGGCCCCGCGATTGCCAACTACCTGGTTCAGAGTAAGCCAAAGACGGCTGCCGTCATCGACGACGCAACTGCCTATGGCGAAGGTCTGGCCAACGAGGTCGAGAAGACCCTGAAAGCCGCCGGCGTCAAGGTTCTGCCGCGCGAAAAGGGCACGGACAAGACGGTCGACTGGAAAGCTGTGCTGACCAAAATCAAGGGCAAGAATCCCGATGCCGTGTTCTACGGCGGCATGGACGCTACCGGCGGCCCGCTGCTCAAGCAGGCGCGCGAACTGAACATGAAGGCTGTTTTCGGTTTCGGCGATGGGGCCTGTACCGACAAGATGGCCGAACTCGCCGGCGCTGCTGCCGAGGGTTTGCTCTGCTCGCAGGCAGGTATTCCGGTCCAGGCGGCGGGCAAGAAGTTCCTCGACGCCTACAAAGCCGCCTTCAAGATCGATCCGATCCTCTACGCGCCATTTACCTACGACGCCGCCAAACTGTTGATAGCGGCCATGCAGAAAGCCGGCTCGGCTGATCCGGCGAAATACCTGCCGGCGCTTGTCGCCAGTGATTACACCGGCGCCAGCGGCAATATCAAGTTCGACGCAAAGGGCGACCGCAAGGACGCCGAAATGACCATCTTCACCCTGAAGGGAGGCAAAATCACGCCGGTGGCCATTCTCAAGGGCGGCAAGTCGATGACGCTGGATGAGTATACGCAGGCCACCGCACCAGCGGCAGCGCCGGCCGCGGCTGCACCTGCTGCACCTGCTGCTGCACCTGCTGCACCTGCTGCACCTGCTGCTGCACCTGCGGCGGCGGCTGCTGCTCCGGCCGCTGCACCCGCTGCACCAAAGAAGTAGGCACCCGCTGAGCCAGACGGGGAAGTCGCCTTCCGGCGCCTTCCCCGTTTCTATTCGGCAAACGCAAACCCATGGACACCCTGCTCCAGCAGATCATCAACGGCCTCACCACCGGCAGCGTATATGCCGTTGTCGCGCTGGGCTACACGATGGTCTATGGGGTGATCCAGTTGATCAACTTCGCCCACGGCGAAGTGGTGATGATCGGCGCCATGGTGGCTTTTTCCGTCATCACCTCGCTGGCTGGCAGCAACCTGCCGCCATTGGTCATTGTCCTCGCGGGAGTGCTTGCGGCGATTCCGTCGTGCATGGTCATGGGCTATCTGCTCGAACGCGTCGCCTATCGTCCGCTGCGTCATGCGCCGCGCTTGGCGCCGCTGATCACCGCCATCGGCATGTCCATCATCCTGCAGCATCTGGCCTTGCTGGCCTGGGGCCGCAATCCGCTGGCCTTTCCGCAGATCATCGACAACCACATATTCGGCATCGGCGGCGCGGCGATCAGCAGCGTGCAAATCGCCATCATTCTTCTGTCATTGACGATGATGGCCGGGCTCTCCTGGTTTGTCTATCGCACCCGTTTCGGCATCGCCATTCGCGCCACGGCAGAGAATGTCCATGTCGCCGGCCTGATGGGCGTCAACGCCAACCGCGTAATCGCCGCCACCTTCGTCATCGGCGCCGGGCTGGGCGCCGTGGCCGGAGCCATGTATGGCAGCTACTACGGAATTGCCCACTACACGATGGGATTCAATCTCGGCCTCAAGGCCTTCTCCGCGGCGGTGCTGGGCGGCATCGGCAACATTGCCGGCGCCATGCTCGGCGGCATTCTGCTCGGTCTGGTCGAAGCCCTCGGTACCGGCTATATCGGCGAGTTGACCGACCTCTGCACCTGGCCCATCGCCCATGGCGCGCTCGCCGAGCAATGTGCGGACGGCGGAAATTTCGTGCTCTTCGGCAGCAACTATCAGGATGTGTTTGCCTTCCTGATGCTGATCCTGGTGCTGGTGTTCCGTCCCTCCGGGCTTCTCGGTGAGCGGGTGTCGGAGCGCGCATGACCGGCAATCGCGAACGCTTCGGCCTGGCCCTGATCGCGATCGCGCTGATCGCCCTGCCTTTTGTGCTGGCAATGGCCGGCACGGCCTGGGTGCGCATCACCAATTTTGCCGTGCTGTTCGTGCTGCTGTCGCTGGGCCTGAACATCGTGGTCGGTTTTGCCGGCCTGCTTGACCTCGGCTACGTGGCTTTCTATGCGGTAGGAGCCTACGTCTATGCGCTGCTGGCCTCGCCGCATTTCGGCTTGCATCTGCCGTTCTGGATCATCCTCCCGATCGGCGCCACGGTAGCCTGCTGCGCCGGCGTCATACTCGGCGCCCCCACCTTGCGTTTGCGCGGCGATTATCTGGCGATTGTCACGCTCGGCTTCGGCGAGATCGTGCGCATTTTCATGAACAATCTTTCCTCGCCGCTCAATCTGACCAACGGCCCGAAGGGCATCAACCGGATTGACTCGTTCCAGCTTGGCCCACTGAATTTTTCCACCAACGACACGATCGCCGGCCTGATTTTCAGTGGTCCAATCAAGTACTACTACTTTCTGATGCTGGTGCTGCTGGCGGTTATCGTGATCAACCGGCGATTGCAGGATTCGCGCATCGGGCGCGCCTGGGTTGCAATTCGCGAAGACGAGATTGCGGCCAAAGCCAGCGGCATCAATACCCGCAACATCAAGTTGCTGGCCTTCGCCATGGGCGCCTCGTTCGGCGGCATCGCCGGCGGCATGTTTGCCGCCCTTCAGACCTTCGTCAGCCCGGAGAGCTTTGTCCTCAACGAGTCGATCATGGTGCTGTCCATGGTGGTGCTGGGCGGCATGGGCAACATCTGGGGCGTGATCGCCGGCGCAGTGCTGCTTTCCTTTGTGCCTGAACTCTTGCGCTACACGGTGGAGCCGACGCAAATGGCCTTGTTCGGCAAGGTGCTGATCGATCCGGAAGTCCTGCGCATGCTGATATTCGGTCTCGCCCTGGTGCTGACCATGCGCTTCCGTCCCGCCGGTCTGTGGCCGGAAACCCGGCATCGCCGCGAGATGAACGAGAACCGCGCGTGAACGCCATCCTCCTCGAAGCCCGCAACATCGGCAAGCGCTTTGGCGGCGTACAGGCGCTGAAGGATGTTTCGCTGACCATTCGCAAGGGTGAAATTTACGGCCTGATTGGTCCCAACGGGGCCGGCAAGACCACGCTGTTCAACGTCTTCACCGGGCTCTACCCTCGCGACAGCGGCGAAGTCATGTTCGCCGGCGCGCCGCTGAATCTGGAGAGCCCGCATGTGGTGGCCGCTGCCGGAATTGCGCGCACCTTCCAGAATATCCGCCTGTTCGGCAACATGACCGCGCTGGAAAACGTGATGGTCGGCCGCCATGTGCGCACCGGTGCCGGCGTTTTCGGCGCCGTCCTGCGCACGCGTGCGGAGCGGACCGAGGAGGCCGGAATTCGCCGCCGCGCAGAAGAGTTGCTGCACTACGTAGGTGTCGCCGATCATGCCGACGATCTGGCCCGCCAGCTTTCCTACGGCGATCAGCGCCGGCTGGAAATTGCCCGTGCGCTGGCCACCGATCCCAAACTGCTGGCACTGGACGAACCGGCCGCCGGCATGAACGCGACAGAGACGACGGCGCTGCGCGGACTGATCGCGGGACTGCGCGACGACGGATTGACCGTGCTGCTGATCGAGCACGACGTCAAACTGGT
>JAPLQZ010000080.1 GCA_026399415.1 Rhodocyclales bacterium | reverse complement strand
AGGCCAAGCCCTCACCGTCCTTACTGCTGGGTTGTTTCTGCCTTCGTCGAGAGCCACTTTCCGGCTCGCAATTCAAGCGTGTACTCCTCCAGGGATTCAAATCGATAGGGCTTTCCGGATTGCTTTCCCTGCTCGACCACTACTGACCTTAGATTGATGCGATCGCATGTGGTGCTGGCAGCGGCAGTCGCCAGCTTGCCCTCGGTCCAGACGCGGCGCTGTTTGTAGTCCGTGAGTCCCTTCATGGCGGCCAGCGTGCTCTTCACGAGTTCCTCACGGTTGATATCGACGCTGGCCATCTTGCCGTCAGCGCCGCGTACCGTGGCGCGAACGGCTGCCTCGGGTGCGAACATGGCGATGATCGTCGCTCCGTTGCGCTTGGCAATCGCACCATCCAGTTGTTTCAACCAGGTCTTGGCGATCGCGGTCGGTACGCATTCCCCGACCGGCGTGCCGACGGGTGCGGTGGCCGGAGCCGCCGCAGGCGCAACAACAGGCGCTGTGACCTTGGCCGCCACTGGCGGCGCGGCGACCGCTGCCGCCGGTGCTGGTACAGCTACCGGCCTCGGGCTTTCCTGATCAGCGGTCTTCGAGTATTTGTCGAGATCGGAGTCAAATTCGCCGGGGACATAGAAATTCGGCACCTTGTCGAGCAATACCGGCAGCAGGATGGTCATCAAGGCGCGTTCCTTGACATTGGCCGGCGCGCGGACGAAGCCGACGCGCCCCGGGTCGATATCGAGCTTGTTCTCGCCGACCTGAAGGGTCGTGCCGCCACGATTGACCTTGTCGTAAGTTCCTTCCGGATTGGAGCGATTGGTGCGGGCAATCCAGCCGCTGATGACACGCAGCGAACCGGTGACCAGACGTACCGTGAAACTGTCGGTCGCCTTGTCTTCGGCAGCGAAACTCACGGCGACAAACTCGGTGCCCGGACGAATGGCGACAAGCCCGGCGTCCTCGGTCTTGAGGACAGCTTCGGCCAGGGCGGCGGCACGAACGCGATCGCCGACGTAAACCAGGTCGCCCTCTTTCAATTTCCTCTCGCCGCCGGCGGCGCTGCCCGCTGGGGATGCAACGACCTCGCCGCGGATGCGCCAGACAGTTCCAAATCGTTTCCCGGTTTCCGGCGCCGTGGCGATGGCCTTGAACTCGGTTGGAGTAGCCGAATAGCTCGGCAATGAACCGCCCATGAAAAGGCAGAAAAGACCCAGGCTACCTGCTACGGCGCTACGGCTTGCGCGACCAATTGACCAATTCATGATGCGACCTTCGCTTTCTGGAAAATTTAGGAATTATCCCTACTGCCATTGAAGCATATATATTGACATCCGGTTTGTGTAGTATTTCACAGTTTCAGGCAAAGACTGCGCCGCTACGGCGCGGCCGGCCGTTTCTCGCAGTCAGCGAGATCTTCCGGTGTGTTGATGTTGCTGAAAGCAGCGATTTCATCATCGAAAGCGACTTCGGCCACTCTCAGCGAGGCATGCCAAAGCCAGACCTTGCGCTCGCCGGATGCAAGAAAGGCATCGAGCTTCGGCAATATCTCGCGCCGCATCAGGCAAAACGCGTGCTGCACCTGGTCGCCGGTGCGCGC
>JAPLQZ010000057.1 GCA_026399415.1 Rhodocyclales bacterium | reverse complement strand
CGAGGCGCAGCGGCAGGGCCAGCGACGCGGCGTAGCCGTAACGCTGCGCCCGCTCCCGCCAGGGCGCGTAATCCGGGTCGGTCAGGATGTCGTTCGCCGCGACGGGGATGCCGCGGCGGATCGCCGTGCCGGTCGGGCCGATGCCCGATGCGGTTTCGTCCCAGGTCAGGTGCAGGCCGGCGAGAAAGTCGACCGCCGCGCCCCAGGAAGCCACCAGCCGTACACGCTTGTCGCTCATCGCAAGCCCCACCCAGGCCATGCGGTAGCCGCCAGCTTCCACAATGGCCCGGCACATGCCCTCAAGGAGTTCCTGCTCGCCCGTGGCGCGCAGCAGGGTTCCGTTGCCTGCGGAGAGCACGCGCAGGGCATGGTTGGCTTGGGCGAGCTTGTGCTCCCTGTCCTCGATGGCCGCCGCCGTTTGATCCAGGGTCCGCGCCAGCCGGCCGATCTCGTCCTCGGTATGCGGCAGCCCGCTGCGGGCGGCGAGATCGCCGGCGCTGAAGCGCGCCGTCGCCCGCGCCAGCGTCAGCAGGGGGCGCACCAGCATCCGGTTGGCGCCCAGGATCACCAGCCCCAGCGTGGCGACGAGCACCCCCAGCGCGAAGCCGAGGTTGATCCACAATTCGCGCTGCACGGGGGCTTCCACCACCGCCTTCGGCAGGCTCAGCGACAGCGACAGGGGGCCGGAAACGGTTTCCAGCAGCGGTACGAAGGCGTTGATCCGAAGCTGGCCATCCAGTCCGGTTTCCTCGAACATGCCTTCGCCGGCGGCCGCGATATGCCGGAACAGCGCCTGATCGGCGACGTTCGTTCCGGCGATGCCCTCCGGGTCGGGGTGGCGCACGGCGACGGTGCCCTTGGCGTCGATGACCCTCAGCCGGGCGCCTTCCTGCTGGCGGGTGGCCGCCAGTTCGCGGTGCAGCCAGGTCAGGTCGAGCGACAGTACCAAAACGCCGATAACATGTCCGCTTTCGTCATGCATGGCCTTGGCAAAAGCCACGACCGGCTGTTTCGTGATCCGCGCCATGATCACTTCGCTGATCACCATATCGCGCGACCGGAGGGCGGACTTGAAGTAGTTCCGATCGGCAACGCTGACGCGGCCCGCTGCGGGCACCGCGCTGCAGTCGACCTCGCCGTCGAGCCTCATTCTGGAGGCCTGGATGAACGCCGGTTCCTGCTTGACCAGCGCCGCGAGGAACTGCGCGCAGGCCCCGGCGGGCGCCCCCGCCCTCAATTCCGGCCTCGGCATCAGTCCGCTCAATATCGCGTCGGCTTTCGCGGCGATGTACTGCTGGCGGGCCGCGATCAGTCGCGTGTGATCCAGGAGTTGGTCCGAGGCATAGCTTAGCCGCTCGTCGCGGTGCTCGATCGACTGCCACACGATCAGGCCGCTCAGCGCACCGAACGCCGCCAGCAGCAACAGGATCAGGCGGCCGCGCAGGCTAAACACCGGGCGCCTCAATGCGGCTGGCTGCGCCGCGGGGGGGGGGGGGGGGGG
>JAPLQZ010000262.1 GCA_026399415.1 Rhodocyclales bacterium | reverse complement strand
CCGGGCGGAGCGGAAGTGGATCGCGCCTTCGCTGCCGTCGGTCCCGACACCATCGCCAAGATTCTGTTCACTTCCGGTTCTACCGGCGTTCCGAAGGGCGTCGTCAATACCCAGCGCATGCTCTGTTCCAACCAGCAGGCCGTCGTGCAGAACTGGCCCTTCCTCGAAGCGCGGCCGCCGGTGGTGGTCGACTGGTTGCCGTGGAACCATACCTTCGGCGGCAATCACAACTTCAACATGATTCTGAGGAACGGGGGCACGCTCTATGTTGACGAGGGCAAGCCGGCCCCCGGCCTGATAGAAAAAACGGTAGCCAACCTGCGCGACATATCGCCCACGATGTATTTCAACGTGCCGCGCGGCTTCGACATGCTGATCCCGTATCTGGAACGGGACGATGCCCTGCGCAAGCGTTTCTTCGCCGATCTGGACATGATTTTCTATGCGGCGGCCGCTTTGCCGCAGAACCTGTGGCAAAGCCTCGAAGCGCTTTCCGTCAGGGAACGGGGACATCCCACGGTAATGCTATCCGCCTGGGGCGCCACTGAAACCGCACCGATGATCACCAACGTCCATTTCAGGATCGACCATGCGGGGGTAATCGGCTTGCCCGCGCCGGGGTGCGAAATCAAGATGGTGCCCAACGCCACTAAATTGGAGTTGCGCGTGCGCGGACCGAATGTGACACCGGGATACTGGAAGCAGCCGGAACTGACCAAAGCGGCATTCGACGAGGAAGGTTTCTACCTGATGGGCGATGCCGGGCGTTTTGCCGATCCGCAGGATCATGCCAAAGGAATTGAATTCGACGGCCGCATTGCCGAGGACTTCAAGTTGATGAGCGGCGTATGGGTGCATGTCGGCGCCTTGCGTGTTCATGCTCTTTCCATACTGGCGCCGGCGGCCCAGGACATTGTCGTTACCGGCCACGATCGCGAGAGCGTGGGCTTCCTGATATTCGCCAACCCGGCCGGCTGCCGCAGCCTGTGTCCGGATCTCGCAGGGGACACACCTCTGGCGCAGGTGCTGGCCGATTCCCGCGTGGTGGAGTTCATACGGGTCGGCTTGGTAAAACTGGTGGGTGAAGGCGGCGGCAGTTCCATGGTTGCCGACCGGGCCTTGCTGATGGAGGAACCGCCTTCGATCGATGCCGGAGAAATTACCGACAAGGGCTATATCAACCAGCGCGCAGTGCTGACACGACGTGCTGCATTGGTAGAACGCTTGCATGCCGGCGCGCCCGGAGCCGAAGTGATCATGCGACTCGCGTCAGCCTGATCTCGCCGAATGGATTTCCAGATAGTCCTGCTATTGGCGCAGGACGGGATTACCAACGGAGCGATCTACGCACTGCTGGCACTGGCACTGGTGCTGGTATTTGCCGTGACGCGGGTGATCTTCATCCCGCAAGGAGAGTTTGTCGCGCTGGGGGCCCTGACCCTGGCGGGCCTGCAGGCCGGCAGGATTCCCGGCACGCTCTGGCTGTTGCTGGGGGCCGGCGTTGTCGTGGCGCTGATCGATCTGGCGCAGGCACTGCGAAGTGGCAGCCGCCGGCGCATTCCCCGGATCATCGGCTGGAATCTGGCCTACCCGGCGTTGGCGGCGGCCGCCGTCACTCTGCTCAAGCCGGCAGAGATGGCGATGCCGCTGCAAGTGATCCTCACCCTGGTGCTGGTCGTACCCCTGGGACCCATGATCTACCGGTTGGCCTTTCAGCCGCTGGCAGAAGCGCCCGTGCTGGTTCTCTTGATCGTCGCCGTTGCCGTACATCTGGCCCTGGTCGGCCTTGGATTGCTCTTCTTCGGCGCCGAAGGCTCGCGTACCCCGGCTTTCTCGGATGCCAGCTACAAGCTCGGCGGCATCGTCATCAATGGTCAGACCCTGTGGGTCGTCGGCGCATCCATCACGCTGATCGTGATTCTCTACCTGTTTTTTGAGCATACCTTCTACGGCAAAGCCCTGCGCGCCACCGCGATCAACCGAACGGGAGCCCGGTTGATGGGTATCTCCACCGTCATGGCCGGCAAACTCTCCTTCCTGCTTGCCGCACTGATCGGCGCCCTGTCAGGAATTCTGATCGCCCCGATCACCACCATCTACTATGACACCGGCTTTCTGGTCGGCCTCAAGGGTTTCGTCGGCGCCATTGTCGGCGGAATGGTGAGTTACCCGATTGCCGCCGTCGGTGCCGTCCTGGTCGGCCTGCTTGAGTCGTATTCCTCCTTCTGGGCCTCGGCCTTCAAGGAAGTCATCGTCTTTACTCTGATCATTCCGGTGCTCGTGTGGCGCTCGCTGACCACGCATCACGTCGAGGAAGAAGAGTGATGCAGCGCGCCATCCTGATCCTCTTTCTCGTCCTGCTCGGCAGCGGACCCCTGATCCTGTCCGAGTTCCACATCACCCTGCTCAACTACATCGGCCTCTCCGCGCTGGTTGCCCTGGGCGTCGTGCTGCTCACCGGCGTCGGCGGACTGACCTCCTTTGGCCAGGCGGCCTTCGTCGGCCTCGGCGCCTACGCCAGCGCCTATCTGACCACGGCGACCGATCTGCCGGGCTGGCTGACCTGGGCCGGGGGTTCTCCCTGGATCGGCCTGGCCGCCGGACTCTTGCTCACGGCCATCGTCGCCTGGCTGCTTGGCGCGCTCACCCTGCGCCTGTCCGGGCACTATCTGCCGCTGGGAACCATCGCCTGGGGCATCAGCCTCTACTTCCTGTTCGGCAACCTCAGCTTCCTCGGCGGTCATACCGGCATCTCCGGCATCCCGGCCCTCGCACTGTTCGGTCTTGAACTCAAGAGCGGGCGTGCCTTCTACTATGTCATCTGGGTGATGCTGCTGGCCGCGGTATGGATCACCCAGAACCTGCTCGATTCGCGCGAAGGCCGCGCCATCCGTGCCCTCAAAGGCGGGACGGTGATGGCCGAAGCCATGGGGGTGGATACGGCACGGTCGAAGATCATCATCTTTCTCATCGCCGCGCTCTTCGCCGCGCTCTCGGGCTGGCTCTATGCCCACCTGCAACGCTTCGTCAATCCGACTCCGTTCGGTCTTCACATCGGCATCGAATACCTGTTCATGGCGGTGGTTGGCGGCGCCGGCAATGTGTGGGGGGCACTGCTTGGGGCGGGACTGATCACCATCCTCAAGCAATGGCTGCAAGACCTGCTGCCCAAGATATTTGGCGCTTCGGGAAACTTCGAAATGATCGTCTTCGGCATGATGATGGTGCTGGTGCTGCAACGCGCCCGCGACGGCATCTGGCCGATCCTCGCTCGACTGGTGCCGCCAGCACGCGGCAGCAGGCTTGTGCCGCAAGGAGACGCTCTGCCAAGGAACGTCATGCCGCAGGCCGGCGCCGGCATCCTTGACGTCAGGCATGTGTTCAAGCGCTTTGGCGGGCTGGTGGCCAACAACGACATGAGCTTCACCGTGCGTGCTGGCGAAGTGATGGCCCTGATCGGCCCTAACGGCGCTGGCAAAAGCACCATGTTCGACTGCATCTCCGGCGTCGGTTCGGTCAGCGAAGGCGAGATACGCTTTCTCGGCGAACGGATAGACCACCTGACCGCACGGGCTATCGCCCGCCGTGGCATGAGCCGCACCTTTCAGCACGTAAGACTGTTGCCGGGCATGAGCGTGCTGGAGAACGTCGCCATCGGCGCCCACTTGCGCGGTACCAGGGGTGTGCTGCCGGCGGCACTGCATCTGGAACGCGCCGAGGAACAACGCCTGCTCGCCGAAGCCGCTCGGCAGATTGAACGTGTCGGCCTCAAGGACAGCATGTTCGAACAGGCCGGCAGCCTGGCACTGGGCCAGCAACGCACGCTCGAAATCGCCCGCGCGCTGGCCGCCGATCCATGCCTGCTGCTGCTCGACGAACCGGCGGCCGGTCTGCGCTACATGGAAAAGCAGATCCTGGCCGACCTGCTCAGGAAGCTCAAGGCGGAAGGCATGGGCATCCTTCTGGTCGAGCACGACATGGACTTCGTCATGGGTCTGGCGAATCGGGTGGTGGTAATGGAATTCGGCGAGAAGATCGCCGAGGGCCTGCCTGATGAAGTGCAGAGGAATCCGGCGGTGCTGGAAGCCTATCTCGGCGGAGTGGAGTAAATGCAAAACCAGCACCCCCACATCCTCGAAGTCGCGGATCTGTGCGTCTCCTATGGCAAGGTGGAGGCGCTGCACCACGCCAATCTGAAAGTGGGCGCCGGCCAGATCGTCACGGTGATCGGCCCCAACGGCGCCGGCAAGACCACCATGCTCGGCGCGATCATGGGTCTGCTGCCGAAGAATCGCGGCGACATTCGTTTCCTCGGCGAGCCGCAAGCGGAAATCGAGGTCGAGCGCATGGTCGCCAAGGGCATGAGCCTGGTGCCCGAGTCGCGCGCCCTGTTCGGCAGCATGACGGTTGCCGACAATCTGCTGATGGGCGCCTTCATGCGCCACCGGCTTGGTCATCGCGATCACCCGGAAACCATGGAGCGGGTGTTCCAGATCTTCCCGCGTCTGAAGGAGCGACGCGAACAGCAGGCCGGCACGCTCTCGGGTGGCGAGCGGCAGATGCTGGCGGTGGGTCGTGCGCTGATGGCCAAGCCCAAGTTGCTGCTGCTTGACGAGCCGAGCCTGGGGCTGGCGCCGCTGATCGTGAAGGAGATCTTTCGCGTCATTGCCGACCTCAAGCAGGCCGGCGTATCCATCCTGCTGATCGAGCAGAACGCCCGCGCCGCCCTCCAGGTCGCGGACTACGGCTATGTCCTCGAAACCGGCGAGATCGCCCTCGAAGGGCCCGCCGATCAACTTGCCAATGATCCCAAGGTCATCGAGTCCTATTTGGGCTTGGGCGGTGCCGCACATGCGGCGTCCTCCCGGTCCGTACCCGTTGCAAACCAAGGAGAAACAGCGTGAGCGATGCAGTGAGCTACACCATGTCCGGCGATATCGCCGTCGTGACCATCGACAGCCCGCCGGTGAATGCCGTCAACCAGGAGGTGCGCGCCGGCCTGAAGCAGGTCTTCACCGAGCTGGAGGGACAGACGCGAATCAAGGCCGTGGTCCTGGCCTGTGCCGGTAAGACCTTTGTCGCCGGCGCCGACATCAAGGAGTTCGACACGGGTATCGCCGAACCGGGATACCACGAAGTCCTGCGCCTGATCGAAGACAGCCCGGTGCCGGTGATCGCCGCCGTGCATGGCACCGCGCTGGGTGCCGGAACCGAAATTGCATTGTCCTGTCATTACCGCATTGCGCATGAAGGAGCGCGCTTCGGCCTGCCGGAACTTTCGCTCGGCATCATTCCCGGCGCCGGCGGCACGCAGCGTCTGCCACGCCTCGTACCACTTGACGTGGCGCTCGACATGATGATTTCCGGCAAGCCGCTGCCGGTGGCCAAGGCGCTGGAAGCCGGACTCGTCGATAGCGTCGCGAGTGGCGAACTGCTTCCGGCCGCCCTGGCATTCGCCAGGGAACTCGTCGCCAAGGGCGCCGGCCCGCGCCGTACCCGTGAGCAAGACGTCAAGGGTGTGGAGCAGGTCGTCGAACTCTTCGCCGCCAAGCGCGCCCAGATCGCCAAAACCATGCGCAACCGGCAGTCGCCGCTGGCCTTGCTCGACGCCGTCCAGGCCGCCGTGGAAAAACCTTTCGACGAGGGCTTGCAGGTCGAAAGCGCCTTGTCCGCCAAACTTGAACAGGCCACCGAATCCCGCGCCCTGCGCCACCTGTTTCATGCCGAGCGCGAAGTGCGCAAGATTCCCGGCCTGTCCGCGGACGTCAAGCCACGCCCGGTTACCCGCGTCGGCATCGTCGGCGCCGGCACCATGGGTGGCGGCATCAGTATGTGCTTCGCCAATGCCGGCATTGCCGTCACCATTCTGGACACGACCCAGGCGAACCTCGATCGCGGTCTGGCGACGATAGGCAAGAATTACGAACGCTCGGTAAGCCGCGGCAGCCTCAAGCCGGAACAGCGCGACCAGCGTCTTGGCCTGATCACCACCACTCTCGAGTATGCCGACCTCGGCAATGCCGATGTGATTATCGAAGCGGTGTTCGAGAACATGGCGCTCAAGAAAGACATCTTCGCCAAACTCGATGCCGTGGCGAAGTCCGGCGCGATCCTCGGCACCAATACCTCGACGCTCGACATCGACGAGATCGCCGCCGTCACCGGCCGGCCGCAGGATGTGATCGGGCTGCATTTCTTCAGTCCCGCCAACGTCATGCAATTGCTTGAAATCGTCCAGTGCAGCAAGACAGCTGCCGATGTCGTGGTCACGGCAATGGAAATTGCCAGGACCATCAAGAAGACCGGCGTCGTCGCCAAGGTCTGCTACGGCTTCATAGGTAACCGCATGATGGATCCCTACGGGCGCGAAGCAGAACATTGCGTGCTCGAAGGCGCGACACCCGAAGAAGTGGACAGCGCCCTGGAGGCATGGGGCATGGCCATGGGCATCCTTGCCGTGTATGACATGGCCGGCGTCGACATCGGCCATCTGACGCGGGTTGCGCGCGCCCATCTGCTACCGAAGGATCCGGGCTTCTATCGTCCGTCGGCGATGCTGACCGAGCGCGGCTGGATCGGCCAGAAGGCGGGGCGCGGCTATTACCGCTACGACGGCGCCGGCGGCAAGCGCGCGGTGGACCCGGAAGTGATTGCGATACTTCACGAGGAAGGTCGTCGCCTGAACATTCCACAGCGCAAACCCGGCCAGCAGGAAATCATCGAGCGCTGCCTTTACTCGATGATCAACGAAGGCGCGCTGCTGCTCGAAGAAGGCATCGCCCTGCGCGCCAGCGACATCGATGTCGTGTACACCGCCGGCTACGGTTTTCCGCGTTACCGTGGCGGCCCGATGTTCTACGCCGACACGGTTGGACTCAAGGTCATCTACGACAAGATCCTCGAGTTCCAGAAGACACTCGATCCCCAATACTGGCAGCCGGCGCCGTTGCTGAAAAAGCTGGCACTGGCCGGCTCCAGCTTCGCGCAATACCAGGCCGAACAATCCCGCTGATTTCAGGAGAACACCATGGCACACGCATTCATTCCCTACGGCCAGTATTGGTCCACGCCCTTCGCCAAGTGGCAGGGTTCCATCGCCCACCTCAACAGCCTGCGGCTAGCCGCCAATAGCGGCAAGCAGGCGCTCGAAGCGAGGAAGTTTCCGCTGGAACGCATCGACCTGGGCATCCTCGGCCACACCAATCCGCAACTTGGCAGTTTCTACGGCCTGCCCTACGTAACCGGGCTGATGGGCCTGGAAAATGTGGCCGGACCGACGGTGCAACAAGCCTGCGCCACCAGCGCCCGGGTGCTGCAGATGGCCGCCGGCGAGGTCGCCGACGGCTCGTCGCAATGCGCCTTGCTGATCACCACCGACCGCTGCTCCAACGGTCCGATCGTCTACTACCCGGATCCCACTGCGCCGGGCGGCACTGGTCACACCGAGCGTTGGGTGCTGGACAACTTCGCCCGCGATCCTTACGCCAAGAACGCCATGATCGAGACGGCAGAGAACGCGGTGACCCGGATCGGCGCCAGCGCCGCCGAGCAGAACGAAGTTGCGCTGGCGCGCTACGCCCAGTACCAGGATGCCCTGGCCAATGATCGCGCCTTTCAGCGGCGCTACATGATCGACGTGCCGATCACCGACGCCGGCTTTCGCAAGCAGACCGGCCTGCTATCTGCCGATGAGGGCGTTTTCGAAACGACCGCTGCCGGGCTCGCCAAACTCAAGCCGGTATTGCCCAACGGCACCGTTACCTTCGGTTCGCAGACGCATCCGGCCGACGGCAATGCCGGCATGATCGTCACCACGCGCGAGTTGGCTCGCGAGTTTTCGACCGATCCGAAAATCCAGGTGGAACTGCTTGGCTTCGGCCAGGCAAGGGTGGACAAGGGCCACATGCCGCTGGCGGTGGCGCCGGCCGCGCTCGAAGCACTGAAGAATGCCGGGCTGACCATCAAGGACGTCGACGCGGTAAAGACGCATAATCCCTTCGCCGTGAACGATATCGCCTTCGCCCGCGCTACGGGTTTTCCGCTGGAAAAGATGAACAACTATGGCTGCTCGCTGGTCTGGGGCCACCCGCAGGGTCCCACTGGCCTGCGCAGCGTGATCGAACTGATCGAGGAACTGGCCATGCGCGGTGGCGGCGTCGGCCTGTTCGGCGGCTGCGCTGCGGGTGACTCAGGGATGGCGGTGGTGCTGCGCGTCAGCGGCTGAGATGTGGGGCCACCATCCTCCCCTGCGGGACACCCGCTGCATCCTGAAGGAACTGGCCGGATTCAATAGAATCGCCTGCCTGCCCGGTTGCGAGGAGCCCAAAGCGGACCGCTGCGCCAAGCATCCACAGTACCCCATCGTCATCTGTCCGTACTATGATTGCCCATGCGGCTAGACCGCGTGAGTTCACCAATAGTGAATCAGGCAGTTACAGCAAATCCGCACACTCTGCGATTTCCAGTAGTACGGACCGGTGGCCCGTTGAATAACTGTTATGCGTCACTTAGGAGGACGGGGCACAGATGACATACAAAAACTCTTCCCTAAAAACTTGCGCCATTTGCGGTAAGTCTTTTCCCGCGCACAACGTTGTTTCTGGCGAAATAATCCGAAAGGAGATAGCGGCTGAAATCCTCAAAACATACCCGGAGTGGTCGTCTGAAAAGTTTATTTGTGGGGCAGACCTGACGGAGCTTCGAGGGCAGTACGTTCATTCCTTGCTCGAATCTGAAAAGGGGGAACTGTCCTCCCTTGAGCACGACGTCGTGCGCAGTCTTCGGGAAAACGAACTTCTTTCGTCAAACATTGACGCCGAGCTTGAGCAGAAGCGGTCATTTGGCGAACGACTGGCAGACAAGATCGCCACATTCGGCGGCAGTTGGGCGTTTCTTATTTGCTTCGGCGTATTCCTCCTCATTTGGATTGGGATGAACACGCTCGTGCTGCTGTGGCGTCCGGTTGATCCATACCCTTTCATATTCCTCAACCTCATTCTTTCCTGTCTTGCTGCCATTCAAGCACCAGTTATCATGATGAGTCAGAATCGCCAGGAAGCAAAGGACCGGATTCGATCGCAGCATGACTATCAGATAAACCTCAAAGCTGAGCTTGAGATTCGGCACCTGCATGAAAAGGTTGATCATCTTCTTTCGCACCAGTGGGAACGCCTGGTGCAAATACAAGAGCTTCAACTCGAATTGCTGTCAGATCTCGGTACCAAGAAGTAACGCCTGGGAAGTCATTCAACCCGGGGCTTTCGACGCTGCTTAAGTCACACGTTGAACGCCCGCCTCAGCCGCGCGTGTTCGACTGCGCAGAAAACTCCGCCAGTTCGATCCTGGCTGCCGGCTTCCAGCCCTTCTTGCGGTGCTCCGCGACTACATTGGTGAAAATGCCGCCGCGCACATAGAAGCGTGCTGTCAGTCGCATGAAGCGCGGTCGGGTGGCCTTTGCCAGGTCATCGAGGATGCGATTGGCGACATTCTCGTGGAAATGTCCTTCGTCGCGAAAGCTCCAGATGTAGAGCTTGAGGCTTTTCAACTCGATGCAGACCTTGTCGGCGATGTAATCGAGCGTCAACACGGCAAAATCCGGCTGCCCGGTCTTGGGACAGAGACAGGTGAATTCGGGGATTTCCATGTGGATCTGGTAATCCCTGTGCGGCGCGGGATTGGGGAAGGTCTCGAGCGCCTTGGCGCGGGTTTGGATGGCTGGCTTTGGCATGCTGTGTGGATGCGGGTAAGAGGGGCGGGACAGATTATAATGGCGCCGCTCCAGAGCTGCATCTTTGCCATCATTTTTCCGGTTCATTCCTCGTGCGTCTAAACAAGCTGAAACTGTCGGGCTTCAAGTCGTTTGTCGAGCCCACCACCGTGCTTTTTCCCGGCCAGTTGGCGGGCGTGGTCGGTCCCAATGGCTGCGGCAAATCGAACATCATCGACGCCGTGCGCTGGGTGCTGGGTGAATCCAAGGCATCGGAACTGCGTGGCGAGTCGATCCAGGACGTGATTTTCAAGGGCGCCGGCACCCGCAAGGAAGTCAGCCGCGCCAGCGTCGAGCTGTTTTTCGACAACGCGGAGGGTCGCGCCGCCGGCCAGTGGAGCCAGTACGCCGAAATCACGGTCAAGCGTGTGCTCGACCGCGAAGGCAATTCCAGCTACTACATCAACAATCTGCACGTCCGCCGCCGCGACGTGATCGATCTGTTCCTCGGCACCGGCCTCGGCCCGCGCGCTTACGCCATCATCGGCCAGGGCATGATTTCGCGCATCGTCGAGTCCAAGCCCGACGAGCTGCGCTTTTATCTCGAAGAGGCAGCCGGCGTCACCAAGTACAAGGAGCGCCGCAAGGAAACCGAACACCGGTTGGAAGATGCGCGGGAGAACATCGCCCGCGTCGATGACATTCGCAACGAACTGGAAACGCAGGTCAGCCATTTGCAGGCGCAGGCTGCCGTGGCGCAGCAGTATCGCGATCTGCACCAGCAGGTTTCGCGCAAGCAGACGCTGCTGTGGCTGAAGAAGCGCAACGATGCCAGGCACGACGGCCAGCGGCTGGCGCGCCAGGTGGACGAGGCCGTCAATCGCGTCGAAGCCGAAACCGCCAATTTGCGTGAAATCGAGGCCCGTGTCGAACATGCGCGCGAGAGCCACTTCTCGGCGTCGGATGTCCTGCACGCCGCGCAGTCCGAGATGTTTGCGGCCAGTACCGAAGTCAGTCGTCTTGAGTCCGAGATCAGCCATCTGCGCGCTTCGCGGTCGCGGCTGGAAGCGCGTCTCGATCAGCTGGCCGGCGAGGAAACCCACTGGCGTGCGCAGCATGGCCAGTTGGCGGAGGATGAAGCGCGCTGGAACCTGCTGCTGGAGAATTCCCGCGCCCGGTCCGCCACCGCCATCGCGCGTCATGAGGAAGCCGCCGCCCGTCTGCCGGATGCCGAAGATGCCGTGCAGGCTGCTGGCAGTGATGTCACCGAGGCGCGCCGGGCACTGAGCGATGGCGAGCAGGCATTGCGTCTGGCCGAGGCCGACAAGGGACATGCCATCCGCGCGCTGGACAACCTGGTTCAGCGCCGCAGCCGGCTGGAGCAGGATCGCCAGGCGTTGGGTGCGCCCGATCCGGCCCTGCTGGCCGCCGCGCAGGAAAATGAACGACGCACCGAGGCGGCGCTGACCGCCGCCCAGCAAGGTCTGGCGGCGCTGCAAGCCGCCGTGCCTGTCGCCGAGGCGCAACTGCGCACGGCCCGCGAAGCGCTGCAGGCCGCCCATCGCAGCCTGACCGAGACCCGCGCCCGCCATGATGCGCTGGCGCAGTTGCAGACCAAAGTCGCGCAAAGCGGCGAGATTGGCGACTGGCTCAAGGCGCATCATCTGGCCGACGCCAAGCCCTTGTGGCAGGCAATCCAGGTGGAGGCCGGCTGGGAAACGGCGGTTGAAGCCGTGTTGCGTGAACGCTTCTCGGCGCTGACGGCCGATGCCGACACCGTGCGTGCGGCGCTTGCATCGCCGCCTCCAGCGATTCTTGCCCTGGCGCTGGCGCGAGACACGGCCACCAACACGCCGGCGGCCGCCGACAGCCTGCGCAGCAAGGTGCGCTGCGACGATCCGCGCTGGTCGGGCGTACTCGACGAATGGCTGGCCGGGGTCTCAGTTGCCGATGATCTGGCGGTCGAACTGCCGCTGGCATCGGGTCAGCGTGTTTCGCGTGCCGGCCATGTACTGACACCCGCCGGCCTTACGCTGTACGTGCCGGATGCAAAGACCCATGGCGTCATCGAGCGCCAACGCGAGATAGACGAACTCGCCGGACAACTCGCTGCACGCGCCGCCGCCGAAGATGCGGCACGAGACGTGCAGCGCACCGCAGAGCAGCAACTGGCCGATAGCCAAGCCCAGCTCAACTCGGCCCGGCGCGCGATGCAGGAGTCCCAGCAGGCCTGTCATGCGGCGCAGGTGGAAGCGCTTAAGTTGGCTCAGGCGCAGGCCCGTTTCGACGAGCGCTCGGCGCAGATCGACCGCGACCTTGCCGAACTGCAACGCCAGGATGAAACCGAGCAGGCCCGTCGCCAGCGCGCCGAGACCGAAGGCGAATTGCAGCGCGAACGTCTCGGCGAGGTACGCGAGCGTCTCGAGCAGGCACTCGAAATCCATCGACTGAAGGATGCGGCCCTGCGCGAAGCGCGGGCACTGGAAATCCAGCTCGGGCGTGAAGCCCAGGAAGCCGGTTTCTCCGAACGCGAATGCCTGTCGAAGCTGGAAGACAATGTACGTGCCGCAGCGACGGCGACCAGCCAGTTGCAACGCGTCGAAGGTGAGACCCTTGCCGCACGCACTGAATTGGCCGGCATCAGCGATGCAGTGCTGCAGGAGCAACTGCACGCCGCGCTGGATGCGAAGCAGGGCAAGGAGTCGGCGCTGGCGGAACGGCGAAATGCGCTCGAAACCGCGGCCGGCGAACTGCGCAGTCTCGATGAGCAGCGCCTGAAGCTGGAGCAGGGCGTCGTGCCATTGCGCGACAAGATCAACGACCTCAGGCTCAAGGCGCAGGCCGTGCAGATCAACGAGGAGCAATTCCGCGAACGTCTGGCCGAGGTACATGTGGTCACCGAGGCCGATGAAGCTCCGTTTGTCGATGAACTCACCGCTGGCGGGGCTGACAGGCTAAAGGACAGCGTCCTGCAAGGCGAGATTGTCCAACTGACGGCAGAAATCGAGACGCTCGGCCCGGTCAACCTCGCGGCGCTGGAAGAACTCGCCACGGCGTCGGAGCGCAAAGGCTTTCTCGATGCGCAATCGACCGATCTGGCCGAAGCCATCGGCACCCTGGAAGATGCCATCCGGCGCATCGATCGCGAGACGCGCGAGCAGTTGCAGGAGACCTACGACACGGTCAATAGGCATTTCGGCACGCTGTTCCCGCAACTGTTCGGCGGCGGCGAAGCCCGGTTGATTCTCACCGGCGACGAAATCCTCGATTCCGGCATCCAGATCATGGCGCAGCCGCCAGGCAAGAAGAACACCACCATCCACCTGCTCTCCGGCGGCGAGAAGGCACTGACGGCGATTGCCCTGGTGTTTGCGCTGTTCCAGTTGAACCCGGCGCCGTTCTGCATGCTCGACGAAGTGGACGCACCGCTCGACGACTCGAACACCGTGCGTTTCTGCGATCTGGTCAAGCGCATGTCCGTGCAAACCCAGTTCATCTTCATCTCGCACAACAAGATCGCCATGGAAATGGCGCAGCAATTGATCGGTGTGACCATGCAGGAACAAGGCGTTTCGTGCGTGGTGGAAGTCGATATCGAAGAGGCGCTGCGCCTCGCCGATGACCAGAAGGTGGCTTGAACATGGCAATCAGCGAACTGCAAATCGCTTTGATCGGTGCCGGTGCGGCGGCGGTGGCCCTGGTCTGGGGCTACAACGCATGGCAGGACCGCCAGCACCGCAAGACCGCCGACAGGATATTCAAGGGCGGGCAGGGCGATGCGCTGCTGGACGGGCAGCAGGCTGCCGGCGCGGATGTGCCACCCGCCGACGATGCCCGCCGCGAACCCGGGGAGCGCCAGGAACCGCATATTACCGACGATGCGCTTGATTTGGCGGAGACGACCGGCGACGCGAGCACTGCGGAGCTTGCTGCCGCGGACGCGCTGCCAGCGGAACCGGCGCCCGCGCCACAGCCGCTGCTGCCGGCCGAGTATGCCGATAACGTGGCGGATTGCGTGCTGCATCTGGTCGCGGCTGATTCGTTGCCGGCGCCTGCCGTCTGGGCCATGCAGAAGGCATGGGCGGAAGAACTGAGCAAACCCTTGCAATGGCTGGCGAAGAACGATGCCGATGGCGCCTGGCAGCGGGTCGATGCAAACGATACGGGGCGCTACAGCGAATGGGCGGTTGCCCTGCAACTGGTCGATCGGCGCGGACCGGTCTCGGACGGAGAACTGGCGCGCTTCTTCGACGGCGTGCAACAGGTGGCGACGCAGACGTCCGCCGCGCTGGAACTGCCGCCGCGCGGCGAACTCGTCATGCGTGCGGGCTCGCTCGATGAATTCTGCGCCGGCGTGGACATCCAGTTCGTGCTGCACGTGGTTGAAGCCTCGGGAGGGGTGTTTGCCGGCACAAAATTGCGCGGCGTGGCCGAGGCGGCAGGGCTGGTGCTGGAAGCGGATGGCGTGTTCCGGGCGCGCGACGAGGCTGGCGGCGAAATGTTTACCGTGGCCAATCTTGGCGCCGAGCGCCTCGATGCCGACTCCATTAAGTCGCTGGCGACCCATGGCCTGACCTTGAGCCTGGATGTGCCGCGCGTCGCAGATGGCGAACAGGCCCTCGACCGCATGCTGGCGACGGCACGGCAACTGGCCGCCGCGCTGGGCGGTGTGCTGGTGGATGCGCAGCGCGCACCGCTGGCCGATGCCATGATCGAGGCGATTCGCGCCAGGACAGCCGAACTGCAACAGCGCATGCGCGACGGTGGCATCGTCCCCGGCAGTACACGGGCGCTGCGCCTCTTCTCCTGATGCTCCTGCAGGAAGCAGCGGCGAGGGCGGAGACCTTGCGCCGTGAAATCGAGCAGCACAATCATGCCTATTACGTGCTCGACGCGCCGACCATTCCCGATGCGGAATACGATCGCTTGTTCCGCGAATTGCAGGGGTTGGAGGCGGCGCATCCGCAACTGATCAGCGCCGATTCGCCAACGCAGCGGGTCGGCGGCAAGCCCTTGCGCGGGTTCGCCCCGGTGCGCCATGTCGTGCCGATGCTGTCGATCCGCACCGAAACCGATACCGAGCCGTCCGGTGCGCGCGCCTTCGACGCCCGTGTGCGGCGCGAGTTGGGATTGAGCGAAGCCGATCCCGCCATCGAATATGCGGCCGAGCTTAAGTTCGACGGCCTCGCCATCAATCTTCGCTATGAAGCCGGAGTGCTGGTGCAGGCCGCCACACGCGGCGACGGCGAAACCGGCGAGGATGTGACGCAGAACATTCGTACTGTGCGCCGCATTCCCTTGCGACTCCGCGGCGATGGTCCGCCGGTACTGGAAGTGCGCGGCGAGGTCTTCATGAGCCGTCCCGATTTCGAGCGCTACAACGAGAAGCAGCGCGCACTCGGACGGGTGACACTGGTCAACCCGCGCAACGGCGCCGCAGGCAGTATCCGCCAGCTTGATCCGGCCATCGCGGCGGAACGGCCTCTGTCCTTTTATGCCTATGGCCTAGGCGAGTGCCGTGGCTGGACGATGCCGGATACACACAGTGGCGTGCTCGATGGCTTGGCCGCTTTCGGCCTGCCGGTCTGTGAGCATCGTGCGGTGGTATCGGGTGCCAACGGACTGATCGCCTTCCACGCCCGCACCCGCGATGTGCGCGATGCGTTGCCCTTTGATATCGACGGCGTGGTGTACAAGGTTAACTCGCTGGCGTTGCAGCAGCACTTGGGTTTTGTCACGCGCGAACCGCGCTGGGCCGTGGCGCACAAGTACCCGGCCGAAGAAGCCCTAACTACGGTGGAAGCGATCGAGGTGCAGGTCGGCCGCACCGGAGCCATAACGCCTGTGGCGAGGTTGGCACCGGTTTTCGTCGGCGGCGTGACGGTGACCAATGCCACGCTGCACAACGAGGCCGAGGCACGGCGCAAGGACGT